>JACQPK010000470.1 GCA_016207565.1 Elusimicrobiota bacterium
AGCACGGAGTAACGCGGAGGTACGCAGAGGGAAGTAACGAAGAGGCCGCAGAGGACGGCCCTTGATTGAGGATTAGGGCCGGACTCTTTGGCCGCGGGCAGGCCGGCCGAAGCGGTCATTGCCCCGGCGGGTACGCGGCGGCGTTGGCGCCGCCGCTCTGTCCTCGCCGCGCCGTCAAAATGTGCGAGGCGCGGCTGCGGAGGCCCCGCCGGGGCAATGACCGCTCCGGCCTCCGCTGGCCCAGGTGGCCGGGCTCACGAGCTCAGCCGGCAGCGGCGCTCGACGCAGCGCACCTGGGCCGGCGCCGGCCTCGTCCGCGGGCAGGGCTCACCGGCGCAGTCTTGGCAGAGCCGGCGGTGGTTCGCCAGCCGGTAGTACTCCTGACGCGTCGCCGCGCTGATCGCGCCGCGCTCGGTGTCGCAGCAGCAGGTGTAGGTCACTTCCATGCAATCGGCGTCCCGCTCGCAGGCCGTCAACCTTTCGGGGATCCACGTGATCGGCTTGACCGGAGAGACCTGCGGCTCCGAGCTCCGCCACAGGAGCCAGCCTCCGAGGGCTAAAATCGCCGCCGCGACCGCGAGGAACACTCTCATCTTAGACCAGAGAATTCTTTGGCGCCGGAGCGCTTGCGCAAATTATGCATATTTTGACGGCGTTTTCTTCCTAAAATTTTCCCAAGTGGCCGGTAATCGCCGTTTCCCGCTACCCTCATCGTATGCAAGCGGCGCCTCCGGCCATGATCGCGGCGGTAGTCTGGGTGGGAGCGATGGGCACGATCCTGCTCACTCACTCCGTGACGTCTAAGCCCGAGGCCGGGCCCGCCAAGCTTCAGCTCGTTCCCGCGGACGACCCGGCGGAGGCGCCGGTCCGCGACGCCGTCGCGGCGCGCCCCGTCGTTTTCGGACTGGCGCCCGCCCCGCCCGCGCGTCCGGCCGCCCCGGTTGCCGCTCCGCGATCCCCGCAGCCCGCGCCCGCGAAGCTCCAGCCTCTAGAGGAGGCGCCCCCGAAGGACCCCACGGCGCGCGGAAGATGGGAGTGGGCTTACCTGTGGCGCAAGCCCGCCGAGTACATCGTCCGCCACACCTGGCTGGGCTCGCCCGAGCTCCTCCGCCGGCGGATGTCGGACCCCGACAACGTGAACGAATACCTCAGCATGCCGCTGGTGCGCGGCACGCTCGAGAGCCCGACTTTGGTCCGCATGATCGCGAGCAACAAGACGATCGTCGGCGCGTTCGTGAACTCGCCCGCCATGCAGAATCCCCGCTCCGCCGAGGAGCTGCTCACGAGCCCGCTGGTCCAGCGGATCCTGATGTCGCGCGGCGTTCAGGGCTTCGTCACGGATCCCGGCGCCCTGGCGAAGGCGTTCGCGAACCCCGAGCTTTCCGACTATCTGCGGCGCACGCCCGCCGCGGGCCGGCTTTTCACTCAGGTCCAAAATGGCCAAACACCAGGGAGGAAGGAATGAGCTCACGGGATAGACGCGGACGGGCCTGGCTGCTCGGGCTCCTGCTGCTGACGGGCGGCAGCACGGTGCTCGTCGGCTGCGGCGGCAAGGACAAGGACAAGCCGAAGACGGCGGAACAGCCCAAATGAAGACCTCCAGCGACACGCGCGCGCTCGCGCTGACGGCCTGGCTGCTCCTGAGCGGGACGGCGTTTCTGGCCGGCTGCGGCGGCATGGACGAGGAGCCGGAGCCCCCTCCTCCGCCGCCACCTCCGACCGACGTGAACTACGCGCCCGGCGTTCCGCTCGAGGCTCCGCAGAACTAGGCCGCGCGACTTCGCCCTCTCCTCCCCGGCGGGGGAGAGGGCTCAGAGCGGCTAGTCGAAGAACTCGACGGCGCCCGTCTCGAGCGAGTACTCGGCGCCCACCACCCGCAGCCCGTCTTGGCGGATCAGCTCCTCCAGGATCTCCGAGCCGTGCCGGAGATGGTCCGCCGACGCGCGGATGTTCGCCCGCACCGCCTCCCTGACGAGGGCGTCGCCCTCCAGACCGCTCGCCAGCAGCCTCTCGACGGCCGGCCGGACCCGTCCGACGATCGAGCGCAGGTTGGGCGACTGCTTCTCCACGGGACGCCGCACCTCCTCGAGCGTCGCGAGGATCGCACCGCATTGCGAGTGCCCCAAGACGACGACGAGGCGGGTGCCGAACCGCGACGCCGCGAACTCCACGCTCCCGACCTGCGAGGGGGCCACGATGTTCCCCGCCACGCGGATCACGAACAGGTCCCCGAGGCCCTGATCGAACAGGAGCTCGGCCGGCGCGCGCGAGTCCGAGCAGCCCAGCACGATCGCGAACGGGCGCTGCTCGCGCGCGAGCTCCAGCCGGCGCGCCGTCTCGCGGCGGCCGAGCGCGGCGACGAAACGGGCGTTCCCCTCCCTGAGGCGCGCGAGCGCGGCATCGGCGGCGGTCATCGGCCGCGGAGTATAGCTTACTAGGCGTTGCCGAGGGCGGAGTGCTAGACTGCGCTCGTGAGAGAGCTCGCGCTCGGCTCCCGCCGCATCCGGCTCGCGACCGGAGACATCACGAAAGTCCCCTCCGACGCGATCGTCAACGCGGCGAACTCGGATCTCGCCGGGGGCGGCGGCGTGGACGGAGCCATCCATCGCGCCGGGGGCCCCTCCATCATGGAGGAGCTCGACCGCATCCGCGGCTCCGGGTGCCCGACCGGCTCGGCCGTCCGCACGGGGGCGGGCCGGCTGCCGGCCCAGCACGTCATCCATGCCGTGGGGCCGCGCTGGAAAGGCGGCCTCGCCCAGGAGCCGGAGCTCCTGGCCTCCGCCTACCGCGCGAGCCTCCGGCTGGCCGAGGAAGCCGGGGCCAAGCACGTCACCTTCCCCTCGATCAGCACCGGCGTCTACCGGTTCCCGGTCGAGCTCGCCGCGGGCGTCGCGCTGGACGCCGTGGCGGCGTTCCTCAAGAGCGAAGCGCGCCGCGTGGAGGCGGTCACGTTCGTGCTCTTCGACGAAGCGACGTTCGCGGCGTACGAGGCCGCCCTCGAGCGCTTAATTCCGCTATAATCCAATCGATGCTCCGCCTCTTGGTGGTCGCGTGTTGCGCCTCCCTCCTCTCGGCCTGCGGCCCGAGGCTTTTCGTCAAGAACCGCCCGGCCAAGGGCCAGCGCCCGCGCGTCGCGGTCCTGCCCTTCGCGGACTACCCCGGCCAGGCCGGGACCGGCGAGCTCGCGCGCGAGGCCTTCTCGACCGAGATCCTGGCGGTCGAGGCGTACCAGGTCATCGATCGGGCGTCCTTCCAGAAGCTCCTCGACGAGCACCGGCTCTCGGCCACCGGCGCGATCGATCCCTCCAAGGCGGTCGAGGTCGGGAAGCTGCTCGGGGCGGACGCCGTCGTCGTGGGCGCCGTCACGGAGTACAAGAAGCGCAATCTGCTGATGTTCCCGCCGGCCCGAGTCGGCATCTCCGCCCGCATGATCGACGCGAAAACGGGCGTGGTCGACTGGTCGGCTCAAAAATCCGTCGGCGGGCCGAAACGCTGGCTGACCTGGGTGATCTGGCCGGTCGGCGCGGTCGCGACCGCGTTCTCCCCCTCGGCCGCGGACCAGGTCGTGCGCGCGACCCGTTCGATCTGCAGGGGCCTCCGGCACGAGCTCGCCGCCGCCCCCCAATGAGAGACCATGCCCGGCAACGCTGAAGCCTTCTTCCGCACCGTGTACTTCTTCTCCGGACTCTCCGACGCCGAGCTGCATACCCTCGTCGAGTCCTCGGAGGAGGTCGTCTCCAAGCCGGGGCGCTCGATCATCATGCAGGGGATGACGATGGAGGGCCTCTACGTCATCGAGCGCGGCAGCGTCGCCGTCTGGATCAAGCCCAAGAAAGGCGAGACCACGCAGGTCGCGACGCTCGGAGCCGGCGAGGTCTTCGGCGAGCGCAGCATCGTGGAGCTCGGCACGGCCGGCGCGACCATCAAGGCGATCGAGGACACCTACCTGTTCCTCATCCGCCAAGAGGCGTTCACGAAGATCATGGCGGACGATCCGTCGCGCCGCCAGTTCATTGTCGACCGGATCGCGGAGCGCCGGCAGCGTCTGGCGAGCAACCCCGAGATCGAGCGCAAAGCCGCCCCTCCGGCCCCTCCCACGAACCCGACCGCCTAAGCTAGTCACCGGATCGGTATAGGGCCTCCGCCGGCGACCGGCGTCCCCTTCGTCCCTGCCGCCCGGGCGTTCGTCGGCGCATACTCACGGAGTCGCGTCGATCCGACGGCCGCAACGGGACTACAGGGCGCCCGGGGCGGCCGTGCCGTTTCGGCCGAAGAGTCCGAGGCGCCTAGGCGAACGCCGCCTGGAGGAGGCTCCGGATCTCGCGCAGCAGGTGCGGCCGCTCGACCGGCTTGTTGATGAACGAGTCGCCGCCGAGCTTCAGCGTCTCCAGGTAGTCCTGGATCCGGTCGGACCCGGTCACGAACAGGATCGGGATCGACGTGTAGCACGACAAGGACCGCAGGCGCCGGCACAAGACGAAGCCGTTGGGCCCAGGCAGATCGATATCGAGGACGATCAGGTCGGGTTTCGCCACGGCCAGCTCGTCGAAGAGCTCTTCCCCGTCCGCGCAGGACACGACGTCGTAGCGCGGCGCGAGCCAGCGCGCCATGATCGTCCGGAAGTCCGAGTCGTCTTCAACCAGCACGATGCGCGGCCGGTCGGTCTCCTCGCGTTTCGGCATTCGATCCTCCCTGGGGGTCCTCCCGGTTGATGAACAGCGGCAGCGTGAAATGGAACTCCGCGCCCTTCCCCGGAGGGCTCTCGATCCAGATCCGCCCCTCGTTGCTTTGGACCAGCTCGCGGGAGATCGCGAGGCCCAGCCCCGTCCCCGAGTAGCCGGTCACGTCCTTGCGGCGGTCAAGCTGGACGAAGCGGTTGAAGAGGGCGTCCTTCTTATCGGGCGGAACGCCGGGACCGTCGTCGGCGACGGTGACCTCGACGCCCGGCGGGCAGCCCTGCGAGCGCTCCGCGCGCCGGACCCGGATCACGATCCGCCGCCGGGCGAAACGTAAGCCGTTGTTCACGAGGTTCGTGAGCACCTGCATGACCGCGTCCGGCTCCGCGTACGCGAGCGGCACGGCGGCGGGAACGTCGAGCTCGACGGCGACCGTCGCCTGCGGATCGGCGAGCCGGAGCCCGTCCGCCATCTCCTGCGCGAGGCGCCGGACGTCGAGCGGCACCTTCTGTATCCGCGCCTTTCCGGATTCCAGCCGCGAGAGGTCGAGCAGGTCCGTCACGAGATGGGCGAGCCGCTCGCCGTTCTTGCAGGCCAGCGCGACCATCTCGCCTTGCTGGGCGTTGAGCGGACCCGCCAGACCGTCGCGGAGATTCATGACGGCCGCCTTGATGATCGTGAGCGGCGAACGCAGCTCGTGCGACACCGTGCCGAGCACGGCCTCCTTCGCGCGCTCGCTGCGGCGGCGCTCTTGGAGCTCGATCCGCATCCGGTTCAGCCTTGCCTGCAGCCGGGCGCGCTCGCAGGAGTAGGCGACCGAGCGTCTCAAGAGCCGCGGTTCCAGGCTGTCTTTGGGAAGGAAGTCCTGCGCGCCGCGCGCGAGCGCCTCGAGCCCGAGCTCCTCGCCCGGCCAGCCGGTCAGCACGACCACGGGGACGCCGGGCGCGCGACGGAGCACCTCGTCGAGCGTGTCGAGGCCGCGGCTGTCGTTGAGGTTCAGGTCCACGAGCACGGCGTCGATGTCCCGGCGAGAGAGCCTAGCCAGGCCCTCGGCCAGGCTGGCGGCGGAGGCCACGGAGAACTCGAAGTCCGGGCCGCGCTTTCCGAGCTGCAGGCGGATCCACTCGGCGGAGTCCGCGTCGTCTTCGATCAACAACGTCCGGATCGTTGGCGCCATTCCCGGCATCGTAGCACCGCGTCGCCGGGGACTCTACCGGCGCGAAGTCAGGCCGAGTCAACGCCGGCGGGGGACGGCGGATCGTCACAAAAACCGGAGGAACGGCCGCCGGATTTCGACGCTCGTCGCGGCTTCGTCACGCCGAGTTGACGAAAACGTTAGCGCGGCAAGGCCGAACGGCCCCCGCCCGTGGGCCTCAAAGGCTCCGCAGGAAGAACCGCCTGGCGTTGCCGCCCATGACCGCCACGACGGCGGGCGCGGGCAGCCCGGCGAGCGCGAGCTCGGCGGCCAGCCTCGGTAGGCCCGTCGCGTCGAACGGCTGCCCCACCGCGCCGTCGAAATCGGAGCCGAGAGCGACCGAGTCCGCGCCCGCGACCCGGACGGCGTGGAGGATGGCGCGGACCGCCGAGGCCGAGTCGCGGCCGCACACCGCGTGCGGCCAGAACCCGACTCCGATGAGCCCGCCCCGGCGGGCGACCGCGCGGAGCTGAGCGTCCGTGAGGTTGCGCGGGTTGTCGCAGGTCCCGCGCACGCCGGTGTGCGAGACGAGGACCGGGCCCTTCCAGGCGGAGAGCGCCTCGTCGAAGAGCCTCGGGGAGGCGTGCGCGAGGTCGAGAACCATGCCGAGCCGGGCCATTTCGCCGAGCGCGGCCCGGCCCGCCGCGGTGAGGCCTCCCTTGTCCTGTCCGTGGGCCGAGCCGCCGAACTCGGTGTCGGTGAAGTGCGAGAACGAGAGGACCCGAAATCCCGCCTCGTGGAGGACGGCGACGTTCTCCGGCGAGCCCTCGAGGGCCGACGCGCCCTCGAGCGAGAGCAGCGCGGCCACGGGGCGGGCCTGGGGGGCCGCGGCCAGCGCCGCCTCGAGCTCGTCTTTGGCCCGAACGAGCACGAGCCGGCCGCCGGAGTCGCGCGCGGCCTGAGAGAGGCGCCGCGCGCGGTCCAACGCCCGGGCCTTGCGGCTGAACCAAACGGCCGGAGCGCGCCACTGCGCGACCTGCAGCAGGGTCACGAGGTCGGGCGCGGCCGAGCGGTTTCGGTGGATGTTGATCCCGAGCGGGGCGGAGGCCACGACGGAGAACACCTGCAGCCCGACTCCCCCGCGCAAGAGCCGGGGCAGGTCCACGTGCCCGCGCCGGCCCTCCGCGAGGAGGTCGCGGTCCCACAGGAGGGGATCGGCGTGCAAGTCCGCGTACGGGAGCCCCGGCGGGGCGGGAACGGCGGGGCGGCTCTCGAAGACCCGGTGCAGGCGGGCGTCTACGGCCGAGCCGATCGCCCGGAGCGCCAGCGGCACGCCCAGAGCCACGAGCGGGCCGAACGCCCACGCGAGCCTTCTTCCACGATCGGACACGACGCCGGGCTCAGCGGTAGTTCGTGAACTGCAGGTCGACGCCGAAGCTGCCGCCGCGCAGCACGCCCATCGCCTCCTGCAGGGAGTCCTTCGAGCGGCTGGTGACCCGGAGCTGGTCGCCCTGGATCGCGGCCTGGACCTTGATGCCGGACTTCTTGATCGCGGCGACCATCTCCTTCGCCTTATCGGAGGGGATGCCTTGCTGCACCTTCACCGTCTGGCGGACGGTCCCGCCGAGGGCGGTCTCGAGCTTCTGCGGGACGAAGTTCTTCAGCGGCAGGCCGCGCTTCGCGAGCCGCGTGTTCAGGACGTCGTGGACGGCCTTGAGCTTGAACTCGTCGTCGGAGGTGACGGTGAGGGTCAGCTCCTTCGCGTTGAGCTCGATCTTGGAGATCGAGCCCTTGAAGTCGAAGCGGTTGACGAT
>JACQPK010000471.1 GCA_016207565.1 Elusimicrobiota bacterium
AAGGCGACCGCTCGCGCAAGCAGACGCTCGTCGATTTCGGCTTCCGCCTGCCGTCGGCGATGGACAACCGTCCGCTGAAGTTCGACGAGTTCGAGCGCCTGATGTCTCAGACCTGCTACGTCTCCGCGACGCCCGGGCCCTACGAGCTGGGCGCGGCCGGAGGGGTGATCGTCGAGCAGGTCATCCGCCCGACCGGCCTCATCGACCCCGAGGTCCTCGTGCACCCGACGGAAGGGCAGATCCCTCATCTGATGGGGCTCATCGAGGACCGCGTCGGCAAGCAGGAGCGCGTCCTCGTCACGACGCTGACGAAGCGCACCGCGGAGGACCTCGCCTCGTATCTGACGGGGAAGGGGCTGCGCGTGCGCTACCTGCACTCCGACATCGACTCGCTGACCCGCATCGATATCCTCAAAGACCTCCGGCTCGGCAAGTTCGACGTCCTCGTCGGCATCAACCTCCT
The DNA here is from genome assembly GCA_016207565.1 of Elusimicrobiota bacterium. Lineage (GTDB taxonomy): Bacteria > Elusimicrobiota > Elusimicrobia > UBA1565 > JACRDR01 > JACRDR01. Next base: position 464 of record JACQPK010000471.1, read on the forward strand.
CCGCGAAGGGCTCGACCTCCCCGAGGTATCGCTGGTGGCGATCCTCGACGCCGCGAACGAGGGCTTCCTCCGCAGCGAGACGACGCTGATCCAGATCTCCGGCCGCGCCGCACGCCACCTGAGCGGCCAGGTCGTGCTCTACGCCGACTCGGTGACCGGGTCGATGCGCCGCGCGCTCGACGAGATGGACCGCCGCCGCGCCCGCCAGGTCGAGCACAACGCGATCCACCACATCACGCCGCGCGGCATCCGCAAGGCCGTGCAGGACCTGACCGAGTTCCAGTCCAAGGCCAAGCAGGAGGCGCTACAGCTCGTCCGCGGCGCGTCCGCCAAGCCGCTCACCCGCACGAACCTGCCGCACCTCGTCGACAGCCTGGAGCATCAGATGAGGGAGGCCGCCGACAACCTCGACTTCGAGCTCGCCGCGGCGCTGCGCGATCAGATCATCGAGCTCCGCGAGATGTCCGGCCTCAAGGGCCCGGCCCGGCCGAAGAAGCGCGCCCATGCGTGACGGCAACCTGAAGCAGCTGATCCGCCTGGCGCTCCGCGAGGATCTCGACGAGGCGGGAGACCTGACGACCCGCCACTTCATCCCGGCGGGGACGAGGCTCAAGGGAGCGATCGTCGCCAAGAAGCCCGGGGTGGTGAGCGGGCTCGACGTCGCCCGGCGCGTGTTCCGGGCGGTCTCTCCGGCCATCCGCTTCCGTCCCGCGGCCCGCGACGGCGACCGGGTGCGGCGGCTCCAGCCGGTCGCCTGGGTGGACGGGCCCGCGGCGATCCTGACGGCCGAGCGGACCGCCCTCAACTTCCTCCAGCGGCTCTCCGGGGTGGCGACGCTCACGCGCGCGTTCGTCGACGCGGTCCGAGGCACGCGGACCCGCATCCTGGACACGCGCAAGACGCTGCCCGGCTGGCGCGCCCTCGACAAGTACGCGGTGCGCTGCGGAGGAGGCCTCAACCACCGCATGGGCCTCTATGACATGGTCATGCTGAAGGACAATCACTGGGAGGCGCAGGCGGACTTCCAGCGCGCCGTCCGCCGGTTCCGCCGCGCCAAGCCCGGCGTGCCGGTGCTGATCGAGGCCAAGACCCGCCGCGAGCTCGACCTCGCCCTGGCGTCCGGCGCCGACATCGTCCTCCTCGACAACATGGGATTGCCGAAGCTGCGGCGCGAGATCGCCCACGTCCGCGCGCGGTCGCCGAAGACGCAGATCGAGGTCTCCGGCGGCGTCAACCTCGGCAACGTGGCCTCCATCGCCCGGCTGCACCCCGACCGGATCTCCATCGGAGCGCTGACGCATTCGGCTCCCGCGCTCGACTTTTCGCTCGAGATTGGGTTTAAAGAGCGGTAGCGTGCCAGGCCTCGATCGATCGGCGAAACGGTGAGGCCAGGCACGCACTGAATAGGAACGCAATGAACGAGATCCCAGGCATCCGGCAGATCGTCCGCCTCGAGGCGGTCGACTCCACCCAGAAGATCGCCCGCAAGATGGCCGAGCAGGGCGCTCCGGAATGGACGCTGGTCTTGGCCGGGCGCCAGACCGCCGGCAAGGGACGCATGGGCCGAAAATGGAGCTCCAACGCCGGCGGCCTCTACTTCTCGCTCTTGCTGCGGCCCAAGATCGCGCCGAAGCGCCTGGCCGAGCTGAGCCTCGCCACGGCCGACGCGGTCGCGCGCGTCGTCAACGACACGACCGGCCTGAAGACGTCCGTCAAACCGCCGAACGACATCTTGGCTCAGGCCTCGCCGTCCGCCCCTCAGGCGCCGGGCGTGTTCAAGAAGGTCTGCGGCATCCTGATCGAGGCGTCGGGCAGCGCGACCGAGGTCGAGTGGCTCGTGCTGGGGATCGGGATGAACGTAAACAACAAAGTCCCGAAGTCGCTCAAGGAGGCGGCGTCCCTATCGGAGCTCCTGGGCCGGGAGCTCGAGCTCGAGCAGCTCCTCCGGGACATCGTCGCCGCCTTTCAGCGGAAGTACCAGGCCTTCCTGACGGCCTCCAATGGCCACATCGACAAGCCCGCTCCCGCGCCGCCGCCCGAGCCGACCGAGTAGGCCCGCTTCTTCTTCCGCAGCCCCGCCGCGAAGTGCGCGAGCGCCTCGGGCTCGATCCCTTCCACGCTCCCCGCCGGCGCCAGCGCCGCCTCGACGAACTCGCGCTGCAACGCCCCCAAGTCCATCCCGACCGCGGCGCGGACCGGAAAGTTGACACTGGGGACAGTCCCCAGTGTCAACTTTCGCGTGGCGCGGACGCGGTCGAGGACGGCGAGCCAGGCGTCGAACGGCGGGAAGTCCCGGTCCCACTCCAGCGTCACGGCGGGGTCGACGCCGTGCCCCCGCAGCCGCGCCAGGAGCCCGTAGACCTCCTCCGGCACCGGGCGCGTGTGGCTGTCGACCAGCCAGCGGCCGTCGCGGAAGCCGCCCGCGATGTGGACTTCCACCACGCGCTCGACCGGGAGCGCGTCGAGCGTCATCGAAGCGTCGAATCCCTGGTTGTGGGCGTCGGCATGCAGGTTGTGGAGGTCGAGCAGGAAGCCGCAGTCGCAGGCGTCGAGCACACGGCGGATGAACTCCGGCTCGCACCAGGTCGTGCCCGGCATCGGGAAAGGCGTCGAGATGTTCTCCAGGATGACCGGGCACGGAAGCTCCGGCCGGACGGCCGCGAGGTTCCGGGACAGCGCGCGCACGGACTCCTCGTTGAACGGCAGCGGGCCCAGGTGCCCGAGGCGGCGCCCTCCGGCGCGGGTGAACGCGATGTGCTCGCCGAACCACGCGGGCCGCAGGGCATCCAGGAACTCGACGAGTTTGCGGACGTAGCCGGCGTCGAGCCCTTCGGCCGAGCCGAGGGACAGGTCCACGCCGTGGGCCACGACCGGGAGGAAGGACTTGAGACGCGCCAGGCTCGGCCAGGACTCCGGGCGATCGAGGAAATGGTCGGCCAGCACCGAGACGTGGCCGAGGCTCCGGCGCTCGATCAGGAAGTCGTCTTCCAGGCAGGCGTGATACGCCAGGCCCGCTGAGCCCCGCTCAACCGCCACAGCCGCCGCCCCCGCAACCGCCGCCGCAGCCGCCCCCGCAGCCGGAGCCGCACGACGAGGACGACGGCGGAGGCGGCGGCGGAGCGACCATCGCCTGGTAGGCCGCCGCCTCCAGCCGCGAGGAGGCGAGCCCGAAGAGCGCCGCCGCCATCACGGCGTCCTCCGGGTGCAGGCTCCGGAGGCGGCGCTTGCCCTTGTGGAGGAACGAGTAGCGGTCCTGCTTCTCCTTCAGCCAGCGGTCGCCGTAGCGCGTGCTGCGCGGGGGACGCAGCAGCCAGATCGAGAGCGGGATGAAGACGAGCATCTCCATGACGAGGAACGTGATCGGCCGGCCGAGCGAGAGTCCCCGCGCCGCCCGGTAGACGCCCGGGACCAAGACGAGGAGCACCCAGAACCACCGGGCCGCCGCGAGCTCCAGCGATACCGGCGCCGAAGGCATCAGCCCCGCGCCGCGAAGCGCCGCCTCGGACTCGGTCTCGAAGGCCCGCAGGGCGCGCTTGAAGCCCTCCCCCGCCATGAGCTCGTGCCCTTGGCGCCCGCTCCCGGCCGCATCAAACACCGCCTCCTCGAGCGGCGAGAGCTCCACGCGTCCCTTCGGCAAGCTCGTGACCACGCGGTCGTCGATGCCGATCAAGCCCTTGCGGTCGAGGGACACGAGCGCGCAGGCCACGGCCTCGCCCGCGCCTCCCCGGAGATACGCGACCTTGTAGTGCGAGACCGGCGTCTCGACGAGCTCCCCGCGCGGCCCATCGCTCCCGCGCCGGTTCCACTTCCACAACAGGCCGAGGACGGTGACGAAGAGCCACCACCGGAAGTAGTAGACGAGGAAGTCCGGCCCCGAGTTCGTGTGGAGATACTCGAGAGGGTTCACGCGAGCAGCCGGGCGCCGGCCTCGACGGCGTCGAGCAGACCGCGATGCAGGGCCGCGGCGTCCGTGCCGCCCGGCACGGGCTGGCCCTTCTTGATCGACAGCAGGAGCAGGAGCGGCTTCGGCGAGAGCCCCGTCACGCGCGCCACGGCCTCGAGCAGCTGCTCGCGGTGCTCGGGGACCGGCGGCCCCTTCTCGTGCAGCAGCGGCCCGAAGGAGACCACGGCGTGGGAAAGCTGGTCGACGAGACCGTCCAGGAGCGCCTGCGGGGAGTCGCTGTCCACGTACAGACGCTTCAGCTTGAGCGACAGGTCGGCCAAGCCTTGGCGGGCGTTGTCGCGGATCCACTCGCGCGCCGGGGACTTTCCGGCGAGGGGGTCCGGCCCGACCCACGCGAGGTGGTGGCGGCAGATGTCGTGGAACTTGACCGGGAAGGCCCGCATCGCGAGCTCGAGCTCGAACTCCGAGACCACCAACGGCGCCACTCCGGAGCGGCGCCGGGCCTCGCGCAAGGGCTCCGCGATCGCATGCAGGGCGTCCCGGGAACCGTCGCGCAGGACGACCAGCAGGTTCACGTCCGAGGAGTCGGTGAAGGCCTTGCCCTTGGCGACGCCGCCGTACAGCGCCGCGCCGACGACCTGCTTGGGCACCAAGGGCTCGAGGCGGCGCGACAGCTCCTCGAGCCCTGCACGGACGTCAGCCGGAAGGTTTCCCGGAAGCGCCTCCGCCATTCTCCCCTCCCCAATGATACGCCACGACCTTCTCCTTCTTCCCCTTGACCGTGAGCTCGCGGCGCTCGGCGCCCGGCAGGAGCTCCCGCGCGGCGCTGTACACGGCGTCCGAGACCAGCAGGGCGCCGGGCACGGCGTTCGACTCCAGGCGCTGCGCGAGGTTCACCGCGTCGCCGATGAACGTGTACTCGCGCCGGCTCGACGAGCCGACGTTGGCCCGGATGGCGCGCCCCGCGTTGACGCCGATGCGGACCGAAAAAGGGTTTCCCTTGGCCGCGAGGTCTTTGAACAGAGCCAAGATCCGCGTGCCGCAGCGGGCCGCCTCCTTCGGGTCGCGGAACGCGGCGAAGATGCAGTCCCCGATGTACTTGTCGACGTCTCCGCCGCACTCGTAGATCATGCGGGTCGCCGGGTCGAAGAGCTCGTTGAGCGCCCCCACCACCTCCGCCGCGGAGTGGGCCTCGCTGAAGCTCGTGAACCCCTTCACGTCCATGAACATGAAGGCGCCGTTGAACTCGGCCTCCTCGAGGTCGAAGATGCCGCGCGCGACATGCTCGTCCACCTCGCGCCAGACCTCACGCGGGGTGTAGCGGTGGATGAGCTCCTTCTGCTTCCGGAGCCGCTCCCCGTCCAGGTACGACTTGCGGCTGAGGTTCGCGAGGAAGCTCTCGGTGTCGTCGAGGATCTCCTCGGCCTTTTCGAGCTGGCGCCGCAGCGCCGCGGCGTCCGCCGCGACGGGCGCCGCCTTCGGGGCCTTCACGACCGCGCGTTTGGGCGCCGCCAGCGCCATCAGGCACACGGTCGTCGCGTGCTGGAAGGAGCCGGACAGCGGGGCCGCCCCCGCGACCGCCTCGCGGAAGGGGCTCTGCAACGGGGAGAACTCCCCGCCGGAGTAAAAGCCGAACACCGGGACCTTCGCGCCGAAGACGCCGCGCACGGCGTCGAGCTCGCGGTTGAGGGTGCTGTGGAGGATCCAGCCGCGCGTGCAGCAGCTGACCATGAGGATCAACGACGGGTCCCGGCCGGCGAGCCCCTCCCTGCAGCGCTCGGCCGCCGTGCGGGCCCCTTCGACGAGCCCCTTGCGGCTCGCCTGGATGAGCTGGACCTCCCGCCCTTCGAGCGGCTCCGAGGGGAAATAGTCCACCCAGCCCTTCTCGAGGTCGCAGGCGACGGCCAGCTTCAGGAGCGTCCGCTCGCCCCCTTGGGGCCGCACGGCGAACGCGAAGCGCTGGATCATCAGCTCGAAGAAGCGGCTCGACGCGCCGCGGCCCAGGAACTGGCGGTAATAGTCCAGGATCGGCATGCCCTCGATCTGGAAGACGCGGGAGCCGACCGCCCGCGTGATCCGAGCGGGCTGGGAGACCGGGTCCCAGCCGTGCTCGCAGCCGAAAGAGACGCCCCACTCGGGCGCCAGCTCCAGGAGCCCGAGCCCCACGGACCGCCGGCAGAGCTCGCCGCCGGCGTACTGGAAGTTCGAGGTGAACTCGGGATTCTGCATCCCGAGATCGTAGTCGCCGCAGAGCATGCCGCCGAAGACGCCGACCGCGCCGAGCTCGCGGGGGACCTCTTGGAGGGCCGGCGTGAGGTTCCCGTAGCCGGTCGGCCCGAAGACGAGGCCCACGGGAAGGCCGCCGGAAGGAGGCTTGAGCCCCGAGGCGAGCAGGCGTCCGAGCTCGGCGGCGTCGCGGTCGGCCTTCGCGGAGGCGAAGGACAGCCTCGCCCCGTCCAACGACAGGTTGAGCACCGCGACCGAGCCCCTCGTGACCCCACCCGGCGTGACCTCGAGATACGAGCTCCCCCCGAGGATCCGCCGCGGGTCGAGCCTGCGGGAGAGCTCGGCCCAACTCTTCTTCTGGTTCAGCCGGATGCCGGTGAACGCGAGCGTCAGGTCCGGCTTGGGGACCGCGCGGCAGGCTTGAGCGGCGGCGGCGGCGGCGGCTTTCCCGGCGTCCGTATCGATGCCCAGCCCGATGCCCACCCGCACGGGCCGACTATAGCAGGGGTTTCGGCGCCGCGCCAGGGAAGCTCCTAGGGTGTTTCCCGAGGGGGGTCAAAATGCTAATATGGTGCCGTCATGCCCGACACGTATCTGACCCGCGCCGGCTACGAAAAGCTGGTCGGCGACCTCGAAAACCTCAAGAAACAAAAGAGTATTCTCTCCCGGGAAATCGGCGAGGCCGCCGAAAAAGGCGACCTCCGCGAGAACGCCGACTACCACGAGGCCAAGAAGCGCCAGGCCGAGATCCTGCGCCGCATCCACGAGCTGGAAGACAAGCTCAAGAAAGCCCGCCTGATCGACGACCTCAAGGTGAAAAACGGCGAGGTTCAGATCGGCGTCCGCGTCACGCTCCTCGACAAGCTCGAAGGCGACGAGATGGAGTGGACGCTCGTGGGCGCGGACGAGGCCAACCCCAGCGAAGGGAAGCTCTCGGTCTATTCGCCGCTCGCCCAAGGCATCCTGGGCAAGAGAGTGGGAGACGAGGTCCTGATCACCCTCCCCGCCGGCCCGAAGAAATTCAAGATCCTCAAGGCCGAGTCGGCTCTCTAGCTACGGATAAGAAGGAGCTCACCGAAAGGCTCCGGGCGAAGGCCCGCGAGCTGGGCGCCGACTCGGTCGGCGTCGCCCCCGCCGTGCTCGCCGATGAGCCCGGCGGCCCCGCCGCGTACAAGGACTGGGTCGACCAGGGCATGCACGGGACGATGGGCTACATGGCGCGAGACCCTTCGGTGCGCGACTCGATCGTCCGCTGGTTTCCCCCCGCGAAGTCCGCGGTCCTGCTGACCTTCAGCTACAGCGGCAAGCCGCTGCCGCCCAAGGCCGGCGAAGGGCGCATCGCCCGCTACGCGACGAGCGACGATTACCACGGCGTGCTGCGGGCGAAGGCGGAGGCGCTCCTCGCCTGGCTAGGCGCCCTCCGGCCGGGCACCCAGGGGAAGGCCTTCGTCGACTCGAGCCCGGTGCTCGAACGGCTCTACGCCCGCTTCGCGGGGCTCGGCTGGATCGGCAAGAACAGCATGCTGCTGTCTCCGAAGATCGGCTCCTTCTTCTTCCTGACCGGCCTGGCCGTCGACGCCGAGCTCGAGCCCGACGAGCCGATACCCGACCACTGCGGCGACTGCAACCGCTGCATTCAGGCCTGCCCGACGGACGCCTTTCCGGCGCCGCGCGTCCTCGACGCCTCGCGCTGCGTCGCCTACTTCACGATCGAGCATCGCGGGAGCATCCCCGTCGCGTTCCGCGAGGGGATCGGCGATTGGGTCTTCGGCTGCGACGTCTGCCAGGAGGTCTGCCCCTTCAACCGCTTCGCCGCCGCCAATCCGCTCTTCGTCCGGCGGCTCCCCGAGAGCCTTCCGCTCGAAGGCGTGCTCGAACGCGCCGAGCGGGAGTTCAAGGAGGTCTTCAAGCCCACGCCGGTCGAGCGGGCGCGGCGGCGCGGCATGCTGCGGAACGCGCTGCTCGCCATGGGGAACTCCGGCGACCCACGGCACATCCCCGCGCTGGAGCGCTACGCGACGGACCCCGACTCCGTCCTTTCGGAGCAGGCCCGGTGGTCGCTAGAGCGGCTGAGGAGAAATTAGTAGACTTGCCGGCCGTGTTCGCCGCGCTGCTCGCCGTCGTCCTGGCTCTTCCCGCCGTCGCCGCCGAGAGGAAGCTCAAGGTGATCCCCACCAAGCATCCGAAGGGCGAACGCGCGCGTCCGGAGCGCCCGCCGACGAGCGACTACGGGGTCGTCCCGCCGACCTCCGTGCCCCGCGAGGTCAGCCAGCCGACGCAGCCGCAGCCCTGGCCGGTGCGGCTCATGGTCCACAACATCGAGCGAGGCATGTTCATCGGCCTGCCGATCGTCGACACCGACCCCAACCGCGGCGTCACGATGGGGTTCATGCCGATCTGGGTCATCCAGAAGCCCGGAGGCGACCGGATCGCGTCGATCTGGGCGCCGTCGGTGAGCTACAACAAGACCTTCAAGGCGACCCCGGTGTTCCGCTACTACACCTACCCCACGCGCGAGTCGAACCTGACCCTGCGCGGCTCGATCTCGCAGGTCTCGGACCGCGAGGCGATGGGCGAGTGGCACGACCGGGACTTCCGCGGGACCGGGTGGGAGTCCGGACTCCGGCTCCAGTACAACATCGACGGCTCGCGGCGGTTCTTCGGCATCGGGCCCGACACGTCGATCAACGCCGAGTCCAATTATAAGGAAGAGTTTTGGCTCGTCCGCTCGCTGATCGGGGCGCCGATCAAGAGCCCCGACACCGGTTGGATGGCGAAGCTGTCGCACACGCTGCTCGCGATGAAGATCGCCGACGGCCCCATCGACGCGATCCCGTCGATCCGCAGGGGATTTTCCGGCTTCGTGCCCGAGCGCTATCGCCAGGTCTCCAACGTGAAGCTCGGCATCGACTACGACAGCCGGGACCACGACGTCACGACGACGGAAGGCAGCTACGGCGGCTTCTTCGTCGAGAGCTCCCAGCGCCCGATCGGCAGCCAGTACGCCTACCAGGAGTACGCCTTCGACTTCCGCCACACCCGCCCGTGGAAGCGGCTGCCCAAGCACGGCACCTCGGGGATGTTCAAGTTCCGGCAGATCAAGGGCGAGGCGCCGTTCTGGGTGATGCCCCAGCTCGGCAGCAAGTACGTCCACCGCGCCTACGGCGAGGGCCGCTACATCGACCGAGGCATGTTCACGCTCCAGCTCGAGCACCGCTACACGGCCGCGTCCGTGAAGACCGCCGGCGTCACCACCGAGTTCCAGGTCGCGCCGTTCGCGGGGATCGGCTCGGTGTTCCACTCGGCGCCGCTCGTGCAGGCCAAGCACGTGCGCCCGGTCTTCGGCGGCGCGGTCCGCGCGGTCGCGAAGCCTCAGGTGGTCGGCTCGGTGGACTTCGGCGTGGGCCAGGAAGGCATGACCGCCTTCATGGACATCAACTACAGCTGGTAGGATCGTCCGCGCGAAGAGATAGTTGAGTTAGTAAAGTGGGGACTGTCCCCACTTTACTTTCGCGGGGCGAGCTTCTCGACTTTCTTCAGCAGGTGCGCCATCGTGAACGGCTTCGCGAGGAAGTCTTTGGCCCCGCGGCTGAAGGACTCCTCGACGTCTTTGCCTCGCTGAAGCGCGGTCAGCATCAAGACCGGGATCTCCCGCGTCTTCTCCCCCGCGCGCAGGCGCTCGAGCGCGGTCCAGCCGTCCATCCCGGGCATCATCACGTCGAGGATGATCAGCGCCGGAGCCACGTCCTCGACGCAGCGAAGCAGCTCGGCGCCGGTCGGCACGGCGTGGACCTCGTAGCCGATGCCGGCGAGCGTCTCCTGCACCAGCGAGCGGATGTTGGCCTCATCGTCGGCGACGAGGATCTTCGGCTTCCCGGAGAACCAGCCCATCTAGCCGAACTTGTACTTGACCCCGAAGCCGCCCTTGGGCCAGTCGCATTGGATGTTGTCGAACGGGCAGAGCATCCGGCAGGCGCCGCACTCGATGCAGTTCTCGTAGGCGACGAGGACCTTCTTCTCGTGCTCCTCCCACTCGTAGACCTTGGCCGGGCAGACCGTGGTGCACGGCTTGGCGTGGCAGACCGTCACGCACGGCGAGTCCGCGCCGGTCTTGGCGAGCGTGATGTGCGTCTCGGGAGACTTCTTGTACTCCAGGAGCCCGAGCTTGCCTTCGACGGTCATCGCGTCGGGCGGCAGGCCGGGCCCGGGGGTTTCCGTGGTCGTGGTAGACATCAGATCGCCACCTTCCGCAAGGGCCAGAGGTCGCGCGCGATGCGGACCAAGCCGCGCTCCCGCGCCAGCCGGAAAGCCTTCCACATATGCTCCTTCTTAGGCTTGCCGTCGGCGGAAAACCGCATGTGCGCGAGCTCGCAGGCGAGCTTCGGGTAGAACTCGAGGAATCCCGGGCTCCGCTCGACGGACTCCTCGAGGTCCTTGACCTCCTCCATGTCCGGCCAGATGTAGGAGCCCTTGATCTTGCGGACGTACGCCTCGAGAGAAGCCTTGGAGAAGTCGCCTTTCGTCTTCGCCTCGACGACGGTCTCTCCGGCGAGCTTGCCGGAGGTCATCGCGAGGTTGGAGCCCTCGCGATACGCCGGGTTGATCATCTGCGCCGCGTCGCCGGCGACGAGGAAGCCGTCGGCGGCGAGCGGCGGCATCGACTTCATGCCGCCCTCGGGGATCAGGTGCGAGGAATACTCGAGCGTCTTCGCGCCTTCGAGCAGCTTCCGGAGCGCCGGGTGCCGCTTCACGCGCTCGAGGTGGTCGGAGGGCCGGATGCCTTTCCGCTGGTAGTCCGTCAGCTTGCAGCCGACGCCGAGGGACAGGCTGTCTTTGTTCGTATAGATGAACGCGTAGCCGAGCATGCCTTCGGTGATCCCGCCGAAGAGCTCCATCGTCGCGCCCTGGCCGTGTTCGAGGCTGAAGCGATCCTCGATCTTGCCGGGGTCCAGCGCGAGGACCTCTTTGGCGCCGAGCGCGACCTCGCTGGGCCGGAGCTCGCCGCGAAAGCCCGCCTTCTGGGCCAAGAGCGAGTTCACGCCGTCGCAGGCGATCACCACCGGGGCCTTGAGCTCGTCGCCTTCGCTCGTCTTCACGCCGAAGATCTTCCCGTCCTGCGTCTTCAGGACCTCGCGGACGGTCACGCCGGTGAGCAGCGTCGCGCCCGCCGCCTCGGCCTTCGCGGCGTACCACTGATCGAACCGGACGCGGATGATCGTGTAGCAGTTCGGCACGCCCTCGAGGAACTTGAGCGACTTGTACCCGACCGTGATCCAGGAGTCGGCGGTCGTAATGCAGGTCCGCTGCTCGACGATCGGGCGCTCGATGGCCGCCTGCGGGTCCTTCCAGAACTCGGGGACGATCTCGTGCAGCATCTGGCTGTAGAGGACCGCGCCCTGGACGTTCTTCGCCCCGGGATACTCGCCGCGCTCGAGGAGCGCGACGTTGAGCCCGGAGCGGGCCATGGTCAGCGCGGCGGACACGCCCGCGGGACCGGCGCCGACGACGATCGCGTCGAAGTCGTATTGGGTGTCGGACATATCAGGAAGGTACTAAATAAGCGAGGGGCTCAAGCCGACCAACGGCGCCGCGAATTACGCGGCGCCGTTGGCCGCTTTGCCGATGGCCTTCTGAACGGTGTCGAGAAGCGCCTCGGTCTTGAACGGCTTCGTCATGAAGCCGGCGACCTGCTGGAACTTTTGGAACAGCGTCTTCGACGGCTCGAGCGCCGTCAGGACGATGATCGGGATGTGCTTCGTGCTCTCGTCCTGGGAGATCTTGATCTGGAGCGAGTAGCCGTCGATCCCCGGCAGCATCACGTCCAGGATGAGGAGGTCCGGACCGGTCTTGACGATCGTGTCCCAGGCCTGTCGGCCGTTGTCGCACGTCGAGACCTCGTAGCCCGCCCGCTCCAGGGTGAAGCGGACGAGGTTCAGCATCTCGGGCTCGTCGTCGATGACGAGGACTTTCTTGGCCATTAGAGGTCCTTTTGCTCGTGGAGTTCCTTGTAGCGCTCCGGCTTCTTCGACTTCAGCTCGTTGATGAGCTTCTCCCGGTGCGCCTTCCACTTCCCGGCGTTCGCGCCGATCTTGCGCTTGCCGTCGTACACCAGGAACTCCCAAATCGCCTTGCCCTCTTTCTTGTCGATCTTGCAGCCGGGCTTCGCCATCATGCGCTTCACGTAGCGCTCCCAGATGTTCGCCTCGACCTGCCAGATCGACGGGTCCTTGAAGAGCTCGGGCTGAGACTTCTTCAGATCGGCGACGGCGGCCTGCTTCTTGTCCTTCGCGACGTCGGGCTCGACGAAGCGCGAGTTGAGGGGGCGGGCGGAGCTGTGGCACTGGGCGCAGCGCGCCTTGAGCATCTTGTAGCCCTCTTGGTGGTTCTTCGGATAGCCGGAGACGTCGAGCTCCTCGGGGCCGAAGTCGTTGGGATAGGGGTGCTGCATCGCCTTCTCTTTCTCGAGCTCGGCCGCGGACTTCTTGGCGCCGCCCGAGCCGCCCTCGGCGGCCGCGACCTGGCCGGCGTGGGCCTGCACGGCGAAGCCGCGAACCGCGAAGTACGCGACGTTGCAGGCGATCCCGACGAAAGTGATGATCGTGACGACCCGGCTGCTGTTCATGGCACGCGACTCCTTTAGGGCTGCCTCTGACCGCCCCGATTATAGAATGCTTTTGCGGAGATGACAACCGCTGACAAGGACTAGAAGGACTCGTCCTTCTCGGCGATGCTCAGCAGGTAGGAGATCAGGTCCTCGAGCTCCTGGCCCTTGATCTTCTCCTTCCACGGCGGCATGTACAGCGGCGGCGTGGGACCGTTCGGATTGAACTTCGCGACGCCGGACGCCGGGACTCCGTTTTGGATCTTCGCCCGGAGCTCGTCGCGGGTGAAATTCCCGACCGTCTTGCGCAGCGTCGGCTCCTCGCCCTTCATCATGTCGGTCGCGGGGTCTTCTTGACCCGGGCCCGTCGCGTTGAAATTGGTGCGGCCTTGCTTGGCCTCGAGACCGTGGCAGCCCGTGCAGCCGTACTTCTGGTAGACGTGCTTGCCGCGCTCGGCCGCCGACGAGAACTTCGGCTCGGGCTTCGGCACGGCGGCGACCGCGTAGCGCATCGGGATCTGCTCGTCGGTCATGGACATCAGGTAGGACGTGATCTGCTCGGCCCCTCCCGGGGGGAGATCCTCGGAGAAGCTCGGCATCCCGCT
>JACQPK010000477.1 GCA_016207565.1 Elusimicrobiota bacterium
CTCCGAGGGTGTCGTCACGCTCGCCGGGCTGGACGTCGTCCGCGATACCGTGGCGGCCAAGCGCAAGATGGGGCTCGTCCCGGACGAGCCTTTCGTGTACCCCAAGCTCACCGGCGTGGAGTTCCTGCGTTTCGTCGGCGACCTCTACGAGGTCCCGATCGAGTCCCAGCAAAAGCGCATCCCCGAGCTGCTCGAGATGTTCGAGCTGAGGCCCTGGGGGGGAGAGCTGGCCGAGACGTACTCCCACGGGATGCGACAGAAGCTCGTGCTGGCCGCGAACCTCCTGCACGAGCCCGAGGTCCTCGTGCTCGATGAGCCGCTCGTCGGCCTCGACCCCAAGAGCGCGCGATTGGTCAAGGAGGTCTTCCAGACTCTCTCCACGCGCGGCTGCACGCTGTTCATGTGCACGCACGTCCTCGAGATCGCCGAGCGCCTCTGCGACCGCATCGGCATCATGATCGCCGGCCGCCTCAGCGCGTTGGGCACCGTCGGGGAGCTCAAGCGAGGCCAGGACGCGTCCCGGCTCGAGGACGTGTTCCTCGAGCTCACGGGCGGAAGCGAATACTCCGCGCTGCTGAAGCATCTGTGATGCTCCGCGTCCTCCTGGCGCGCAAGGCCCGCTCCGTCTACAACGGCTTCTTCGCCCTAAGCGCCTGGGAGCTCGGGAGGAACGCGGCGTTCGTGTTCGTGGGCTTCTGGATGCTCGCCGGCCTCCACTTCGGCTTCCACCGCCTGCTGGTCTACATCCACAAGGTCGATGTCATCGGCCCGCTCCTCGTCTGGAAGCTGACGGGCATGGCGCTCCTGACGACGTTCTCGATGGTGGTCCTCTCCAGCCTCATCATCGCGATGACCACCCTCTTCTACTCCTTCGACCTGCCGTTCCTCATGAACGCCCCCGTGCGCTCGCGGACCGTGTTCGTCGAGAAGGCCGTCGAGACGACCTTCTTCTCGTCGTGGATGATCATCCTCGTGCTGGCCCCGTACATGCTGGCCCTCGGCCGGGTGCGCGACCTGGCTCCCGGCTTCTACCTGGGGTTCGCGGCGATGCTGCCGCCGTTCGTCCTCCTGGCGGCCGCGGTCGGCATGGCCTTCACCTTGGGGTTGATGTATTTGTTCCCGTCGTCGCGCACGCGCGACGCGATCTGGCTCTTATCGAGCTGCTCGATGGGCTTCGTCTACGTGCTCCTGCGGCTCTCGGAGCCGGAGAAGCTGGCGCGTCCCGACGTGCTGGCGGTCGTCGCCGAGTACCTCCACTACCTCCAGACCCCGACCGCCCCCTACCTGCCGTCCGGCTGGATGACCCGAGCGCTCGAGGGCTTGGCCTCGGCCGGGTTCGGGCCCGCGTTCTGGAAGCCCTTCGGCCTGCTGTGGGCCTCGGCGGCGGCGGCGTTCGGGGCGCTCGTCGGGCTCGCGGACCGGACCTACGCGGCGGGCTACTCGGGCGCGCAGGAGTCGGGCCGCCGCAACGGGAGCCAGGCGATCGAGCGTTCGCCCGAGCAGGGGCTCGCGCTCCGGTGGGGCGCCCGCGCGAAGCTCCCGATCCTGCTCTGGAAGGAGCGCCTGACGTTCTTTCGGGACGTGAAGCACTGGTCGCAGATCGTCCTGATCCTCGCGCTGGCGAGCGTGTACCTGTTCAGCATCCAGCGGCTTCCCCTCGAGACCGCCGACCTCAAGAACCTGGTCGCCTTCCTGAACCTCGGCATCGCCGGGTTCGTCATCTCGAGTCTGGGCCTGCGCTTCACCTTCCCGTCCATCAGCACCGAGGGGCGGGCGTTCTGGGTGATCAAGTCCGCGCCGCTCGGCGTCGGCTCGCTGATGCGCTCGAAGTTCCTGTTCACCCTCGCGCCGATGACCGTCCTCTCGACGACGCTGATCCTCATGTCGAATCACCTGCTGCGCGCGGATCGCTTCATCGGCACGCTGTCGTTCGTGACGATCCTGCTCATGACCTTCACGCTGTGCGGGATGGGCGTCGGCTTCGGCGCGATCTTCCCCCGGTTCAACATCCCGAACATCCATCAGCTCGAGTCCTCCGCGGGCGGCTTCGTGTACATGGCGGCGGCGCTCTTCTACATCGGCCTGACGATCGCCTCCTTGGCCTGGCCGGTCCAGATGCACTTCCGGGAGCGGTTCGGCCACTCGGGCCCGTGGGACCATCTGGGCGTCTGGCTGTGCTTCGCTTGCCTCCTCGCCCTCAACGTGGTAGCGTTCGCGATACCGTGGTGGCTGGGGCGGCGGCATCTGGAAACGTACGAGGAGAAGTGAGGAGGATATGGCTAGCCGCGGTGCTCTCGATCTTCGGAGCCGCCGCGAACGGAGCGGCGGCTCCGAGGATCGCGGTGGTGATCGACGATTTCGGCCTCACCTACAAGAAGAACGTGCCGGACGAGAAGTGGTACGAGATCAAGTGGCCGGTGACGTACGCGGTGATGCCCGAGTCTCCCCGGACGCGCGAGGCGGCCCGGCGGATCCAGGAAGCCGGCCAGGAGCTCATCATCCACTTCCCGTTCGACCCGTTTTTGAGCCTGACGCTGCCGAAAGACCGGGTCGAAGCCGACGACTTCGCCAAGGTCGAGGCCTTGCTGGAGAAGGCCTTCGCGCAGGTGCCCCAGGCGGTCGGGCTGAACAACCACCGCTCCTACCTCGCGACGCGCAACCGGCCGCTCATGAAGGCGTTCATGGAGCGCCTGAAGAAGCGCAACGTCTACTTCCTCGACAGCTTTGTCTCGCCCAAGAGCGTCGCCTTCGACGAGGCGCGCGCCGCGGGCATCCCGGCGGCAAAGAACTGGATCTTCCTCGAGGAGCCCAAGCGCTACTCGAAGGAGTTCGCGACCGCCATGCTCCGGCGCTGCGCCGCCCGCGCGAGGCGCCAGGGCTCCTGCATCGTCATCGGACACCACTATTATCACGGCACCTACGAGGGCCTCGTGGAGGAGGTCCCGAGGCTCCAGGCCGAGGGCTTCGAGTTCGTGTTCGCCTCGGAGCTGCTGCAGAAATGAGCGCGTGCCCTAAAGGACTCTCCGGGCGCGAAGCGCCCGGGTGGCCCGAGCCCGGCTGGCCCGAGGTGGAGCCCTTCCCGTTCGTCGGCGCCCGGAAGGCGTTCACCGGGACCGGGGCCGTCGAGCGCATCATCCCGGTCCGCTACTACGTGCGGCCCGCCGACCAGCGGCTCATCGCCGTGGCCACGTTCGGCCCGCGGGTCGAGGGTGCCCCCGGCCAGGCCCACGGCGGGGCGGTGCTGACCGTGTTCGACGAGGCCCTGGGGGCGGCGGCGTGGCTCGAGGGCCATCCCGTCTTCACGGTCCGCCTGAACTGCGAGTTCCGCAAGAGCGTCCCGATCCCTTCCGAGCTGCTGGTCACGACCGAGCTCTACCGGGTGCGCAGCCGGCTCGTGTTCGTCCGGGGAGAGGTCCTGGGACGCGACGGGATCCGGTACGCGCGGGCCGACGCCCAGTTTTTCCGGCTGGATGAGGAGACCACGAGGAGACTCAAGGGGGGTTGATGAGCTTCCGCCTGCGCCGTTTGCCGTACGCCATGACCGCGCTGCCCGCGCTGATCGGAGCCTTCGTCATCGCGGGGCTGATCCAGATGGGCGAGGTGACGAGCGCTTGGGCGGGGCTCGCGTCGCTTGCCCTCTTGGCCGGCGCGTTCGCGGGCGCGGCCGCGCGCTTTCGCGACATCGGCCGCTCTCCGTGGTGGGCCCTGGTCATCTTGGCGCCCGTGATCGGGCCGATGACGGCGCTGGTGCTCGCGTTCTGGCCCGGGAAGCCGGAGGACCCTACCGGTACGGAAGGATCTGCTGCTTCAGGCGGATGATCTCCGCCTCCATCGAGCCGGTCCACATCAAACGGTACATCCGCAGATCCGCCCGGAAGGACAGGAAGGGGTAGCGGAAGGTCGCGGGCTTGTTGCCTTCGAACTTGAAGTGGCCGATCCACGCCAGGCCGTAAGCGCCCGCGAGCCCGATCGGGATGAGCCGGGGCTCCCTCAGGAGCATGCACGCCGCCAGCGCCACCAACCCGAAGGTCGTGCCGGCGAAATGAAGCCGGCGATTGGCGCGGTTCATGTGCTGCGCGATGTAGAAAGGCCAGAACTCGTCGAGCCCGCCGAATCCCGATGCCATGAAGTGAAGTAAGTAAAGTGGGGACAGTCCCCACTTCACTTGCTTTACAAAAACGTGCCGGCGGAGGGGATCGAACCCACACTCCCGTTAAGGAACGCGATTTTGAGTCGCGCGCGTCTGCCAGTTCCGCCACGCCGGCGCAAACGCCATTTTATCATCTTCGAGGCGGGCCTTTCGCTTTGCCGTAGGTGGCCATGAGCTCGGCCACCTGGGCGGGCGTCAGCCGCCGGATGGCTTCCTCCGAGCCGGCGAGCTCGCGTGCGGCCTTGAGGATCGTCGCGGCGTGCTCGAGCTTCTCCATCAAGAGGTACGCGGACCAGGGGTCGCCGCCGAGCGTCACGGCGCCGTGCTGCGCCAGGAGCACCGCGTCGTGCCGGGCGAGGAACGGCTCGGCGAGACGGCCGAGCTCCAGCGAGCCGGGCGTGGCGTAAGGCACCGCGGGGATCTTGCCCAGGCGGGCCACCACCTCGGGCAGCACCGGCTCGAGCAGGAGGCGCTCGACGCCGGCGAACGTGAACGCGCTCGCCAGCGGCGGGTGCGCGTGCACGACCGCGCGGACGTCCCGCCGAGCCCGGTAGGCGGCCACGTGGAGCTGGACCTCGGTCGAGACCTGCCCCGCGCCGCGGATGCGGCGGCCTTCGGGCGAGCACAGCAGCAAGGCGTCCTCCGAGACGTCGCCCTTCGACGCGCCGGCGGGGGTGACGATCAGGCTCCCGGAGGGCAGGCGCGCGGAGACGTTGCCGTCGAAGGCGGCGACCAGCCCGCGCTCATGGAGCGCGCGGCAGGCGCGCACGATCTGGCGCCGGGCGTCGAACTCGGACAGGAGGGGGCCCACGGGGCCCACATGATACCTTAGCGGCGCAGCAGGGGTAAACTGAACGAGAAGGTGGCCCCGCGCTCGCCGTCGGAGTCGGCCCACAAGCGCCCGCCGTGGGACTCGACGACCCGGCGGACGATGCTGAGCCCGAGCCCCGTGTCGGTGTGCTTGGCGGGCAGGGTCGGGCGGAAGAAGTGGTCGAACACCCGGTCGAGGTGGGCCCCGGGGATGCCGACGCCGTCGTCCGTGACGGACACCACCGCGAAGCGCCCCTTGCGGCCCGCGGCTACGACGATCTTCCGCGCCTCGAAGCGCAGCGCGTTGTCGAGGATGCACTCCAGCGCGCGCCGGAGATGGTCGCGGTCGCCGCGCACCGCCAGCCCGGCCTCCACGCGGGCCTCTACGCCGGCCTTGGCGCGGGCCGCGGCCGGACGGGCCCGCGCGACGCCGTCCTCGAGGAGTTCGGAGAGGGACAGGTCGTCGTCCCAGCCTTCGCCGCCGGAGGCCTCCAGCCGCGCGAGCGTGAGGAGGTCGTCGACGAG
This sequence comes from Elusimicrobiota bacterium, assembly GCA_016207565.1. Lineage (GTDB taxonomy): Bacteria > Elusimicrobiota > Elusimicrobia > UBA1565 > JACRDR01 > JACRDR01. The sequence goes on from JACQPK010000477.1 coordinate 5,486, forward strand.
CCTCTCCAGCCGCAGGGTCTGGTGCTCGATCCGGCTGAGGAAGGTCCGCCGGACGGACTCGTCGCGGCTTCGCCGCAGGGTCTCGGCGAAGCCCCGGATCGCGGCGATCGGCGTGCGGAGCTCGTGGGAGATGTTCGCGACGAAGTCGCGCTGGAACTGCTCGCGCGTCCGGAGGTTGTCGAGCGCCTGGGCCCGCAGTCGGGCCTGGGCGGCGTCCAGCAGCCCGCGGACCCGAGCGACCAGCTCGGCCCCGACGAAGGGCTTTGGGATGTAGTCGTCGGCGCCGGCCTTCCAGCCGTCGAGCATCGTCTCGCGGTTTGAAAGCGCCGTCAGCAGCACCACGATCGTTTGGGCGGTCTCGGGCGAGCCTTTGAGGCCGCGGCAGAACGCTATGCCGTCGCCGTCCGGGAGCAGGACATCGCACAGGACGATATCCGGGCGCCAGTGTTTCACGAGCCGGCGGCCGGCTGCGATCGTGCGCGCCAGCTTCGCGTCGCACACGTCTTCCAGGACGTCCTCGAGCGACGACGGCAACAGCGGGTCGTCCTCGACGATCAAGAGGCGCGCGGGCTCGGGGAGCGCCGGGCGCCTCCCCGACGACGGCCGCGACTGGGGGGCCACGATCCGTCTATAGTGCCACACCCGCGAGCCCGCAGTCCAAGACGGGGAGGTGACGGAGCCGTTACGGCTTGCGCGCGGCTTTCGGCCGGCGGGCGTGGATCACGGACTCGAGGCGTTCGAGCCCCGCGCGCACCACGGCCTCCGGAGGGCCGAAGGAGAAACGGACGTGCCCGCGGAAGCGCGACCCGCGCGCGGCCCGCCGCTTGCCCGGGTTCACGTCGAAGAACTCTCCCGGGACCGTGATCACCTTGGCGTCCAGGCCGGCGCGGAAGAAGCCCATGCCCGTGTTGAGAGGCGCGGGAAGCCCGGCGACGGAGCCCCAGCAGTAGAAGGTCCCCTGCGGCGGGCCGTCCAGGCGGACGCCCAGCTCGGTCAACCGGGCCGCCATCCAGTCCCGCTTCGCGCGGAAGGCCCGCTGGATGGAGGCCGCCTCGGCATCCGCGTGCTTGGGCGCCAGCAGGTCCACGGCGGCGCGCTGCAGCGGCCGGGAGCCGCCTCCGTCCAAGAACGACCCCGCCGAGGAGACCGCGTCGATCACGGACCGGGGGCCGACGATCCACGCCACGCGCCAGCCGGGATAGCGCCAGTTCTTGGTCAGCCCGTCCAAGATGACGACCGGGTCCTTGTCGACGTCCGAGACGAAGCGCGCCGCGCTCAGGAGCGGAAGACCGCCGCCGTCCGCCGGGTTCCAGGCGTAATGCGAGTAAAACTCGTCGAGGATCAGCGCGCAGTCGAGCTCCCGCGCCGCCTCGATCCAGCCCGCGAGGTCCGGGCCTTCGACGCAGGCGCCGGTCGGGTTGTTCGGGTTGGAGGCCAAGAGCGCCCCGAGCCCGCGTCCGAGGATCTCGCGCTTGAGCTCGCGCGCGTCGAAGGCGTAGCCTCGCTCGGGATCGCGCAGGATCGGGATCGCCGCGACGTTGCGGAAGATGTCGAGCAGCTCCTCGTAGGCGGTGTAGTCGGGCAGGAAGTGGCCGAGGTTGACCGAGCCGAGGGCGGCGGCGACGCGGGTCAACGCCGCCCGCCCTCCGCCCGCGATGCAGACGTTCTCGGCCGTGTAGCGGCTGGGCAGCCCCTTGCGGTAGCGCGCGTTGTAGAGCTCGGCCACCGCCTCCCGCAGCTCGAGGAGTCCGGCGACGGGCGCGTACTCCTGGTCGGCCGGATCGATCGGGACGGACGGCACGCGCGGCGGGCCGCCGGGGAGGGGGCCCGTCTCAGGCATGCCTTGGCCGAGGTTCGCCCAGGAGGGGTCGCCGGTTTTGTAGCCGAGCCGCCCCGCCTCGGAGACGACGAAGATGACGCCCGTACGGGGGACCGGCCGAAACGAGGGAACGGGCCCGTCGCTCACCCTACTTTCGTTCGCGCGCGACCAGAGATCTGAGCCAGTCGAAGGCGTGGTGCTGCTTCCAGTCCCGGAACTCGCCCGCGTCGAAAAACACCCCGTAGCAGGTCGCGCACGCCTCGTAGCGGACATGGCGCTGGTTGCGATCGACGAGCCTCACCATCTTGCCGTGGCAGACCGGGCACTCGATGTCGTCGACCTTGTCCATCTTCCGTCCCTTGTCGGCCTCGCCGAGGTCGAGCGCCTCCGACCCCGCGAGCTCCTTGAGGTCCTGGTGCTCGAGCAGGTCGAACCACAGCCCCCGGCAGCCGGTGCAGCGGTCGACCTCGGTCGATTCAAAGACGACGGGCTGCATCGCCGAGGCGCACTTCGGGCAGCGGAGGAGCTTTGCACGGTCCTGCGACGGCGCGGCCTTCGCCTTCGAGGGCGTCTTTTTGGGCATTTGCGTTTCTATTGGGTGCGTGCCTGGCCTCACCGTTACGCCGCTCGATCGAGGCCTGGCACGCTACCGCAGTTTAGCAGGGAGCCTAGAGGCGCGCCAGGGTTTTCTTGCCGTGGCGCTCGCGCATGAGCGCGACCGCCTTGGCGGGGTCGATGTTGCCGCCGCCCGTGCGGGCGTAGGGGTTCTCGCCTTCGAGCGGGGACGAGCTGTCGCGCAGCACCGCCTGCACCTGCGCCGGGGTGAGCGTGATGCCCTCGCGGCGCGCCGCGTCCAGGAGGAGGACCACGACGCCGGCGACGTGCGGCGTCGCCATGGAGGTCCCGCTCATGTGCGTGTGCAGGTCCTTGGTGGTCTTGTCCGCGTAGCCCTTCGCGTCGTACTTGGCCGCCCAGATGTCGTGTCCGGGGGCCCAGACCGTCGGGACGTCGTGGAGCGTGCGCGTGTCCGGATCGACGACCGAGCGGTTCGAGCTGAAGGACGCCTTCCGGCCGAAGTAGTCGGCGGCGCCCACGGTCACCGCCGTGGACTCGAGCCCGGGGCGGCGCGCCGTCTCGTTGCCCTCGTTGCCCGTGGCGACGACGACGACGATCCCGGCGTCCGCCAGCTCCTTCACCTTGCGGGAAAGGAGGTCCCGGGCCGAGCCGCCGATGCCCGTGTTCGAGTTCGGCAAGCCGAGGCTCATGCTGACGATGTGGATCGGCTCCCCGGCCGCTCGGCCCTCGGCGATCGCGCGGTTGTGCTTGAGGACGAAGTCGAGGCCGTCGTAGATCGCGGTGATCGTCTGCGTCATGTCGTTTTTGCGGTCCTCGGGGATGTTGTCCGCCTCCTCGTCGAGGACCTTCACGTTCAGGATCTGCGCGTCGGGCGCGATCGCGCGGATGGTCGAGGCCACGTGGGTCCCGTGCTCGCCGCGGAAATCGGGGTCGCCGATCCGGCGCACCGCTCCCGAGGGCAGCTTCGTCTCGGCCGTGTAGCGGTGGTTGGTGAAGTTCGCCGCGTCGACGGTGCGCTCGCCGACGCTCGGGTGCTCGCGGTCGATGCCGGTGTCGAGGACGGCGATCCGGATGCCTTTGCCGGACACCTGGTTGCGCCAGAGCCGGTCGACCCGGAGGTCCCACAGCGAGCGCCCCATGGGGTAGCTGTAGAAGAGCGTGCGCCACTGCCGCTCCGTGAGGGCCGGCTCGGGCACGGCCTGCACGATCCTAAACAGGGACTCGGGGATCAGCGGCTTGCCGTCGGCGTCGAAGGTCAGGGTCCGGAGCTGACCGAGCTCCTCTTGCAGGCGCGCCACGGTGCCGTCGCGGACGGCCTTGAGCTCGGGCGTGTCGGCCGGGAGCGCCTCGGCGCTCTTGAGGAGCGCGTCGAGGAGCACGCGGCGCTCGGCGAGCGCCGCCTCGAGCGTCTTGGGGTCGGTGCCGAGCCCCGCGAACTCGCGATCGGTCGGGAGCTCCATCGCCAGGACCTGCGTGACGCGGTTGCGGAGCGCGTCGCGCCGCTCCGGGAAGGCAAGGACCGACGACTTCGCCTCCTCCCCGGACAGCTCCTTCAGCAAGGACAGGAGGACGTACAGCTTCTTGCGGGAGACTCCGCGGATCTGCTCCTCGGTCAGCGGCTGGAGGGTGTCCACGAGCAGCCGGCCGACCGGCGTGGGGCTCGAGGGCTTAAGCTCGTAGAGATCGACGCGCAGCGCCTTGCCGGCCGCGTCGGCCGGGTCGATCATATACAGGGAAGGGGGGACTCCGTGGTTCTGGAGCCAGCGGATCGCGGCGACCTCGTTGGGTCCGGGGGCCGCGGCGTCCTTCTTTCCGCCGAGGAGCTTGTTCAACAGCTCGGGGTCGAGCGGGAACGGGAACGGAAAAGGCAGCGTCGGGAGAGGCTCCGTCGGGGCGGGGGCTTGGGCGCGTGCGATCGACGGCAGGATGAGCGCGGTGGAGAGGGCGAGGAGCAGCGCGGGCCGGGGTCGCGTCGGGAGCATAGGTCCTCCGGACCCGCAGAATAGCCGGGAGGGCCTAGGACCCACAGGGTCAAATGGCCCTAGGTCTTGGGGGTCGGAGGGCCTAGGTTGTTGATCTGGATTCTTCAGCCGCTCGTTAAGACGACGTCTGAAGAATCCAGGATAATATTACCCATCAAAGGAACTTCCTTTGATAACCCATAACGACATATCTTCCTGGATTGTCCAGATGGCAACGAATACGATCGGCTGGAGAATCCAGGCTAGTAGTCCGGGTAGGGGTCCCAGTGGTCGTGGCCGAAGCGGCGCCGGGAGATGTAATCCCAACGGTTCCCGAACGGCCGGGGCGGCGTGGACGAGGCCGACGGGGACGAGGAGCCCTTCCCCGCGACCTCGGGGGCCGGGCCGCTGGGCGCCGGCGGCGTCGGCGCCCCGAGCCCCGAGTCGCGGCGGGAGAACGCGATGGCGTAGAGCGCCGCCGCCGCCTCCGTGGGATACTTGGACGTCAGCATCTCCTCGATCCGCGAGGGGAGAACCTTGCCTTCGGCGCCCCGGAGGGGCGTCATGAGCTCGCCGAGCAGCCGGTGGCGGGCGACGATCCGGCCCCAGACGACCGGCATGCGGAAGCGCGGCTGCTCGAAGTACGCCTGGACCCCGCTGTCCGAGGAGCCCAGCACCGCCTCGAGCGTCGACAGGGAGGCGGGTGTACCGGCCTCCTCGAGGGCGTGGAGGATGCCCATCAAGATTGCCCAATCGTCCGCGCCGTTGTAGCTCGTCAAGGAATGCGTATCCATGAACTTCTTCAAGCGGTCGTCGATCGCCTGCACGCGGCCCAGGCGGGACGCGACGTCGGCCCAGGCCTTGGCCGCGACGTAGAGCACGACGCGGTTGGACTCGTAGCGTTGCCCGAGGGCGTCGCCGAGGGCCGCGAGGTCCTCCTCCGTCGGCTCGGCCTTCGCGCCGACCTGCTCGAAGATGGCCATCCGCTCGCGGTCGCCTCGCCTCGTCCACGCGCTCGAGTCGTAGGAGCCGTCGGCCTTCTTCGCGGGCGGCCACGACTCGGCCAGCCACTTTCCGAACGCCTCGGGGTCGACGCGCTTGAGGAGGCGGGCGCGCGGCAGCGGCGCGTCCTGGAGAACCGACAAGTCCTCGTGGACGCCGACCTGGCCCAGCGCCAGGTCGAGCGCCTCCTTCACGTCGGCGTGGGTCTTCGTGCCCCACTTGGCCTGGAGAACGGCCTCGCGGCCCGCGCGCGCGTAGAGGGCCGCCAGGGCGCTCGCCAGGGCCTGGCGCGCGGGGATGTCGTAGTGCGAGGTCGCCTCGCCGTATTTGGCCATCATCGCCTCGACCACGGGGATGTCGGCGGCGTTCCCGAAGCGCTCGAGGACGTTCGAGGCCAGCATGACCATGGGCCACTGCGCGCGGAGCTTGTCCGTCGTCATGCCCCTATCGGTCCAGCCGCGCTCGCGGACCCACTGCCGGGCGGCCCGGACGTCCTCGGGGACCGCGAGCAGCCTGAAGCCGGTCGCGGCGGCGATCTTGGCCGAGTGCCCGTCGTCGGACGGCGACGAGGCGACCCGAAGCATCAGCTGCTTGGTCTTGGCGAACTCGCGGCTCTGGTGGAGCGTGAGCCCGGCGAGGCGCGGATCGTCGGCCACCGGCGGGACGCGGTCCTCGGGGCGGTCGCGCGGGATCTCGAGCCAGTAGTCGACGCCCGAGCCGCCTCGCGCCTGCGTCCCGGCCACGAAGCCGAGCCGGGCGCCGGGCAGGCCGTGCAGGCGGCGGTGGAGGTCGAGCCAGATGTAGTTCCAGACCATCGTGCTGCCGAGGGCCAGCCGGTCCGCCAGCGCCTGCGCGTCCTCGAGGCTCGCCGTCGGCTCGCCCGAGAAGTGCGCGGCGAGGACTTTGCGCTCCTCGCCGCTGAGCGCTCCGTCGCGATGCACCAGGACGCGGATGACGTCCGGCGTCGTTTCGGTGACGAGCTCGACGGGCAGCTCGCCCGCATTTTGCTTGGCCTGGCGGACGAAGATCTTCAGCCAGCCCTCGGCCACGCCCGCGCCCTCGAGCGCGTCCCGGACGGCGGCGGGCCAGTTCCCGTCGTCTACTCTCTCGAGGAGGGCGGCCTTGGCGGCGTTGACGCGCTCGTCCTTCTTCCCCGGGTTGTTGTGGAGCGCGACGACCGCGTTCGCCCCGGCGGGTAGCGCGAGCGGCGTGTCCGGAGCGAGCACCGCCCCGCGCGCCGGAGCCGCCGCGGCGGGCCCAACCTGGGCCGCGGCGGCTCCGGGCTCCCGCGACAGCGACCGGAACAGGCCGTCGAGCTCCTCCGGATCGTGGACGCTTCCCTGCCCGTCGACCGCCTCCTCGACGCGCTCGAGCACCGCGCGGGCGAGACGCTCCGCCGTGCCTTCGAGGGTCGCTCGCGCCGGCGCGACCCGAGGCCGCAGCTCAGCCGCGAACGTCGTGGCGTCGTCGGAGGCGCCGATGCGGATCACCTCGTCACCGTCGGCGGGAGCCGGGTCCGAGGCCCGGCGCTCCAGGATCCACTTCGCCAGCGGGTCGATGATGAGCTTCTCGATCGCGGCCGTCATGGGCCGCGCGCCGAAGGCGGGAGAGAAGCCCGCCTGGGCGAGGAGCTCGAACACATCCTCGGCGATGTCGAGCGAGATGCCGTGGCGCTCCTTCAGGAGCTCCTTGAACTCGGCCACCTGGATGCGCGCGATCTTCTTCACGTTCTCGCGGTTGAGCCGGTTGAACACGATCCACTGCTTCTTCGAGTCCGGGTTCTGGTCCATCCGGTTGAGCAACTCCGGCCTAAAATGGGCCCGCACTCCCTCCTCGACCGCCGTCTCGATCTCCGCGTCCCACCGGGCCTCGATCCCGGCGCGCTTGAGCTCGTCGGTCTCGAGCTCGAGCTGTCGCTCGTACTTCTCGTAGTCGACCGCGGCCATGCCGACGTTGGAGGTGAACAGGATCACCGTGTTCTTGAAGTCGACGGTGCGTCCCTTGCCGTCGGTCAGCCGTCCGTCGTCGAGGATCTGGAGCAGGATGTTGAGCACCTTCGGGTGCGCCTTCTCGATCTCGTCGAAGAGGATGACGCTGTAGGGCTTCTGCCGGACCGCCTCGGTCAGCTGCCCGCCCTCGTCGTAGCCGACGTAGGACGGCGGCGCGCCGGTCAGGCGAGTCCAGGTGTGCTCCTCCATGAACTCGGACATGTCGAAGCGGATCATCGCGTTCGGGTCCTTGAACAAGAACCGCGCGAGCTCCTTGGCCAGGTGCGTCTTGCCGACGCCCGTCGGCCCGACCATGAGGAACTTGCCCATCGGCCGGTTCGGGTTCGAGATGCCGGCCTTGTTGCGCCGGATCGCGTTGGCGAGCGCGCGCAGCGCGCGGTCCTGGTTGACCACCCGCTGCCCGACCTCACTCTCCATCGTCACGTAGCGGGAGGCGTCGTCCTCGCCGAGCGTGAGCTGCCCGGACGCGATACCGGTCTTCTCCGCCAGCATCTTCTTGACGACGTCGGGCGTCGTGCGGCTCGTGCCGTCACGGACCGCGTCGAGCGCGCCGTAGAGCGAGGCCGCCTCGCGGGCGAGCTCCGCGATCTTGTTGTAGCCCTCGATGGGGAGCGCGAGGGCCGAGGCGATGCCTTTGTCGGAGAGCGTCTCGCGCGCCTCGTGAGCGGCGAGAGCCAGCTTTCGCCACGCCTCGCGGATCTCGAGCGAGAGGCGCGCGCGCAGGTTGTCCGGCCGGGACAGCTCCGCGGAGTCTTGGACCAGCTTGATCGCCTTGTCGGGCAGGAAATTCGTCTTGTCGAACTGGTGGGAGAGCTTGGCGGCGGCCGTGATCGCCTCGTCGGAGATCGTCGTGGAGTGACGGGCCTCGAGGGTGGGCCGCAGGCCGCGCAGCATCTCGATCGCCTGCTCGACGGTCGGCTCCTTGACCTCGATCTTCTCGAGCCGTCGCCGGAAGGCGTCGTCCTTCTCGATGTACTCCTTGTACTCGGCCGAGGTCACCGTCGCCGCGACGCTGAGGCGTCCGTCGCGGAGCGGGCCTTTGAGGAAGTTGGCGATCTTGCGCCCGTTCGGGTCCTGGAACAGCTTGTGGATCTCGTCGAACAGGAGGATCGTCTCGTTGCCGCGCGAGGCGTCGGGGTCGTTTAGGAGCCCGACGAGCCGCACGACCTCCTTGAACATCGCGATGGGGTCCTCGTCGGCGCCCGGGCTGAGCATCTCGTCGATGTTGAAGTCCAAAAACCAGCGGCCCTTGAGGCGCTTCACGTCGAGGTAAGAGCCCGCTCCGGCCGCGGCGGCGCGCTCGGACTCCTCGATGAGCTGCGCGATGCCTTCGACGATGGCCGTCTTGCCGACGCCGGCCTCGCCCACGAAGACGACGCTGTTGCGCATGCCGCGGGGGGAGAGGAGGATCGGGAGCGCCTTCTGTATCTCCTTCGTCCGCGCGATCACCGGCATGCTCGGCGCCTCCGGCTTGTAGGTCACCGGCTTGAGGAAGCGAAGGAGGAGCGCGAGCTGCTGGGGCTTGAGCGGCTGCCCGTCCAAGAGCTGCTTCTTGCCGAGCCACTCGACGAACGCTTTCTGCACGTCGCGCGGCTCGGGCTTCGCCGGCTCGGCGGGCTCGGGAGCCGCTTGCGCCTCGGCCTCCCTCTCGCGCTCCGGCTCCGCCGGAGGGGGAGCGGGTTGGGGCGAGGGCTCAGGGGACTCCTCGGCCCACGGGTCCAGCTCGAACGTCTCCGGGTTCGTGGAGACCCGCTTCACCTTTGGCTCGGCGCCGAGGGAGGCCGCCTTCTCCGCGGCCACCTGCGGCGTGGCGAGCGTCAGGCGGATGCTCCAGCTCCCGTCCTGCATGTCGCCCCGGTCGCCCGGCTCCTCGGGAACGACGACCCCGTTGCGGGTGAGGACGCCGTGCGCCTCTTCCCAGCCGACGTTGCGCTCGAAGACGACCATGAGGTCGCGCGGGGCCACGCCCGCGTCGGCGACCTTCTTGGGCTCGGGCGCGGCGGGGGCCACGGGGGCGAGCTCGGGGATCGGCTGTTGCGCCGGCGCCTCCGGCTGCCAGCCCAACCCTTCCGCGACCTCCTGGGCCGCGAACACCTCGGTCGTCAGCGAGTTCTCCGCGAGGGCGCGCGCCGCCTGGGCCGCGCGCTCGGCCGTCGCCGGCCGCAGGATCACGTGATAGCGCGTGCCCATCGGCCGCGCCGTCTTGGGGATGTCGGCGAGCCCGAGCCCCTGGAGGATCTCGTCGCCGCGCGCGGCCGTGACCGCGGGCGCGAAGACGACCCGCACGTCGTGCGGCCGCTCTTCGCGGCGGACCTCCGGCCGGAGCTTGCGCGTCGCCGAGTCCGTCAGCGGCGCGTCCGGGTCCGGCGCCGAGCCGCCGGAGCCGACCGTGCCGAACATCGCCACGAGCCCGAGCGCGGCCGCCGCGGCCCAGCCTAGGCCGTCCGGGGTGCCCATGCCGAGACCTGCGAGCGCGAGCGGCACGAGCATCCACCCGCCCATGTTGTTTCCGCCGTTGGTTCGGGTCTTCCCGTTGACCGCCTCGTCCAGCCCTTCCTTGAGCTTCTTCTTCTCGTGGGGGCTGCGCCACTTCTGGAAGATCTCGTGCTTCTTGAGCCAGCCCGCGAGCCGCTCGTAGAAGGGATCGTTCCTGGCGTCGGCGAGGATCTTCCGGATCGTCTCCTCCGAGTCCTCGGAGAACGCCTTCTCCTTCAGATACTTCACGGCGTACTCGCGGTACTTCTCCATGAAGAACTTGATCTGCTCGTCGGGCGCAAGGGCGCGGAACTTCTCGTCGTCCATCAGCTCGTCGACGAGGTCCTCGACCGCGTTTTTCAGGCCGTGCTCCGTCTCGAACGCGTTGGACTCGCTCTCCGCCCCGAGGTCCGAGGCGATCTGCAGGACCACCTTCGTCCACTCCTGCATGAGGAGGCGGATCTCGTCGACCGCCGCCTGCGAGCGGATCTTCTCGTGGATGCACCAGTAGTCGTAGGTGCAGGGCAGCGCGAGGAACAAAAGCGGCGCGGCGCCCATGGCGGCGAGCGCGGCGTAGAAGCCCGCCAGCGTGACGAGGACGACGCCGCGCGTGAGGCGGTTGACGGCCTTCTGGCTGCGGAACGGCAAGTGGCTCAGCAGGTTGGCCGGGCCTTCATAGATGCGCCGGTAGATCCCTTGGTACTCCTTCGGCAGCTCGGGGTTGTGGGTCCAATGCTCGTGGTAGGCGCGTCTCGGCATGAACCGCACCAGCAGCTTGCCGCCGTCGAGGTGTGGCAGCGGCAGGAGGTTGAAGAGCGCGAGCGCGACGTTCATCTGCGCGAGCGCCGCGATCGCCCCGGCCGCGATGCCCGCCGCCGGAAGCACGCCTGTCGCGGTGAGCGCGAAGTACGCCGCGCCGGCGAACGCCGCGACGCCGATGTTGGCGAGCGGGCCCATCATCGCGACCTTCGCGGCGTCGCGTTTGGGATTGGGGAGCTTGTTGAAGTCCACCGGGACGGGCTTTGCCCAGCCGAACACGAGCGGAAATCCGATCGTCGACAGCGACAGGAGGAGCGATACGGCGGGGAGGATCACGGTGCCGACCGGGTCGATCTGGCGCAGCGGATTGAGCGAGGCCCGCCCCGCGCGCTCGGGGGTGTCGTCGCCCCAATGCTTGAGGCCCCACAGATGCGCCGTCTCGTGGAGGAGGACGGAGACGATGAGGCCCGCCGATAGGAGCCCCGCGGCGCCCGCGCTCGGCGCGAGCAGGGCGGAGGCGGCGGCGCCCAGGCCGCCGGCCGCGGCCGGCAGCGCCAAGGCGCCTGCGAGAAGCCGTTCCTTGCTCGCGTGCCGCGCCGCTATCGCGGCGCGGCCGGCCATCCCGGCGGAGCGCTCCGCGGGCGATAGCGAGGAGCGGCTCTCTCGGAACGCGCCGTTCGGGACCTCCTCCCGGCGGCCGGCCTTCAGCCACTGGCGCAACTGCTCGAGCGCTGGCGTCCAGACCCCTCGCGGACCCTCCGCGGCTGCGTCCCTCCCTCTCCCCGCGAAGCGGGGAGAGGGCTGGGGTGAGGGGTCGCTCGTCTTGGACGCGGCAAGCGGCTCGGCCTTGCGCCCGGCTCCTCCGAGCGCAAGCGCCGGCGCCCCGGCAGGCGTCGTGTCGGCGGTCGCCGCCCCGGCCGCCTTCGAACCCGCGGCCGGCGCGACGGAGGGCAGGGAGAGGACGAGCGCCCGCGGGACCGTCGTGAGCGCCGCTCGCGTCGCCGGACCGGCGACCGGCCCCGGGGCGGTATGAGACCCCGCCGCCGCGGCTCCGACCCCGGGCACGAGCGGCGCGCCTCCGGCGGGGGCGCGCAGCGTCTGCGCGACCGCGGAGTATCCGGCGAGGCCGGGCGACTCGACCAGCAGCAGGAAAGCCAAGGTGCCGCGCATCAAGAGTCTCATTCTTTCTCCCTGGGACGACATGTCGGTCCCCAAGGTCGCGCGAATGCGGACGCCTCGGCCAGCCCGGGAACCAGCGCCGCGATTCTATGGAATGCACATCGTGCGATATAGGAACCTTGGTCCCACGCCCGCGGCGCAATTGGACCTACGGGCCTAGGGGTCCTAGGACCCCGAGTCCCTCGCCCCGGGGGTCTCCCGACCCAGGCGGCTCGGACCCCATCGGCTCTACGCTATGCCGCCGATGCCGCGCGCGATCCCGGTGCTCGCGTCTTTCCTGCTCGCCGCCTCCGCGGCCGCGCAGGTCCAGGTCGCCGTGCCGGTCCGTTTGGCGCCGGTCGCCGCCCCGGCGCCCGTGCCGGCTCCCGCGGCCGCGATCCCCAAGCTGTCGTCGTTGCCGATCCTGAGCGCGCTGCCGGTCGCTTCCGTCGCGGCCGTGCCGCTCGTGCCGCGCGCGATCGTCGCGCCGACCGTCGGGGCGCGCGCCCAGCCTTTGGCGGGCGCGCTGCGCCCCTCGCGGAGGCTTCGGCTGGTCATCACCGGACCTCCCGGCTCGGGGAAAGGGACCTACTCCGCGCGCATCGAGCAGGAGTACGGCCCGGTGGCGATCTCCGCGGGAGCGCTGCTGCGCGAGTACGCCCGTGACAAGCCGGAGCTTCAGGCGATCATGAACCGAGGCGAGCTCGTGCCCTCGGAGCTCATCGTGGCGCTGATGCGCGCGCGGCTCGCCCAAGACGACGTGCGCGATCGAGGTTTCATCCTGGACGGCTTCCCGCGGCGCGCCGAGGAAGCGCGCGCGCTCGAGGCCATCCTCGACGAGCTGGGCACTCCGCTCGACGCGGTGGTCTTCCTGGAGGTGCCGGAGTCGGAGCTGTTGCGCCGCATCCTCGCGCGCGGCCGGGCCGACGACAACGAGACGACCTTTCGGGAACGCATGCGGGTCTACCGGGACGAGACCCTGCCCGTCTTGGAGCTGCTCCGCGCCCGCGCCCCGTTTCTCACGCCGTCGGTCGCCGCGGGCAACGCCGAGCGGGCTTACGTCGAGGTCCGCCGGGCGATCGAGGGCCTCTCCCGCTAGGCCGGCGATCCCAGAGCCCCGGCGAACGCCGGCACAGCGGGGCTCCGCCCCGCTAGGCCGGCGATCCCAGAGCCCCGGCGAACGCCGGCACAGCGGGGCTCCGC
>JACQPK010000476.1 GCA_016207565.1 Elusimicrobiota bacterium
CCGCAGGGCTGCCGTGAGGCGTGCGGACGCCAGTTGCGCCCGCGTGCCCGGGGCTCGCGTCTTCGACGGGGTCGGTGAGGCGTCGAACCTGGCGCTCGAGCGGCCGGCTGGCTCGCATGCGCTCGCCGCCGCCGCTCACCGCCGGCGTTAGACCCGGGAGTCGAGTCGCATAGATGAAGCAGGAGTTTTGGGACGGACAGTTTGAGCTCGGAGCGAAGTCAGCCGTTGCATGGGTGCTTCAGGCTCGTCGCCTGAAGCGGGCGGCCGATCTCGTGTTTGAAGCGTACGTGAACGACCTTCGCGAAATGCAGAATGGCCGCTCGCCCCTTGAGCTCAATAATCTTCAGACCGTTGGGCCTGCCACGCTCCTTTACGGAGTAGCCTTCGAAAACATGTTCAAGGCGCTCATTGTCAAGAACCAGGGCGTGGTGGTTGACCAAGGGAGACTGGCAAACTGGCCTCGGACTCATAAATTGATCACGCTTGCGGGTCGCGCTGGGATCGTTCTGACGGCGGTGCAACGGGACCTGCTCTCACGATTCACAGCGTTCGTAGAATGGAGTGGGCGATACCCGATCCCGATGTCTCGAGACGAGATGCCGCTCAAGCAGGACGCCGTATCCCCGGAATGGTTGCCGCTGCCGCTCCAGCCGCATGAACTGACGCTTGTTCACGAATTCTTTCTGGCTTTGGATGGTCGTGTTCTCGATGCGCACGGAACGTGACTGGTCTAACTTCAGGATTCAGCGGACCGGGTGCTCGCGTTGCTCGCATCCCGGCCGCTGATCCTGGGCGTTGGACGGACAGACACTACGCGAGAGGCTTGAGGTGCTGACGCAACCAGTCAACAAGTTGGCCTCGGTCGACGCGACCGGCCGCCAGGCCGAGCATGACGGCCTCCTGATCACCGACGTCGGCGTCGAGCTCGGCGCCGTTCAGGACCAGAAACGTCTCCATGGCGGCGTGGCCGACGCGCTTGTTGCCATCTACGAAGGGATGATTCTCAACCAGCGCGAAGCCAAGTGCTGCCGCTTTCTCCACGAGGGTGCGATACAGATCGACGCCGGCGAACGTCATCTTGGGCTGAGCGATGGCCGATTCCAGCGCGCCAAGGTCCCGGATCCCCGCTACACCGCCCGTCGCCGCGAGAAGTCGCCGGTGAAGCTCAACGACCTCCGCCAGCACGAGATATCGCATCAGGCGAGGCGCCGATACAACTCCTCGTTCTTCTTCAAAACGCGGTCGACGGCTGCCTTGAAATCCTCTCCTACACTGGTGAGCAGATCGGCAATCGCCGCCCTGGCCAGGTCTTCGGGGGTTAGACCGAGCCGCTCCGCCTCAAGGCGCAGCCGCTCGGCCTGGGCCGGCGAGAGATCGATGGAGAGCTTCATGGGCCTACTGTACCGCGTGCGGCTGTCTCGTCCAACACCAGGCTTGAGCGGTCCGGCTTCGCCGGCCGCTCAGCCTGGGCGTTCGGCATCGCGAAGTCGACGGGGTGGCTCGGTCGGTCACTCGGGCGCCTGGTGCGAACGCCGACGCGCCAGAGTTCGACTGGGCAGAGGCCTTTTGCTCCACGCCACGGCAGGATGCTAGACTAAGCCACCGGTTGAAGGGTCATGGGCAAGGTCGAGAAAATCGAGCAAGAGGTCCAGGCGCTCTCCCCAGACGAGCTTGCGCAGTTTCGCGCCTGGTTTCTGGAATACGACTGGGCGGCTTGGGACCGCCAGCTCGAACGCGATGTTCAGGCCGGCAGGCTTGACGACCTTGCCGCGAAGGCCCTTCGTGACCACGCCGCCGGCAAGACCACGCCTCTCTGAATCACCACGCATCTCCTGATTTCTGGGCGTCTTACCGGTCCTTACCGTCGGACGTCCAGAAGCTCGCCGATCAAGCGTACGCGCGTCTGAAACAAGACCCGCGTCACCCATCGCTTCACTTCAAGAAGGTCGGCCGCTTCTGGTCAGCTCGGGTCGGGGCTCACCACCGCGCCCTCGCGGTCGAAGCCACAGACGGGCTCGTATGGTTCTGGATCGGAACCCATGCGGACTACGACCGGCTGCTCGGCTAACACACGCACGCCGCCGAGGTTCTCGTCAACAGCGACCCCCCGGTCTATGGTCACCGCGGGAGACGCCCGATGACCTCGTCGGCGAGCGCCACGATCCAGGCGGCCTCGTCGTAGGCGCGCGCCGCGTCGGCGGCAGAGTACTCCTCGGTCGGGACGAAGTCGATGTCCCCGTAGAACGCCAGCTCGCGCTCGCGCCGCAGCCGCTTGGAGATCTCCGCCGCCCGCTCGAGCCGATCGGCGACGGACGGCGCGAACATGCCGCGGTGCTCGACCAGCAAGCCGCCGACGTCGTGGAACTTGGGCGGCTCGATGCCGACCGCCCGCAGCGTGCCCTTCAGCGCCAGCTCGACCAGCTCCTGGGCCTCGCGCACGACGTCCGAGTAGCCGCCCTCGTCGCGGAGCACGGCCAGCGCCTTGAGCCGCACGCGGGCCTTCGCCAGGTAGCTCCGCGCGAGGCTCTGGCTCGTCACAGGGCGATGACCTCGCCCGGCTTCAGGTCCGGCTTCAGCTCCCAGTACCAGGCGTTTCCGAGCCACACTCGCCGGGCGCCCAGCTCGCGCAGCCGGGCGCGCAAGCGGTCCAGGTAGCGCGCCAGGAAGGACTCCGGATCGTGGAGGATCCGGGCGTCCTCGACGAGGTCGAGGAACAGCGGACTCCCGTGCTCCACCTCCGCGGGCGTCTTGAAGACGGGGGAGAGCGTGATCGGCGAGCCGTCCGATCGCACCGCACGCAGCGCGGGACCGAGGCGGCTCTCGACGGGCAGGAACTCCTCGAGGCGGCGAAACCGCCCGGCCGGCAGGTCGCGGGCGACGATGAGCAGGTCGACGTCGGAGTCCTCGCGGACCGTGCCCCGGCCGACCGATCCGAACACGGCGGCGGCGACCAGGCGCCCGGCGTACTGGTGCTTCAACTCCGCCAGGAGGTGGTCGAGAAGCCGCGCGTAGCGCTCGAGGAGCGGCGGGGTCGCCACGGTGCTCATTGTAGCGGCCGCCGCCCGCGGCCCGGCGCGCTTTTCCGGGTCCGATGGCGGCCGCGCCGCGACCAGCAGGTCCCGCGGGAGGACGACGGCGACGGCGGTGCTGGTCATTGACACCCGGCTCCCTGCTGCCGATAGTACGAGCACCCCCTGGCCGGAGAGGCTCATGCGACGGCACGCGACGCGGATCATCCTGCTGCTCCTGGCCCTTCTTCTTCCCGCCGCGCCGGCCGGCGCCGACGGTCCGCGGCTGGCCGAGCTGCTGGCCCGGCTCCAGGTGATCCGGCACGAGCCGAGTTTCGTTGGCCTGTGGCCGGCCCGGGCCCGGACGAAAGCGTACCCGCCCGAGTTCCAGCGCCGCGAGCTCCGGAGCGCCGACGGCGCGCCGCTCGCCGCCGTCGTCGCGCTCCACGCCGACGACGCGGCCCGCCCCGGCGTCGTCCTCGCCCACGGCTTCACCGAGAGCAAGAACCAGAAGTACCTGGTGGAGCTGGCCACGCTGCTCCACCGGAACGGCTGGCACGTGCTCGCCCTGGACTACCGCGGCCACGGCGAGAGCCGGGCCCTGTCCGGCGCGCCGATCACCTTCGGATGGAAGGAGGCCGATGACGTGCTGGCGGCGGCCCGGCTGCTGCGCGAGGAGTCGAAGGCCGCGTCGGTGGCGGTGCTCGGCTTCAGCCTGGGCGGGCGCGTCGCGGTGAAGGCGATGGTCAAGGACGGCGGCGCGTTGCTCCAGGCGGGCATGGCCTTCGGCGCGCCCATCGGCGAGCCGGCGCCCCTGGAGCCCAACGCGCCCCCGAGCCCGATCGACCGCATCTTCCTCGGCTACCTGGGCGCCGGTTCCTTCTACGAGTACTACGGGCGCGCGGCCGCCTACTACGGGGTCACGCGCGAGTTCCTCCTCGGCGAGGCGCGCGCCGACACCACCATCGCGACGGTGCGGGCGCCGCTCCTGATGGTCTACGCGCTCGACGACGTGCTCTGGCGGGCCCAGCTCCGCCGCGGCCGCCACGAGGGCGGCAATTTCAGCCTGCGCTACCGCGACGCCGTCCGCGACCATCCGCAGGTGGCGACGCTGCTCGTCGACCGCGGCGAGCACGCGGGCGCCCTCTACCTGTCCGATCCCTACTGGTTCGGCAGCCTCGTGCTCGCGTGGCTCGGCGCCTGGCAGGGCCGCGAGGCGCCCATGCGACTCCCCGCCGTGGATCTCCTGCTGGAGTGCAAGATGGGCGCCGATACCGCGACCTGCTCGGTGGTAGTGCGCAACAGCGGGACGGAGCGCGTGAGCGATCTCGGCGTGCACGCCTCGCTCCCGCCCGGCGCGACCCTGGTCGACTGCTGGGCTGGCGTCGAGGGCACCAACCGGTGCCGGCGCGACGGCGACCGGGTCACCTGGACGATTCCCCGGCTCTCCGGCGGGAAGAGGACGGCGGGACCGTTCGTCGCCGTGCTCGGCACCGCCGGCCTCGCGCCCGGGAAGGTCGACGTCCGCGCCTGGGTCGACGCCCCGGACGCGCTGGTCCAGGAGGTCACGCTCGAGAAGAAGTGACGCCGGCGGCGCTTCGAGGACACCGGAAAGGAACATCGCGATGGCGGGGATCGAGGGCCAGATCTGCGTGGTGACCGGCGCCACCTCCGGGATCGGGCTGGTCACGGCCGAGCAGCTGGCGGCCAGAGGGGCGCGGGTGGTGCTGGTCGGGCGCGACCGGGCGAAGGGCGAGG
>JACQPK010000057.1 GCA_016207565.1 Elusimicrobiota bacterium
CGTTCAACGGGGCCGACGGCTTCGAATGGCGGGCCTACGCCGTGGCCACGGCGCCGAACGGCCGGTCGTCCACCATCCCCATCACCGTGGACGCCGCAGGTGACGCCGGCTCGATCGCGATCCCCAACTTCGGCACGCGCTGGTCGAAGGTGACGCTCGTCCCGACGATCGCCGATCAGCCGGGGCAGGCAGTGCCGTACGCCTACGGGGCAACGGTGAACTAAGGCGTCGCGTCGAGGACCTGTTCCGGCCTCTGTAAGGCGAGGTTGGCCCATGCGCGCGGTTGACGTCAAGACCCTGTACGACTACAACCGCTGGGCGAACGACCGGGTCCTCACCACGGTGGAACGGCTCACCGTGGAGCAGTTCACGAGAGACCTCGGGAGCAGCTTCCGCTCCGTCCGGGACACGCTCGTCCACATCCTCGGCGCCGAGTGGATCTGGCTGATGCGCTGGCGGGGAACGTCCCCGAAGGCGCTGCCGCCGGCGGGGGAGTTTCCCACCCTGGAGGCGCTCCGGGTGCGCTGGACCGAGGTCCAGGCCGAGCAGGAGCGGTTCGTTGCGGCCGTCACGGACGAGGCGCTGGCGCGGCCGGTGGCGTATGTCAACACCAAGGGAGAGCGCTGGGAATACCCCCTCGGACGGCTGATGCAGCATGTGGTTAACCACTCCACCTACCACCGCGGCCAGGTCACGACCCTGCTGCGCCAGCTCGGCGCCAAGCCGCTGGCCACCGATCTGCTGGTCTTCCACGATCAGGCGGAGAAAGGCGGGCGCTAAACCGCTGGCGCAGAGACTTGACGCGGCCCGTCACGGCGTGACTATTACAGGCCCCCAACCGGCAGCAAGGAGGCGGCCATGACGGACATGATTCGGAGGGTCGAGTACTACTACACGACGGCGCCCGACAAGCCCGGCGAGGGAGCCCGACTCCTCGGGATCCTGAAGAGCGCTGGGGTGAACCTGCTGGCCTTCACCGCCTTCCCGAGCGCCCGGAAGGCGCAGGTCGACTTCGTCCCGGCCGACCCGGCCGCGTTCGTCGCGGCCGCCAAGAACGCCAAGATCAAGCTCAGCCGTCCGAAGACCGCCTTCCTGATCGAGGGGGACGACCGCGTGGGGGCCCTGGCCGACACCATGCGGAACCTCGGCGCGGCCAAGATCAACGTGACCGCCGTGGACGCGGTCACGGCCGGCTTGGGCCGCTACGGGGCCATCCTCTGGGTGAAGCCGCGCGACGTCAAGAAGGCGGCGGAGGTCCTGGGGGCGATGTAGGGGTTCGGCCCCGGGCCAGCGCTGTCGGCCCGAACTTCTCCCGCACGGCGTCGATCACCCGCGCGAGCACGCGGTCCCGCTCGGTCTCGACCGGCTCCCCCGGGAGGGGGAGGGGGAGGGGCTCGAGCAGCGACAGCTGAACGGCGGCGTCCCGCGGCAGGAGTTGGGAGAGCGATATCCCGACGAGTCGTGCCGGGACCCGGCGGGCGGCCCGGAGCCGCTCGAGCAGCTCGCGCGCCACCGCGAACACCGCGCGGTCGGACAGGACCGGCTCCGGCAAGGTGCGGCTCGCCTGCCGGGTGGTGAAGTCGGCGTCCCGGAGCTTCACCGTCACGGTTCGGGCCACGAGCTCCGCCTCCCGCAGGTCGGCCGTGGCGCGGTCCACCAGCGCGAGCAGCTCCCGTCCCAGCGCGGCATCGTCGTCCAGGTCGGCCGGGAAGGTCTCGTCCCGGCTGATGGACTTGGGCTCCCGATTCGGCTCGACCGGGCTCGCATCGATCCCGCACACGCGGTCGTACAGCCACTGCCCTTCGCGCTCCCCCAGCCAGGCGACGAGCGCCCGCCGCTCATGCCGGAGCACGTCGGCCACCGTGCGCAGCCCGAGCGCGCGCAGCCGTTCCTGGAACCTGGGGCCGACGAGCGGGAGGTCGGCGAGCGCGAACTGCCGCATGAACTCCGCTTCGGCGCCCGGTTCGACCACGGAGACGCCGTCCGTGGCGGAGCCGGCAGGCGGCTTGGCGAGGCCGGCCGCGAGCTTGGCGACGAGCTTCGAAGTGCCGCCGCCGATCGAGACGGAGAGGGTCGTTTCCCGGAGGATGGCCGCGCGGATCCGGCGGGCGGTCGCGGCGAGCGGCTCGCCGCGGTAGAGCTTTTCCGTGCCGGAGAGGTCGAGGTAGAACTCGTCGCTCGACGCCCGCTCGACGGCGGGGGTGAAGCGTCCGAGCACGGCGTGGATCTCCCGGCTCTTCTCGGCGCAGGCCTCCCACGGGACGGGGACGACGGTCGCCTGCGGGCACAGCCGGATCGCCCGGGCCATCGGCATCGCCGAGTGGACGCCGAACGCCCGCGCCTCGTAGGACGCCGAGGTGACGACGCCGCGGCGGGCCGCCGAGCCGCCCACGATGAGGAGCCGCGCCTTCCCGGCGCCCTCGGGGTCCACCAGCCGGGCCACCGCCACGTAGAACGCGTCGGCGTCGGCGAGGAGAATCCGGCGCACCCTACCCCGCTTTCGGCGGTTCGGGCTGTTTCTCCCGCTGTTTCTTCTTTGCCTTCTTGCGACGCGTGTTGCCGTAGGTTCCCCGGTAGATCTTGCCGCGCTTGGTGCGGATGTCGCCCTTGCCCATGCGAGAGCCTCCTCTCAGACGTCAGACATCACCTTGTTGTGAGTTTCTTGAGATCCTCTTCACTGGGAAGCTCGGGCCGGTCTCTGATCCGCTCCACCGTGCACAGGAACCCCAGGGGCTCGTCTCCCGTCGCCTGAAACTGGTGGTACACCTTGGGCGAGACGTACACGCAGTCGTAGGGCCCGATCTCGTAGCTCTTGTCGCCGAGCAGCACCCGGCCCCGGCCGCGCAGCACGACCACCACGTGCGGGTGCTGGTGCCGTTCCAGGGTCGAGTACCCGCCGGGCTGGATCTCGAAGTAGCGAGTGATGAAGTTGAGGTCCCCTTCTCCGGCGGCGTCGCCGAGCAAGCTCTGGCGCGTGACGTCCTTGAAATGCGTTCCCGCCGCCGTGTACTCCCTGAGGTCGACCGCCTCCCAGCGGAAGCCGAGGAACTTAATGACCTTGGACGGATCGTTCTTCGCAGTGTCGCCTCACGGCCTCGAGTAGTTCTCTGCTCGCCCGCGCCACTTCGGGCTGGGCGTAG
>JACQPK010000478.1 GCA_016207565.1 Elusimicrobiota bacterium
GAAGTATTGCGAGGCGGGGCATTTTCTTTACATCGGCAGGAAGTATCAGTATCCCATCGCTCTCGAGGGGGCGCTCAAGCTCAAAGAGATTGCCTATATTCACGCCGAAGGCTATGCGGCCGGTGAAATGAAGCACGGCCCCATCGCCTTGATCGACCCCGACGTCCCGGTCGTCGCGATCGCGACGCAGTCGAAGGTCTTCGAGAAGATCCTCTCCAACATCGAGGAGGCGAAGGCCCGCGGCGCGATCCTGATCGCGCTCGTCACGGAAGGAGAGAAGCGCCTCGACGGAAAGGCCGACCACCTCCTGACGCTCCCTCCGATCTCCGAGGCGCTGAGCCCGATCGTCAACGTCGTCCCCCTGCAGCTCCTCGCCTACCACATGGCGGACCTCAGAGGCTGCGACGTCGACCAGCCGCGCAACCTCGCCAAGAGCGTCACCGTCGAATAGTCTGTGCCTGCGATCAGGGGAGGTCTCGGTCTCGACATCGTCGAGATCTCGCGCGTGCGCGCGCTCGCCAAGCGCAACCCGCGCTTTTTGGCGCGCGTGTTCTCGGCGGAGGAGATCCGCTACTGCGAAGGCAAGCGGCGGGCTTGGCAGCATTTCGCGGTGCGCTTCGCGGCGAAGGAGGCCGTCTGGAAGGCCCTCGGCGACGGCGGCCTCGCGCTGAAAGACATCGCGGTCAGCCGCGACGCGGCCGGGCGCCCGGGCGTGCTGCTCAAGGGCCGGCCCGCCAGGCGGATCCGGCTGTCGCTTTCTCACTCCGACGACTACGCCGCGGCGGTCGCGCTGGTGGCATGAGCGCGACTCTCCGGCGCTGGCTCCCGGCCCGCCGTCCCGACTCGCACAAGGGGGACTTCGGTCACGTCCTCCTCGTCGCGGGCTCGCGCGGCATGGCGGGGGCGGCGCTGTTGGCCGCCCGCGCGGCCTGCCGCTCGGGCGCGGGGCTCGTCACCCTCGGCGTCCCGGAGGGCCTGCAGGCCGCCGTCACCGGACACGTGCCGGAGGCGCTCACCGTCGCCCTGCCCGAGACCAAGACGGGCGCGCTCGCCGTCGAGGCGTGCGGCCGGCTCCTCCAGGACGCGTCGGCCAAGAAGTGGGGCGTGCTGGCGATCGGCCCGGGGCTCGGCCAGCACGGCGATACCGAGCGCGCGCTCGTCTCGATCCTCGGGCGCCTGAAGATCCCGGCCGTGATCGACGCCGACGGATTGAATCTCTTGAGCCGCCATCCGCGCGCGGAGGTCCGGCGGCTGTTCGAGGAGCGCGGCGCGCCGTGCGTCCTCACGCCGCATCCGGGCGAGATGGCGCGGCTGCTCGGCAAGGACCACGACTCGGTGACGGAGGACCGCGAGGGGAGCGCGCGGACGTTGGCGGAGGAGCTCGCCTGCGTCGCGCTGCTCAAGGGCCGCGGGACGATCGTGACCGACGGCGAGCGCAAGCTCGTCAATCCGACGGGAAACCCCGGGCTGGCCAAGGGAGGCACCGGCGACGTCCTGACCGGGCTGATCGCGGGCCTTTGGGCGCAGCGCCTGGCCAACGACCCGGGCGATCGCGGCTACGAGGCGGCCGCGCTCGGCGCGTGGCTCCACGGAGCCGCCGGCGACGCGGCGGCCCGGCTCGGCTCCCAGGCGGCGCTGACCGCCTCCGACGTGATCGACGCCCTTCCGATCGCCTTTCGACGCCTGGGACGCTGATGCGCGCCGTCACCGCCGACACGGAGGCCCGGACGCGCGCGCTCGGAGCGGCGCTCGGGTCCTCGGCCGTCCCCGGCGATGTGCTCGCGCTCTCCGGCCCGCTCGGGAGCGGCAAGACGACGTTCGTGCAGGGGTTCGCGCGCGGCGCGGGCTTCCGGGGAGCCGTGGTCAGCCCGAGCTTCGGCCTCGCCCGGCGCTACCGTGCCCCGACGAAGACGATCCACCACCTCGACCTCTACCGGCTCGCGGACAAGGACCTGCCGAACCTCGGCCTCGAGGAGTACTTCGACGATCCGCGGGGCGTCTGTCTCGTCGAATGGCCGGAGATCGCGGCGAAAGCGCTGCCGCCCGACCGCCTCGAGATCCGCTTCGATCACGCCGGCGAGCGCCGGCGGAAGCTGGCGTTTAGGGCGCTCGGGGGGCGGGCGCGCCGGTTGCTGCGCTCTCTGGAGACATGAGGATCCTCGCGTTCGACACGACGGCGGAGCGGCTCTCGGTCGCGCTCCTCGACGGTGAGCGGCTGCGGCTGCGCGCGGCCAAGCCGGCCTCCGACCAGGACGAGCAGCTTCCCAAGGAGGCCGGGAAGCTGCTCAAGAGCGCAGCCCTCGCGCTGAAAGACGTCGACGCCTTCGCCGCGGCCACGGGGCCGGGCCGGTTCACGGGCATCCGCGTCGGGCTGACCTTCGCCGGGATGCTCGGACCGTCGCTCGGAAAGCCCGCGATCGGCGTGTCGTGGCTCGAGGCTGCCGCGTGGCGCGCGAGCCCGGAGCCGGGGCTCGTCGTCGCGGTGGTGCGCGGCTGGAAGGACGAGTGGTTCTTCCAGCTCTTCGAGCGCGGCGAGACGCCGCGGCCGGCGGGCGAGCCTTCGTGGGCGGGCGTGCCGGAGCTGGGCGAGGCCGTGCGGAAAGCGCTGGCGGGCCGCGCAGCGCGGCTCGTGGGCCCCGGCGCGCGCGCGGCGCTCGAGCAGCTTCCGGGATTTTTGGCCGAAGCGGAGAGCCGCGGCCTGGACGCGTCCGACCTGTTGGCCCCCGCGAAGCACCGCCTCGAGACCCACGGCGACCCGTCCCTCGCCCCGCTCTACATCAAACCGCCCCACTACGAAAGAAAGTAAATTGGGGACAGTCCCCACTTTACTTACTTCACTAGTCGGAGCAGAAGCGGTGGATGTAGTGGCCGGCGGGGCAGCTTGAGTGGCAGTTCACCCCGGTGTTGCCGTAGGTGGGGCTCGCATCGGCCGTCGAGTAGCAGGAGGTCCCGCAACTGCAGCAAGTCTGATTCGGCAGCGACCAGATCAGGGCGAGGTCGCCGCAGCTCTCGACCTCGATCATCGTGCCGGACGGGAGGCAGCCCGGTTCCGGCGTGCAGGTCGTCGACGTCGTCCCTGTCCCGCCGGAGCCGGGCACGACGCAGCCGGGCACCTCGCGGCACACGTTGGCGCAGGCGTTGAAGATCGCGGCCTTCGTGCACGCCTCCCAGATGTCGCCGCCCGTGCAGCCTTGCTGACCCACGAGGCAGTCTTCGAGCAGCTTGAACTGCGCCTCGGTCACGCCCAGAGCCTTCAGCTTCTTGTACAGGGTCGCGAGATCGAGGCCGAACACCAGGCCGTCGTAGGACTTGATCTTGGTCAGCGTCGTGGTGTTGTGCGCTTCCTCGCCGCCCTGCTGCGTCGCTCCCCACACGCCGCCGCTCTCCGACGCCTGCTGGGCCGGACCCCCTGTCACGGTCGCCGCGCCGAAGCCCGCGCCCGCGCCCGCGCCTCCGGAGGGCGCGCCGGCGGCCTGCGGCGCGAAGACCTGGCTCGGATTTCCTTTGGCGTCGGCGGGAAGCGCGCCCGCTCCCTGCGGCCCGATCGGAGCGAACGCCAGCCCCGAGCGGCTGGATTTCACCGCCTGCTGCGCGGCCACGGGCTTGGCCGCCGCGACGGCGCTGCGAGGCCCGGTCGTCAGCACCGAAGCGAAGAGCCGGCCCGTCCGGGCGGAGGCCTCGCCGGAGTCCCCCGCGCCGCCGCCCGTCAGGGCCGCGCGGAGCCCGCCGGCCATCGAGTGCAGCGTCGCGCTCAGGCGGTTCAGGGGCCCGGCCTTGGGACGATCTTTCGCCTTGGGTGCCGCCTCCGGCGCCGCGTCCGGCGGCGCCGGCCAATCCCGGTCGGCGGCCGCGTTCCGGTTCCGCCCGCCTCCCCCGCGCGAGCCGCGGAGCTTGCCGACCGCGGGAGCGCGAAGCGTGAAATCCGCGGAGGCGCCGGCCCCGCGGATCCTCTCGCCTTTGACGAGGCCGAGGCCGGAGCGGCCTTCGGGGCCGTCTTCGGGGTCGCCGTCGAGCTGGGCCTCGGCGGCCGCTTCCTCGTCCTCGAGGTACGCGGGCCCGGGATCCACGAAGAGGTAGACGATCAGGCAGGACCCGAGCGCCGAGCCCAGGCCGAGGCCCGCGATCCACAGCCAGGAGCGCCGTGACGCGCCCGGACGAGCCGAGTCCATTCCCCATAGCTTAGCAGGGGCCCTCCTCGGCCGCCATATGGTATCGTAGGCCGCCGATGAGACTCGCGATGCTGCTCGGCGCTCTGCTGGCGGGCGCCGCCCAAGACCCGCGGGAGGACGCCGCGCGGGAGATGCTGCGCGAAGCGTACGCCTTCCAGCTCAAGGAGGATCCCACCGCGGCCGCCAACCTCGGCAAGGATGCGGCCTGGATGGTGCCGGAGGACGTCGAAATGAGGACGCAGGCCGCGTATCTGCGCTTCATGAACGGGCAAGCGGAGGGCGCTCTCGAGGAGGCGCGGCTCGCCGTTGCCGTCGGAAAGCCCGCGCCCGCGGAGCTGGCGCTCGTCTTCGCGCTCGCCTTCTATGGGATCGGCGAGCCGGCCAAGGGGCTCGCGGCGCTGAAGAAGGCCGCCAAGGCCGATCCGCGGTACCGCAGGCTGCTCAAGCGGTCGAAAGGCGATCCGATCGGGTTCCACGAGGAGATGATGCTCGAGCTCACGCGCCGCTTCAATCCGGAGTTCGAGCCGGGGCTGAAGAAGCGCTTCGCGGCCGCGAGAGCCGCGCGAACGAAGCCTTGATCCGCGACGCTCGGCCCGGCGATATCGACGGGCTCTTGGCGCTCCAAGCCGCCTGGCCGGGGCTGCCCAAGTGGTCGCGGACGCATCTCGTCGAAACGATGTCGGGCGGGCGGGAGCGGCTGTGGGTCGCCGAGGAGGACGGGCAGGCCGCGGGCTTCGGGGCGCTCCGCGTCGTGCCTCCGGAGGCGGAGATCACCTTGGTCGTGGTCGAGCCCGGCCGCGTCCGGCGCGGCCTCGGCCGGGCGATCCTCTCGCGGTTGCACGAGGCCGCGCGCGAAGCCGGCTGCAGCCTGGTCGGGCTCGAGGTGAGCGCGACGAACCGCTCGGCGATCGCTCTCTACGAGTCGGCCGGGTATCGCGTTGTCGGCCGGAGGCCAAAATACTATCATGACGGCTCGGACGCACTGCTCATGAGCCTCCGGCTCGCATGATCCCCGTCCTCGTCCTCCTCGCCGCTCTTTCGCCGTTGTCCTTCGGCGACGCCGGTAAGGCCTCGACGATGCACTACATGAAGGCGGTGCTGCTCGAGCACCAAGGGAACATCCTCGAGGCGCTCCAGGAGTACCAGGCCGCGATCGCGCTCGACCCGACGTCGACCTTCCTCCATGAGCAGGCGGCCGAGACCGCGCTCGAGGCGGGGAAGCCGGATGTCGCGCTCGAGATGGCCCGAAAGCTCGTCCAGCTCGACCCGAACAGCCACAAGGGGCACTTCCTCCTCGGCAACGTCCAGTGGGCGAGAGGCGACGCCGCCTCCGCGCAGGCCGCGTTCGAGGAGGCCCTCAAGCTCAGCCCGAAGTTCTCGGAGGCGATGCTCAGCCTCGGCAACCTCCTCTCGAGCCAGTCGCCCGCCAAGGCCCGCGAGTACTTTCAGGGCTACCTCGAGACGAATCCCGAGAACGCCTCCGAGGCCCGCTATCAGCTCGGCATCCTGGAGCAGCGGGAAGGCAACCTCGAGAAGGCGATCGCGCACCTCAAGAGCGCCATCGAGCTGAACCCGGAGTCCTTCCAGGCGCGGCTCACGCTCGCCCAGGTGTACGAGGCGAAGAAAGACACCGAGGCGGCGCTCGGCGAGTTCCTGGCGATCCTCGAGCGCGACCCGCAGAACGTCGCGCTGCGCAACCACATCGGCGAGGTCTACTTCATGCGCGGCGACGCCGAGAAGGCGGAGGAGCACTTCCGCCACGCTCAGGCGGCCGCGCCCGACAACCCGACGACGTGCCTGTGGCTCGCGATCCTCGCCGAGCAAAAAGGCGACTTCAACCAGGCGGTCGCGGAGCTGTCGAAGAGCGCGGCGCTCAAAGATGAGGCCGCCCTCAACCTGCGCCTCAGCTACTACCTCACGCAGGCCAACCGCATCAAGGAGGCGGTGAAGGTCCTCGAGGACGGCCACAAGAAGTGGCCCGACAACGACGACATCTCCTACTTCCTCGCGCTCGGCTACGACGACCTCGCCCAGACCGACAAGTCGGCCGAGCTCCTGAAGGCGATCCTCAAGGCGAGGCCCGACTTCCGCGACGCGCGGTTCCAGCTCGGCGCGCTCTTTGAGAAGCACGGCCGAATCAACGATGCCGAGCGGGAGTTCCGCGAGCTCATCGCGCAGCGCCCCAACGACGCCTCGGCCCTGAACTACCTCGGGTACTCTCTCGCCGACCGGGGCCTCAAGCTCGAGGAGGCGCGCGAGCTCATCGCGCGCGCGGTCGCGATCGACCCCACCAACGGTGCCTACCGCGACTCCCTCGGCTGGGTCTATTTCAAGCTGGGGCGAACGGCCGAGGCGAAGACCGAGCTCGAGACGGCGCTGCGCTACCTGCCCGCCGACCCGACGGTCTGGGAGCATCTGGGCGACGTGTTCGCCGCGCTCGGCGAGAGCGGACGGGCGTTCGACTCCTTCGTCCGCGCCGAGGGCTTCGATCGCAACGACCGGATCCACAAGAAGCGCCTCGACGCGGAGGGGAAGCTCTCGCCGTCGGAGGCCGGCTCCAGGGTCCTCGACCTCGCGGCATCCTCGCTCAAGGGCGTCGTCCGCTTCGGCGGTCCGTGCGACGTCTCAGGCAGCGTCGTGAACAAGCCGTTCCGCTTTGCGGGTCTCCTGCGCTACGAGGCGCCGTCGGTGCTCCAGCTCGAGTTCCTGGGGCCGCTGTTCGTCCCCGTGTTCTCGGCGCGCATCCGCGGCGAGGACGAGTTCGAGATGGACCCCCTCAAGCTCGAGGGAGTCCCGCCGGAGGCCGCGCGGGACGCCGTCTACCGGGGCCTCCGCCTCATGCGGGACTTCATCGACGGCAGCCTCTTCAAGTCTCGGCCCGCGGAGCTCAAGCGCGGTTGGCGGGGCGGCGAGACGGTGCGCGCCGCCGGCGGCGAGTTCGCTTTCCAGCCGGGCGGCAAGCTGAAGAGCTTCGAGACGTCGGAGCAGCCCGCGGTGAAGCTCTCCGTCGAGTACGGCCCCGACGACAAGAACGCGGACCCGCCTCGCGGCCTTCCCGTCGGGCTGAAGCTGGAAGGCAAGGGATTCACGCTCGACATCGTCATCACGAGCCCGGTGGCTCGATTCGAGGAGGCCCCGGCCCGGTGAGCGCCCGCGCCTCGATCTCGTTGGCGGACGCGGACGCGCCGTCTTGCGCCCGGCTCAAGGTCCAGTGCCCCGCCAAGGTGAACCTCTTCCTCGAGGTGACCGGCCGCCGGCGCGACGGCTACCACAACCTCGCGACGCTGTTCGCGAAGGTGAACCTCTTCGACACGCTGGAGCTCGAATCCGTCGCCGAGCCCTCTATCGAGTTCTCGCTCGACAACCGCACGGTCGCTCCGCTCGCGGCCTCGCCCGACAACCTCGTGGTCCGCGCCGCCGCGGCTTTCCGAAAACGCTTCCGGGTCGACCATGGCTTTCGCATCAAGCTCGAGAAGAAGATCCCGATCGGGGCGGGCCTGGGCGGAGGCTCCTCAGACGCCGCCGGGACGCTGGTCGGGCTCTCCCGGCTGACCGGCAAGAAGCTCGACCGCTCGCACCGTTTTGTCCTCAAGACGCTCGCGCGCGAGCTGGGCGCCGACGCGCCCTTCTTCCTGCAGGAGCAGGGACTCGCTCGGGGCGAGGGGATCGGAGACAAACTTTCGCCGCTAATGACAACCAAATCTTTGCCTCCGATGGTATTGGTCTATCCCCGCGTCGCGATCTCGACCTCATCGGTCTATGGCCGGTTGTCGATACCATCGAAAAAATCTTCCTTGACGAGGGTTTCTCAGCTTAGTAGACTTCAAAAAAAGCTAAGCGCTGGAAGGCCCATTTCCGAATGGGCCGGCTTGCTTTTCAACCGTCTCGAGGAACCGGTGCTCGGTTCCTGGGCTCAGGTCAAACAGGCGAAGGACATCCTGATCCGGCTTGGCGCGCAGGGAGCGCTCATGTCGGGGTCGGGTTCGTCTGTCTTCGGCTTCTTTCCGGAGCCTGGACAGGCGGAGCGCGCGGCCGAGCGCTTGAAGGGCTATCCCTGGGATGTGTTCGTGACGTTCTGCTTCTGAGGGTTGAGTTCCATGGAAATCACGGAAATCCGGGTGCATCTCCGGAACGAAGAGAAGCTCAAGGCCTTCGTCACGATCACGATCGAGAACTGTTTTGTCGTGCGCAACATGAAGATCATTCAGGGGAACAAGGGGCTGATCCTGTGCATGCCGTCGCGGAAGCTCGCCGACGGGAACTACAAGGACATCGCGCACCCGATCACGATGGAGTTCCGGAAATTTTTGGAAGACAAGGTGATGGCGGCGTATCAAGAGGAGCTGAAACGCACCGGGGGAAAAGCCCCGGCACCGGGGACTCACCACGACGATGAGGACTGATTCTCTCCCGGGTGGTGTAATGGTAACACACCAGCCTTTGAAGCTGGGTTTCCTGGTTCGAGTCCAGGCCCGGGAACGTTTTGGCGCGCCCCCCCGCGGGGGGCGCGCAGCGGGGGGCGAGGTCGTTTAAGACAACATGAAACCACAACCGAAAGCGAAGTCGTCGGCCAAGCCGGGCTCTCTGGGGGTCCTCATCCTCGCCGCCGGCGAAGGCACCCGGATGGAGTCCAACGTGCCGAAGGTGCTGCACCCGGTCGGCGGGCGGCCGATGCTCTTCTACGGGCTCCGGCTCGCCAACGCGCTCAAGCCCGCGGGCATCGGCGTCGTGATCGGCCACCAGGCCGACCTCGTTCAGAAAGAGGTCGAGGCGATGTGCAAGGGCTGGCTCAACCGCCCGATCACGTTCATCCGGCAGAAGCACCCCACCGGCTCCGGCGGCGCGGTGCTCGAGGCGATCCCGTTCCTGAAGAAGTTCCAGACGGCCGTCGTCGCCTGCGGCGACACGCCGCTCCTCACCTTCGAGACGGTGTACGCGCTGGTCAACACTCACCGCGAGCAGAAGGGGCAGGTCACGCTCCTCACCGCCCGGTTGGCGACGCCGAAGGGCTACGGCCGCGTCGTCCGCAGCCCGCTCGGCGAGGTCCTACGCATCGTCGAGGAGAACGAGGCGACACCGAAGGAGGCGGCGATCACCGAGATCAACTCGGGGACGTACTGCTTCGAGGTCGCGCCGCTGCTCGAGGCGGTGAAGGGCATCGAGCCGCAGGGGCCCAAGAAGGAGATCTACCTGACCGCCGCGCTCGAGCTCGTGCGGCAGAAGGGCGGGCGCGTCAACGCGCACGTCTGCGGCAACGCGGAGGAGTCTCTCGGGGTCAACACGCGCGTGCAGCTCGCGCACGTCGAGCGCGTGCTCAACCGCCGCTGCCTCGAGCGGTTGATGCTCTCGGGCGTCACCATCGTCGATCCGAGCCACACGTACGTGGACGCCGACGTCGAGATCGGCCAGGACTCGATCGTCCTGCCCGGCACGATCCTGAAAGGCAAGACGCAGATCGGCCGCTCGTGCCATATCGGGCCCTTTACCTACATCGAGGACACGGCGCTGGGCAACGGCTGCGAGGTCCGCAACTCCTACGTGGCCGGCGCCCGCATCCTCGAGAAGACCACGATCGGCCCCTACGCCCACGTCCGGCCCGGCACGGTCGCCGGCCCCCGCGCCCGCATCGGCAACTTCACCGAGATCAAGGCCGCCCGCATCGGCTTCGGCTCGAAAGTCCCTCACCTCAGCTACATCGGCGACGCCGACATCGCCGAGGACGTCAACGTCGGCGCCGGAACGATCACCTGCAACTACGACGGCGTCGAGAAGCATAAGACGGTGATCGGGGCGAAGGCCTTCATCGGCTCGAACGTCAATCTCGTGGCCCCGGTGAAGGTCGGCCGGGGCGCGAAGATCGGCGCCGGCTCGACGATCACCGAGGACGTGCCGGAGGGCGCGCTGGCGATCGCGCGCGCGCGGCAGGAGAACAAGAGCAAGTGAGCGAGACTATCGCGACCCGGAGGGGTTCCATGGCGGGGAAAGCCGCCCACCAGCAGCGCCCGGCGTTGAAGGCGGAGGGCTCCAAGCTCTACCGCAGCATGAAGCTTTTCACGGGGAACGCGAACCGGCCGCTGGCCGAGGCGATCGCCGAGTATCTCGGCACGGGCCTCGGCAAATGCCAGGTGGGCCGTTTCGCTGACGGCGAGATCAACGTCCACATCCTCGAGAACGTCCGGGGCTCGGACTGCTACGTGATCCAGCCGACGTGCCGCCCCTCCAACGAGAACCTGATGGAGCTCCTGATCATGATGGACGCGCTCCGCCGGGCCTCCGCGGGCCGCATCAACGCCGTCGTGCCCTACTTCGGCTACGCGCGCGCCGACCGCAAGACCGAGCCTCGCGTGCCGATCTCGTCGAAGCTTTGCGCGAACCTCATCGTCGCCGCGGGCGCCAACCGCGTCATCACGGTCGACCTCCACGCCGCGCAGATTCAGGGCTTCTTCGACATCCCGGTCGACCACCTGTTCGCGGCGCCGGTCTTCCTCGACTACATCCGCAAGAAGAAGCTGGAGCCGCTCGCGGTCGTCTCGCCGGACGTCGGAGGCGTCGAGCGCGCCCGCGCCTTCGCGAAGCGCCTCAATGCCTCGCTCGTCATCATCGACAAGCGGCGCCCCCGCCCGAACGAGGCATCCGTCTACAACGTCATCGGCGACGTCGGCGGCAAGCACTGCGTCATCCTCGACGACATGATCGATACCGGCGGCACGCTGACGAAGGTCGCCAACGAGATCAAGGCGAAGGGCGCGCTCAAGGTGTACGCCTGCTGCGTGCACGGCGTCCTCTCCGGCAGCGCGCTCGACCTCTGCGAGAAGTCCGAGCTCGAGGAGATGCTGCTGACGGACTCGATCCCGATCGATGCGGCTCGGCCTGAGAAGGTCAAGGTCCTGTCCATCGCACCCCTTTTGGGCGAAGCGATTCGCCGAAACCACGAAGGAGAATCCATCAGCGAATTGTTCGTCTGATTGAAACCAGGAGAAGCAAAATGGAGTTGAATCTCGAAGCCAAGGTCCGCGACTCGAAGAGCAAGAAGGCCGAGCTCACGAAGCTTCGCAAGGATCGCATGATCCCCGGGGTCGTGTACGGCGGCAAGAAGTCGCCGGTGAACGTCGTCGTCAACGAGAAGGAGCTGACCAAGCTCGTGAAGGCCGGCGGCGCGAACGCGATCATCCATCTCAAGACCGCCAAGGGGGACGACACCGTCATCCTCAAGGAACTGCAGCGCCACGTCGTGAACAACCAGCCGATCCATGCCGACTTCCAGCGGATCTCGATGACCGCGAAGATCGAGGTCAAGGTCCCGCTCCACGTCGTCGGCGAGGCGCCGGGCGTAAAGACCGGCGGCGGCATCCTCGAGCACGTGCTGCGCGAGTTCAAGGTGCGCGCGCTGCCCGCGAAGATCCCCCAGAAGATCGACCTCGACGTGTCGAACCTCCAGCTCAACCAGTCGATCCACGTGAAGGATGTGGCGATCCCCGAGGGCGTCGAGGTCCTGGACGCGTTGGACCACATCGTCGTCAACATCGTCCAGCCGACCGCCGAGGAGGTCGTGGCTCCTGCGCCCGGCGCCGAAGGCGCCGCCGCCGGCACCGAGCCCGAGGTCATCGCCAAGGGCAAGAAGGAAGAGGAAGGCGCGGAAGGCGAGAAGAAGGAGGGCGCCAAGGCCGCCGCTCCCGCCAAGGAAGAGAAGAAGGCGGAGGCCAAGAAGTAATTGGCGATCCGGCTTGTGGTGGGTCTGGGCAACCCTGGGAAGGAATACGCCCAGACCCGCCACAACGTCGGGTTCCTCGTGCTGGAACGGCTCGCGTCTCGGCTTGACGCGGGCTTCGTTAAGAAGGGGCAGGACGGAATCGTCGCCGAGGCGCATCGCGACAACGGCAAGCTGACGCTCGCCTGTCCGATGACTTATATGAACCACTCGGGCTCCTTCGTGCGTTATCTCGCCTGCTACTCCAACGTCGAACCCCAAGACGTTTTGGTCTGTTTCGACGACTTCGCGCTGCGTCTCGGCCGCCTCCGCATCCGCAGGGGCGGCTCCGCGGGAGGCCACAACGGGATGCAGTCGATCATCGACCACCTCAAGTCCTCGGACATCCCGCGCCTGCGGGTGGGGATCGGCGATCCATCGGGCCGTCCGACCAAGGACTTCGTCCTCTCCGGCTTCGCTCCGGCCGAGCGCCCGGTCCTCAAGGAGGCGGTCGATCGAGCGGCCGAGGCCGTGCTGGAAGCCGTCGACCGCGGCGTCGAGGCCGCGATGAACCGGTTCAACGCGGAGCCCGCGGCATGACTCCCTGGCAGAAGGTGTTCGCGGGCTGTGTCTTCTTCGCCTTGGGGCTCGGCTACCTGTACCGTCCCGATCTCATCGAGCGCATGAACGCGCTTCTGCGGGAGTACGTGCTCAACGACGCCCACCTCGCCCTCGAGCGGAGGAAGTGGGGCATGTTCTTCCTGCTGCTCTCGTTCCTGTTCCTGTACATGGGCTACACGGCGCTCAACCGGGGGGTCTTCCAGTGACGACGGCCCTCGACGCCGAGGAGTTGCGGGACGTCGGCGAGCGTACGCTCGACTGGCTCCGCCGGGAGGCGCCGGGGGCCGAGGCCGAGCTCTACCTCTCGCGCGTTGTCGACCGCGGCCTCGAGCTCCGCGAGGGCCGGCTCGAGACGCTGCACGAATCCGTCGAGGAGGGCGTGGGCATCCGCGTGATCGAAGGCGGGCGGGGCGGCTTCGCCTTCTGCGTCGGCCTCGAGCGCGCGACGATCGAGGCCTCCTGCCGTCGCCTCTTGGAGCAGCTGTCGTTTCTTCCTCCCGACCCGCACAAGGTGGTCCCGGAAGGGCAGCCCGCCTTCATCGACCGGACGATCGCCGCCACGCTCCTCGACGAGGGTCTGCTCGAGGGCTCCATCGACAGCCGGCTCGACGCCATGAGGGGCCTCGAGGCCGCCACGCGCCGGGCCGACCCTCGGGTGGGCCGCGTCTTGCGCGTCGGCTACGGCGAGAGCCGCGGCGTGGTCTCGATCCTCAACACCCGCGGCGTCTCGGCGCACGAGGAGGGGACGAGCTGCGGCGTCAGCGTCTCCGCCGTCGCCGAGGCCGCCGGCGAGGTGCAGGTGGGCTCGGCCGCCTCCTCGGGCCGGCGCTACGCGGATCTCGATTTCGACCGGACCGCGCGCGACGCGGCGTTCCGCACCACGGCCCTGCTCGAAGGCAAGAAGCTCCCGACCGCGCGGCGCTCGATCGTCTTCGATCCCTGGGTCGCGGGAGAGCTCCTCGAGCTCGTCGCCGGAATGCTGTCGGCGGATTCCGTGCAGCGGGGCCGCTCGCTCCTCGGCGGCAAGCGCGGCAAGCGCGTCGGCTCCGCCCTCGCGACGTTCGTCGACGATCCGCTCAGGCCCGGCGGGCCCGCGACCTCGTTCTTCGACGGCGAAGGCGTCCCGACGAGGCGGAAGGTGCCGATCGACGGCGGGGTCGTGCGGGACTATTTCTACGACGCCCAGACGGCGTCCAAGGACGGCGTGGCCCCCAACGGCTCGGCGGGGCGCTCCTCGTATAAGAGCCTCGCGGGCCCCGGCTCCTCCAACTTCTACCTCGAGCCCGGCGCGCTTACGCGAGAGGCGCTCTTCGAGGACACGAAGGACGGCATCCTCGTCCTCGAGCTGATGGGCATGCACACCGCCGATCCGGTGTCCGGCGAGTTCTCGGTCGGGCTCTCCGGCGTCGAGATCCGCGGCGGCGTGCTCGCCGGCGCGGTGCGCGGGGCCATGCTGTCGGGGAACCTGCTGGACCTCCTCGACCGGCTCGACGCGGTCGCCGACGACCTCTCGTTCTACGGCGCCTGCGCCGCGCCGACCTTCCGCGTGAGGGATCTCACGGTAGCCTAGCGAGGAGAAACGATGCCGCTCGTCGACCCCGAACTGCTCAAGATCCTGGCCTGCCCCGCCTGCAAGAAACCCCTCGAGGAGCGCGAGCCGGAGAAACTGCTCGCCTGCCGCGCGTGCTCGAAGGCGTACCCGGTCGAGGACGGCATCCCGATCCTGCTCGTCGACCGGGCCCGCCCCCTGTAAGTGCGGCGGAATAACGCAACGTGGTGCCTGGCACCGTGTTGCTTCATTGCGTTGGGGTTCGCGGTTCCGGCGGGAGCGGGGGAGATCGGCTTTCGCTACACCGTCGCCGGCGGCCGCCTCGAGATCAAGAACGAAGGCAATGAGGCGGCGTTCTTTCCCCGCGCCTTCGCGCTGACCGGCGGCGGCTGGCGCGAGCTTGCGCCCGCCGGGCCCGCCGCCCTGCCGGCCGGGGAGGCCTATCGTGTCGGGTTCCGGCCGGGGCGCCGCGGGCTCGAGGCGCTTCGGGGAGTGTTGATGCGCTTCTTCGACCAGGCCGGGGCGGACTTCGGGCTGATCGCGTTCCTGAGTCCTCCGCCGGAGGAGACGCGGCCGCTCGACGCCCGCTACGAGGACGGGCGGCTCGTGCTCCGGCCGCCGGGCGACCGGAGGGTCCTCGCGACCTGGGTGCTGGGCTCCCGCGAGTCCGGGATCGAGGCCACCGCGAAGCCCGTCCGCTTCGACGAGGCCCGGCCCGTCGCCGAACGCGTCGAGTGGACGGCCGGCTCCGGGCCCGCGCGGCTCGACCTCGGGGACGCGCTGCCGCCCGCCGTGCTCCTGCACGAGACGGAGCGGGGGCCGACGCTCCAGCACGTGCGGCGCGGCAAGCCCAAGACGCGTCCGCGCCCGGCGTGGTGCGACGCGGGAAAGACGATGCTGCGCGCGGCCCTCGCGTGCGCGAGCGTGGGCTGGGCCTGGCTGGCGTGGATCTTGGTGGGGCCGGCGTCGAGCCGGCCGAGACCGTCGCGCGCCGTCTCCGAGCCCGGAGCATGGCTCGATGTCGCGGTCGCCGCCGGCGGGGGCGCGCTCGTCGCGTCCGCGCTCGGCGTCCGTTTCTTGAACTCGGCGAACTGGCCGACGGGAGGCGACACCGGCTCCCATCTGCTCTACGCGTATCTCTACGCCGAGCGCCTGCTGCCGTCGGGGCTCCTCCTGCCTTGGCTGCCGGAGGTCTTCGGCGGCTTCCCGTTCTTGTCGTACTACTTCCCGCTCCCGTTCTTGCTGATGGCGGGGCTCTCCGCGTTCACGGGCGTCGCGGCCGCGTTCAAGTGGGGAGCCTTCCTCGCCTGCATGGCCTTGCCCGGAGCGGTGTTTTCCGCGAGCCGCCGCTGGCTCGGCTTCTCCGGGCCCGCGTCGCTCCTCGGGGCGGTCGGAGCGCTGGGCTACCTCCTTCACGAGCAGAACTCGATCTGGGGCGGCAACCTGCTCTCGACGCTCTCCGGCGAGTTCACCTACAGCTACGGCGTGCTCTTCGGGCTGCTCTCGCTTTTGGCGTGGAGCCGCGCGCTCGGCCGAGGGCACGGCTGGGCGCTTCCCGCGCTCCTGGAGGCGGCGAGCGGGTTCTCGCACGCCTTTCCGCTCCTGGTCGTCGGGTGCTCGACGTGGCTCATGGCGCTCGACGCGCTCGCGGCGCCCGCGGGCCG
The DNA here is from genome assembly GCA_016207565.1 of Elusimicrobiota bacterium. GTDB lineage: Bacteria > Elusimicrobiota > Elusimicrobia > UBA1565 > JACRDR01 > JACRDR01. The sequence goes on from JACQPK010000478.1 coordinate 15,691, forward strand.
GCGCCGCGAGAGGCTCGGGCGAGCCGCCGCCCTCCTGCTCAAAGGACACACGGCGGCGTTCGCGCTGCTCGGCGGGTGGCTCTGGCCGATGCTCGAGATGCACTCGCTGACGATCCCCAACGACGCCGCGTTCACGGTGGCCGGGTGGCGCGACCTGCTTCCCGAGGCGATCCAGCCGATGCTCGAGGCCGCCGCCGCGGGCGTCGCGCTCCTCGCGTTCCCGAGCGTGCGCCGGGCGTGGGGGGAGACCCAGCGGCGCGCGGCCTCGCATCTGCTGACCGCCGCCGCCCTCGCCGCGGTGGGCTTCATCGCGGGCGACCGCCTCGGCGTGGCGGACATCCGGTTCTTCCCACTGGTCTGGCTCTTCGCTTCGATCCCGTGCGGCTGGGCGGCCGGGCAGGCCGTCGCGTCTCTGGGCGGATCTCCCGGAGACCGCTACCGCGGGCCGCGCCTGCTATTCGTGGCGATGCTCGCGACGTTGTGGCTCCGGACCATCGGCGCTCAGGTCTCGCGGGCTCCCGACTGGGGTTTCTGGAACCACTCGGGCCTGGACGCCAAGCCCCAGTGGGCCAACCTCGCCCGGCTGTTCCCGGCGATGCGGGGCGGGCCGTGGAGCCCGCGGCTCCTCTTCGAGCACGATCCGGACAATCACGACGTCGGCTCGACCCGCTCGCTCGAGGCGCTGCCGATGTTCCTCGACGGGACGCCCGTCCTCGAAGGGCTCTACATGGAGTCGGCGCTCCTGGGCCCGGCGGTGTATCAGGTCCAGTCGGAGGTCTCGGCGCGTCCGTCGTCTCCGCTCGTCAGATTCCCGAGCGGAAGCCTCGACGCGCCGTTCGCCGCCGAGCATATGCGGTTCCTGCACTCCGCGACCGTCCTGCTGCGCAGCGACAAGGCCAAGCGGGCGGTCCGAGAGAGCGGAGAGTTCGTGCGGGTCGGCGAGGCCTCGCCCTTCGCGCTGTTTAGGCTCAAGCGGTTCGACAGCCGGCTCGCCTCCGTCGTCACCCGCCCGCTCAAAAGCCTGCCGCTCGAAGGCTGGATGGACGACGCGTACGCGTGGTTCCGAAGCCGCTCGCGGTTCGCGGCACACCTCCCCGTCTACGGCGCGGAGGCGCTCCCCGAGCCGGCACCTCCGCCCGCGCCCCCGGTCCTCGAGAGGGTCCTGAGCCGCCATGAGCTCGTCTTCGAGACGGAAGTCCCGGGACGGCCGCACCTGATCAAGGTCGCCTACCACCCGCGTTGGCGCCTGGCGTCGAAAGGCCGCCTCCACGTCGCCGGCCCGGGATTCATGCTCGTCGTGCCCGAAGGCCGCGAGATCCGGCTCGTCTACGGGCACACCTGGGCCGGACGCCTCGGCATGGCGGCGACGCCGCTTGCCGCGATCGTCCTGGCGTGGGCGCTCTGGCGCGGCCGCCGCCGCGAGGCGGAGCAGCCCGCGCCGAGCGGGAGCGCCGCGCGGCGTTGGGCTCCCGCCGCCGCCGTCTGGGTCGCGTCGGCGTTCGCCGGGGCGTACTTCCTGTGGCGTTCCCCCGAGCGGGTCTACCGGGACGCGTGGCGGCACATGCGGGCGGACCGCCACGCCGAAGCCTCCCGGCGCTTCGCGCTCGCCTACTCGCTCCGCCGCCCGCCCGCCAAGCGCGAAGAGGCCCTATTCTGGTGGGCGAAGGCCGAGGAGCTCTCCGGGCGGCGGGCCGAGGCGAAGGCCCGCTACCGCGAGCTCTTCGAGAAGTTCCACGGGTACTGGGTGCCCGAGAGCCTCTACACCTACGCCCATCTCTCCGAGCTCGACGGCGACGCCGCCGCGGCCGCGCCCGCGTGGCGCCGGCTCGACGCCGAGCATCCCGCCAACCCCTGGACGCTGAGGCCTCGCCGCTAGCCGGCGCGGCGACCCGCCTTGTACTCGAGGCCGCACTGTCCCATCGGACCCTAGCGACCCGGATTCGGGTCGGTACCCCGCGCGAGCGATGGCCCTAATCCTCAATCAAGGGCCGTCCTCTGCGTCCTCTTCGTTACTTCCCTCTGCGTA
>JACQPK010000479.1 GCA_016207565.1 Elusimicrobiota bacterium
CCTCGCGGACCTGCACGGGATCGAGCGCCGGGACGGGGCCTCGCGTCACGGTCGGGATGCCCTTCGTTCGCAGCAGCACCGCCGAAAGCGCCCCGGAGACCGCCTCGAAGATGGGCCGCTCGTTGCGGAAGCGCACCTCGCGCTTGGCGGGATGGACGTTGACGTCGAAGCGGTCGGAGGACATCTCGAGCCAGACCACGCAGACGGGATGCCGGTCGCGTCCGCGGAACGCGTCGTGCGCGCGGTAGAGGGCCTGCTGGAGCAAGCGGCTCGTGATCGGCCGGCGGTTGAGGAACCAGAACTGGGTGTTGCGGGTCGCCGCCATCGCCGAAGCAGGCGCGACGAAGGCGCGCAGCGTCAGGCCCGGGCTCTCCTCGTGGACCCAGAGCATCGCCGCGCCGAGCTCGTCGCCCAGGACCTCGCGCACGCGGCCGCGCAGGACTTCCTCGGTCGGGTCTCCGGCGTGCGAGGCGAGCTTGAACGACGAGCGTCCGTCCGACTTGTACGCGAAGGCGGCCTGGGGATGGGCGAGCGCCGCCTCCTCGATCACGCGCGTCAGCTGGCTCTTCTCGGCGACGTCGGACTTCAGGAACTTGGCGCGCGCGGGCGTGTTGAAGAAGAGGTCGCGCACCTCGATCGTGGTGCCCGGCACCGGCGGGGCCTCGCGCTCGGCCGTGACGCGGCCGCCCTCGAGGTCCACGCGCCACCCGGACCGCCGGCCGCTCGGGCAGCTCAGCAGCGTGGTCCGGCTCACCGCGGCGACGGCGAACAGGGCCTCGCCGCGGAAGCCGAAGGTCGCGAGGCGCTCGAGATCCTCGAGCTGCGAGATCTTGCTGGTGGCGTGGCGCTCGAAGGCGACGCGGCAGTCTTCGGGCAGCATCCCGCCGCCGTCATCGGAGACGCGCAGGAGCTTCTTGCCGGCCTCCAGGGTCTCGACCTGCACGCGCCGCGCTCCGGCGTCGAGCGAGTTCTCGAGGAGCTCCTTGAGGACGCTGGCCGGGCGCTCGATGACCTCGCCGGCCGCGATGCGGCTGGCGACCTCGGGCGGGAGCCGCCTGATCTTCAGAGCTGCTTTTTCCATTCCGCGATCCTCTGCAGCGCCTGCACCGGCGTGACCTCGTTGACGTCGAGGAGCCGGATCGCGTGCAGCACTGGGTGCTCTTCGAAGAGGGGCAACTCGGGCTCCGCCTGCTTGGTCTTCGACTCGTTTTCGAGCGTGGCGAGGATCTCGCGCGCGCGGCGGAGGCACGGCTCCGGCAGGCCGGCCAGCCGGGCGACGTGGATGCCGAAGGAGCGGTCCGCGGGCCCGGGTGAGATCTTGTGGAGGAAGACGACGTCGGTATGGCCCTCGGCGTTCGTCCACTCGCGGGCCTCGACGTTGGCGTTCTTGACGCCGGGCAGCAGCTCCGCGAGCTTGGTCAGCTCGAAATAGTGGGTCGCAAAAAGCACGCGGGGTCCGCGCGCCCCCTTCTCCTCGCGATAGGCCCGGTTGAGATGCTCGAGCACCGCCCAGGCGATGGAGATGCCGTCGAAGGTCGACGTGCCGCGTCCGACCTCGTCGAGGACCAAGAGCGAGCGCGGCGTCGCGGACTTGAGGATGCCCGCCGTCTCGTTCATCTCGACCATGAAGGTCGACTCGCCGCGGGCGAGCGCGTCTTGGGCGCCGATGCGGGTGAGGACCTTGTCGACGATCCCGACCGTCGCGCTCTTGGCGGGGACGAAGCTGCCGATCTGCGCCATCACGGCGATCAGGGCGTTCTGGCGCAGGTACGTCGATTTTCCGCCCATGTTCGGCCCGGTCAGGATCATGACCTGCGGATCGGTGCCGTCGAGCCCGATCGAGTTCGGCACGAAGGACCCGGCCGGAAGCGTCGTCTCGACCACCGGGTGCCGGCCGTCCTCGATGACGAGCCGGTGCGAGAGGTCGACCTTCGGCTTCACGTAGTCGTTGAGCGCCGCGGCCTCGGCCAAGGCGTTGAACACGTCGAGCTCGGCGATGAGCGCCGCGAACCGCGCCAGCGCCGGCCGCCGCTCGAGGACGTCTCCCCGGACCTGTTCGAAGAGCTTCGCCTCGATCTTTAAGATGTGGTCCTCGGCGCCGAGGATCTTCGACTCGAGCTCCTTGAGCTCCGGCGTGACGTAGCGCTCGCCGTTGGCGAGGGTCTGCTTGCGCGTGAAGCGCGCGGGCGCCTTCGCGAGGTGCGCGCGCGTGATCTCGAGGTAATAGCCGAAGACCCCGTTGTAGCCGACCTTGAGCGAGGGGATGCCGGTGGCCGCGCGCTCCTTCGTCTCGAGCTCGGCCAAGAACCGCTGGCTGTCGCCTTTGAGCGCGCGGAGCTCGTCGAGCTTCGCGTCGAAGCCCACGCGGAGGATGCCGCCGTCCGAGAGCCGCAGCGGCGGCTTCTCGGCGAGCGCGCGGCCGAGCAGCGCGCGCACCTCCTCGAGCGGCGCGGCGGCGTCCTGGAGCGCCTCGGAGAGGGTCTTAAGCCCCGAGCAGAACTCGGTGTCGGCGAGCCAGGCGGTCAGGCGCGGCAGCTGCGCGAGCGAGTCGCGCAGGCCGGCCAGGTCGCGCGGCGAGCCCGAGCGGGTGGCGAGGCGCGACAGCAGGCGCTCGACGTCGGCGATCTCGCCCAAGACCTCCGCGAGCTCCGAGCGAGCGCCGGCCTTGTCGAGCAGCTCCTCGACCGCGTTCTGGCGGCGTTCGACCTCGCGCACGTCCGTGGACGGGTGGAGGATCCAGCTGCGCAAGCGGCGGCTCCCCATCGACGTGCGGCAGCGGTCCAGCACGCCCCAGAGGGAGTGCTTCCGGCTGCCGGTCGACGCGCAGACGAGCTCGAGCGTCCGGATCGCGGTCTCGTCGAGCTGCATGTCGCCGTGCGGCTCGCGGTATGCCGGGGCGAGCTGGGAGGCGACCTGCGACTGGGTGTCGGCGATGTACAGGCTCGCGGCGAGCGCGGCGCGCGTCGCCAGTGAGTGGTTTCGCCACGGGCCTTCCTTCGTCCACGAGGGCGGCGCGGCCGGTCGAGGGGCCTCGTAGAGGCTCACCGAGGTGCGCGCGGACAGCGCGGCGCGGATGTCGGCCAGGTCCTTGGCTTTCGGGGACACGAGCAGCTCGGCGGGGTCCAGCTTCGCGAGCAGCCCGTGGAGCTGGCGGTAGCCGGAGTCGTTGAGCGCCTGGGTCGCCCAGAACTCGCCCGTGGAGACCTCCATGCAGGCGAGGCCCCAGCCGACCACGTCCACCTCGACGGCGACGAGATAGTTCGCGGTGACGGCGTCGAGGAGCTCGTCTTCGACCACGGTGCCGGGCGTGATGAGTCGCGTGACCTCGCGCCGCACGATGCCCTTGGCTTGGGAGGGGTCCTCCATCTGGTCGGCGATCGCGACCTTGTGCCCGGCCTTGAGCAGCTTGGCGATATAGGGAGAGCAGGAGTGGGCCGGCACGCCGCACATCGCGATCCCCTGTCGGGCGGTCAGCGTGACGCCGAGGACGCCGCTCGCCAGCTTGGCGTCATCGGCGAAGAGCTCGTAGAAGTCGCCGAGCCGGAAGAAGAGCAGCGCATGCGGATAGGCGCCTTTCAGGGCCTGGTACTGCCGCATGAGTGGGGTGTCGAGGCGGGCCTCGGCGGAAGGCATTTGCGTTTCTTTCAGGTGCGTGCCTGGCCTCATCGTTACACCGGTGAATCGAGGCCTGGCACGCTACCTCTCGCGCTGCGGCCTCGATTTTACCATGTTTCCGTCGGAGCCGCCACGCCGAGTGGGGCCCCGAAAACAGGACTTGACACTGCGCGCGCGGCGTGGTAATATAGACAGACTTCGATATGTCTATGGAATTCGACTGCGGCAGCTTCTTCAAGGCGGTGGCGGACCCGAGCCGGGTGAGGATGATGCTGCTCCTCTGCGGCAAGGAGCTGACCGTCACGGAGCTGTGCAGGCATTTCAAGATGCGGCAGCCGTCCGTCTCGCACCATCTCGGGATACTCAAGAACGCCAAGATCGTGGAGTCGCGAAAGGAAGGCCGCGAGGTGTACTACCGGCTCAACGAGTGCTGCGTGACGTCGTGCTGCGCGGACTTCATGAAGCGCTTCGCGGGGAAGGCGGACGCGGGGGCGAAGGGCTGATTTTTTTTCGAGACACTTATAGACATGTCTCGATATATCAATGAATAGGGAGGATGCATGAGCGACAACAAGTGCTGCACGATCGACGTGACCGAGACGAAGGAGGGGGTGACGATCCAGCTGACCGGGTCGCGCATCAAGGAGTGCCTCGCCGCGTTGGCGAGCTGCTGCAAGCCGCGCAAGAAGTAGGCCGGCACCATGCCCCGCCCCCGCGCGCGCGGCGGGGGCGGGGCTCTTAAGGTACAATCAGCGGCCATGCAAGACCGCGAGCGGCAACTGCAGGACGACGCGAAGGACCTGCACCGCTACGGCTACGCGCAGCAGCTCCTGCGCGACATGGGCGGGTTCGCCAACTTCTCGGTCTCCTTCACGATCATCTCGATCTTGACCGGCGCCATCGTCCTCTTCGGACACGGCCTCAACTTCGGCGGCCCGGCGGTCAACGGGCTCGGCTGGCTGATCGTCGCGGCGTTCACGCTCCTCGTCGCGGCCAGCATGGCCGAGATCGCCTCCGCGGTCCCCACGGCCGGCGCGATGTATCACTGGTCGGCGATCCTCGGCGGGCCCGGCTGGGGCTGGTTCACGGCCTGGTTCAACTTCATCGGGCAGATGGCGACCACGGCGGGCATCGGCTACGGCATCGCGCAGTTCGCGGTCGATCTCCTCGGCTGGAAGGGCCAGCCGGCGCTCCTCGCGCTCTACGCGGCCATCCTGGTCAGCTGGGGCCTGCTGAACCACTACGGCATCCGGATCGTCGCGTGGGCCAACGAGTTCAGCGTCTGGTACCACATCGCGGTGACCGTCGCGATCATGGTCGCCTTCCTGGGCTTCGCGCCGCGCCGGCCGGTCTCCTTCCTGTTCGAGACGGGCTTTACGACCTCAGGGTACCCGTACGCCTGGGCGTTTTTGGTCGGGCTCCTCCAGGCGCAATGGACGATCACCGGCTACGACGCCTCCGCGCACATCACGGAGGAGACGCTCGATCCCCGGCGCAACGCGCCGTGGGGCATGTTCCTCGCCGTCGCGGTCTCGGCGGTGTTCGGCTACGGCCTGCTGGCCGCGGTGACCCTCGGCATCCAGGACCTGCCCGCCGCCGCCGCCGCGCCGAACCCGTTTATCGCGGTCGCCAAGAGCGCCTTCGGCGAGGCGTGGGGGAACGCGCTGGTGTGGGCGATCCTGCCCGCGATGTGGTTCTGCGGGCTATCGTCCGTCACGGCGAACGCCCGGATGACCTTCGCGTTCGCGCGCGACAAGGGCATGCCGGGCTGGTGGCTGTGGTGCCGGGTCAGCCCGCGCCACCGCACGCCCGCCCATGCGGTCTGGCTCTCGGCGGCGCTCGCCTTCGCGGTCGCGGTGTATTCGGGCGCGTTCACGGTCATCGCGTCGCTGTCGACGATCGGGCTCTACGTCTCCTACATCCTGCCGGTCGTGCTCGTATTCCGCGCCCGGCTCAAGGGCCGCTGGACGGAGCTCGGTCCCTGGAACCTCGGGCGCTGGGGCGGGTGGATCAACGCGGGCGCGATCGCCTGGACCGCCTTCATCTGCGTCCTCTTCGTCGCCCCGCCGAACCAGCTCACGGGCTACACCTTCGCCGGCCTCACGGCGATCCTCACCGTCTACTACCTCGCGGCGGTCCGCGGGACGTTCGAAGGGCCGAAGAAGGTCGGGACCGAGGAAGAGCTGCTCCGGCTCGAGGAAGAGCTGGAAAAGACCTCCGCTTAGCCCTATCCTAGCCTCGTGCCGGGACGCTCCTGGAAGGGCCACGAGCCCAAGCGTTGCGAACGCTGCGGCGAGCCGCTGCGCGCCGGCGACGCGTGCCCCTGCGCTGACGGGCGCGCCGTCGCGCCCCCGGCCTCCGAGCGCTACGCCGTCGTCGAAGGGGTCGAAGCGCACGTCGGGGAGCGCGTGCTGCAGGGGACGCTCGTCTTGCGCGAGGAGGGCCTGTTCTTGTTCTTCGAGCGCTGCGAGGAGCGCCCGAGCCTCCTCGTGTCGATGTCGCGCGCCGTCGTCGATAAGGCCGGCGGCCTCTTCGGCTCGATCCTCATCAAGGCGACCGACGCCGGCGGGGGGGAGGACGCCTCGCCGCCGCCGGGCGTCCGGCTCCGCGAGGACTATCGCGCCTACTACGATCGCGCGCTGCATGAGGCCTCGCGCATCCTCCACTGCCGCTGGTGCCTGCCGATCCCGAGGACGGCGATCCGCTCCGCCGTCTTCCGCGGAGACGGCCTGCTCGAGGTCGCTCTGCCCGGCTCGGAGGTGGAGCTGTGGGCCGCCTTCCGCGGCACGGGGGCCTTCGAGCTGCTGGCCGCCGCCGGATTCCCGGTGGAGCGCCTCGGCCCGGCCGTGGCGAAGAAGGCCGCGCTCGCGGCCGTCGGGGCCCTGGCGCTTTGGGCCGTGCTCAGCGAGCTCTCCGAGCTGCACCGGGCCGAGCAGTGGGCCCGGCCGCATGTGAAGGCCGCCGCGGCCGCGGCCGTCAACACCGACGGCGAGCTGCGCCACGTGCTGGTGCGCGACGGGAAGCGTATCTACGTCGTCGGCAGCCGCGAGATCCCCGAAGGGCGGCTGTCGTGGCGGCAGAAGTTCTGGTACGACTACCGGGAGATCATGATGCTGCTCGGGGGCGTGGGAGTCGGCGCCGCGCTCGGAATTTGGGCGACGCTGCGCAAGCTCGGTTAGCCTCGGTTAGCCTCTATGCCAGTCACTTAAGCCCA
>JACQPK010000496.1 GCA_016207565.1 Elusimicrobiota bacterium
CGGCGACGCGATCTACGCGGCCTGGCACGTGGAAGAAGGGCTGCTCCCCTGGATCGCGTTCCGGCGCTCGCTCGATCGAGGCAAGACCTGGGAGCCCGAGCGGCGGGTGAGCCCGCGCGCCATGCCGTCGGCCCACCCGAGCCTAGCCGCGGCCGGCGGCCGCGTCCATATCGTGTTCGTCGAGGGCCTGCCGCGCGCGGCCTCCCGGGTGCGCTACGCGCGCTCGACCGACGCGGGCGCCTCCTGGGACGAGCCTCGAGGGCTCTCGGAGGACCCGGACGCGGCCTGGGTCCCGACGGTCGCGGCCGCGGGCAGCCGGCTCTACGCCGCCTGGGTAGGCACCGGCGCGGGCAATGAGGAGGAGTATTTCCGCGCCTCCTCGGACGGCGGCCGGACCTGGGGCGCGATACTGCGGATGACGTCGCATGCGGGCAACTCCTGGGCGCCGTCTTTGGCCGCCGACGGGGACGTCGTCCATATGGCCTGGTTTGACCAAAAAGACAACGCGCGCACGCCTCGCGAGGTCGAGCGGACGCTCGGTGAGATCACGCGCCTCGTCGGGCTCGAGCCCGGCCCGGAGCTCCCCCCGGGCGTCCTCATCCCCGATCCCGAAGGCGGGGCGAAACTGCGGACGCAGCTCAAGGCCCAGCGGATCGCGACCGAGGCGCCGGGGTGGGCCGAGCGAGGGGGCGACGTGCGCCGGCTCTCCGCGTGCATGGACCGACTGGAATCAGCCGGCAGGAAAGGCGCGCCCTACTCCGAGAAGGAACGGCTCGTCGACGAGTGCCTCGCGATCGCCGGCATCGCTTACCGGCCGGACGTCCGCGGAGAGGGCGAGCGCGTCTTCTACCTGGACGCGATCGGCCCCAAAGTGCGCAAGGAGATGGAGCGCGTCCAGCGGGCGGCTCCCGAGTGGGTGGCCCGCGGCGGGGACCCCAAGCGCGTGGAGGAGGCGTTCCGGCGTTTCGAGCGGGCGATGCACGAGGCCGTCACCGAGTGGGAGGTCTACTACCGCCGCTCCGACGACGGAGGCGCGACCTGGGGTCCGGAGATTCGGCTGACCCGCTCGCCGGGGCTCTCTCACCGCCCTTCGATCGCCGCCGCGGGCCGCACGGTCCACGTCGCCTGGTTCGACGGGCGCGACGGCGACACCGAGATCTACTACAAGGCCTCCGCCGACGGCGGCCGGACCTGGACGCCCGACCTCCGCCTGACCGAGGCGAGAGGCGCCTCGACCTTGCCGTCTCTGGCCGCCGACGCCCGCGGCGCTCACGTCCTCTGGGTCGACGAGCGCGGCGGCAAACCCGCGATCTACTACCGGCGCACGGATTCGGGCGATACCGGGCTCTTGAGCGGGCTCGCCCGTTAAGGATCCCCAAAGAGTCTCCCAAGGCCGGGCGAACCCTCCGCGGGCCATTCTACAGGTGGGGCTAGCGCCGTTCGATGGAGCCCTCTATACTGCGGGAGCTCGATGACGATCCGGCGGCGATTCGCGAGGGCGATGGGCGTGGCGGTGGCGGCCTCGTTTTTGGTCGCCTTCCTCATGTCGATCCTGATCTCCCGGGAAGTGCTCTATAACGTCCTGGCCGAGGGCCGGCGGGCGGTCGCCCAGTCGATCGCGGCGTGCGCCGAGGGGGTCCTCGGCGGAGACCCGCAAAGCGCGGTCCCCCGCGCCCTCGAGGCGGCCAAGGGCTACCCGGCCGTGGCCTACGCGTACGTGTCGGGTCCCGATGAGCGGATCGCGTGGCACTCGGAGCCGGCGATGCGGGGCGTGCCGCTGTCTGAGTGGCGCCTCACCCGGCCCGCCACGGAGCACGACGAGCTCCGGGTTCCCGCGCGGATCGGGGGAGGCGCCGGCGTCGTCGCGCTCGCGAGCCCCTTCCTGCTCAAGGACATGCTGTTCCTCATGTTCATACAGATGTTCGGCAAGCTCTACGTCGTCATCGGCGTCGTGCTCCTGGGCGCCGCGCTCCTCGTGGCCGCGCTCATGGCGCGGCGCTTCACCCGGCCGATCGAGGAGTTGGCCGAGGCATCCAAGAGGCTCGGCCGAGGCGACTTCACCGCGAAGCTTCCGGTCCACGACTCGGACGAGCTCGGCGAGCTCGCGATGCGCTTCAACAGCATGACCGTCGAGCTCAAGACGCTCGACGAGCTCAAGGACGCGTTCGTCGCGACCGTCTCCCACGACCTGCGCAACCCGATGGCCGCGGTCCACATGTACGCGCAGTACATGCTCAAGGAGGACCCCGACCGCGGGACGCTCACGCCCGGGCAGCGCGAGAAGCTCGAGATCATGATGGACAACGTGATGCGCTTAAACGTCTTCACGACGAACATCCTCGACTCGGCCAAGATCAAGTCGGGGCGCATGGAGTACGTCCTAGAGCCCGTGGACCTCTCGGCGGCCGCGCAGCGCGTGCTCGGCCTGTTCGCGATGCTCGCCCGGCATCGGAAGATCGAGCTCTCGTTGGACGCCGCCGTGCCGGGGCCGCGCGCGCTCGCTGACGGCGAGCGGCTGCAGCAGGCCGTCTCGAACCTGGTCTCGAACGCGCTCAAGTTCACCCGGCCGGGAGGTCGCGTGACCGTAGCCGTGCGGCCAGCGGGTAGCCGCGCCGTCGTCGAGGTGAGGGACACGGGAAAGGGCATGACCGCGGAGGAGGTGGGGCGGCTCTTTCAGCGCTTCCAGCAGGCGGACGTCGCCGGACAGAAGCGCGAGCTCGTGCAGGGCACCGGCCTCGGGCTCTATATCGTCAAGCAGACGGTCGACGCGATGAGCGGCTCGATCGAGGTGGAGTCCGCGCCGGAGAAGGGCAGCCTATTTCGCATCAGCCTGCCCTTGGCGGGAGGAGCGGCATGAAGGCCAAGGTCCTGGTCGTCGACGACGAGTACGCCTTCGCGCAGTTCGCCCGCATGCTCCTGGAGGGCCTGGGCCACGAGGTCGAGGTCTGCATCGACGGGGAGGAGGCCGTGGCGCAGGCCAAGGCGGGGCGGCCGGGCCTCATCCTGATGGACCTCCATGTCGGCGCCTGCGATGGCGCGGAGCTCATCCGGCGCCTCAAGGCCGAGCCCGAGACCAAGGCGATCCCGATCCTGGTCTGCTCGATGAGCCGCACGCGCTCCGAGGTGGAGAAGGCCGTCTCGTTAGGCGCGGCGGGCTTCGTCCCGAAGCCGGTCTCGACGGAGAGCCTGCGCGCCGGTCTCGACAGCGCGCTGGGAGGGAGCCGATGAAGGGCAAGATCCTCTTAGTGGACGATTCCGACAGCATCGTGCGTCTCGTGGCCCCGGAGCTGCAGGCCGGGGGCTACCAGGTCTATCACGCCGAGGACGCCGACGCGGCGTTCAGCTACCTCAAGCGCGACAGCGCGGACCTCGTGCTGCTCGACATCGAGCTGCCCGGCATCTCGGGGCTCAAGCTCCTCGAGATCCTCAAGCAGGACGCCCGCACCGCCGGCGTGCCGGTGATCATGCTCACCCTTCACAAGGAAGAGAGCTCGAAGCTCAAGGGACTCGAGGGCGGCGCCGACGACTACGTCACGAAGCCCTTCTCTCCCGCCG
>JACQPK010000058.1 GCA_016207565.1 Elusimicrobiota bacterium
AAGTCCGGGTGCGCGATCTGAATCAGCGCCATCGCGCGCTCGCGGATCGTCCGGCCCTTCAGCTCCGCGATCCCGTACTCGGTGACGACGAAATCGACGTCGGCGCGGCTCGTCACGACGCCGGCGCCGGCGTTCAGCACCGAGACGATCCGCGACACGGCACCGTCCTTCGCGGTCGAAGGCAGCGCGATGATCGCCTTGCCGCCCTTCGAGCGCGTCGCGCCGCGGATGAAATCCACCTGCCCCCCGACGCCGCTGTAGAAGCGCGAGCCGATCGAGTCCGCGCACACCTGCCCCGTCAGGTCGATCTGCAGGGCCGAGTTGATCGAGACCATCCGGTCGTTGCGCGCGATCACCCACGGGTCGTTGACGTACTCCGTGCCGCGGAACTCGAAGGCGGGGTTGTCGTCGAGGTACTCGTAGAGCCTCCGCGTGCCGAGGCAAAAGGACGTCACGACCTTGCCCGGGTGCAGGCTCTTGCGGCGGTTGTTCACGATCCCGCGCTCGATGAGCGGCAGGAGGCCGTCCGAGAACATCTCCGTGTGGACCCCGAGGTCGCGCTTGCCGGTCAACGCGGCGAGCACCGCGTCCGGGATCATCCCGATGCCGGTCTGGAGCGTCGCGCCGTCCTCGACTAAGCGGGCGACGTGCCGGCCGACCCTCGACGCGACGTCGCTCGGGGCCTCGGCCGGCAGCTCGAGGAGAGGGGCGTCGCCCCACACGAGCCGGTCGATCTCCGAGACGTGGAGGAAGCTGTCGCCGAGCGTCCGCGGCATGCGGGGGTTGAGCTGCGCGATCACGACCTTGGCCGAGTCGACGACCGCCCGGTTGATGTCGACGGCGATGCCCAGCGACACGAAGCCGTGCGGGTCGGGCGGCGTCGTCTGGATGAGGGCGACGTCGACGGGGATCCGGCCGCCACGGATGAACGAGGGGATCTCGGAGAGGAAGCAGGGCGTGTAGTCGGCCCGGCCGAGGCCCACCGCGTGGCGGACGTTGGCCCCGATGAAGAAGGCGTTGTGGCGGATGTGCCCCTCGAGCTCCGGCGCCGAGTACGGCGCCTTCCCGACGGTCATCAGGTGGAGCACCTCGACGTCGAAGAGCTCGGGCGCGCGGCGCCCCAGCGCCTCGACGAGGAGCTCGGGCTCGGCGCAACCGCCGCCGATCACGACATGCTGCCCGCTCCGGACGACCCGCACCGCCTCGTCGGCGGAAACGCAGCGGTCCTTGGTTCCTTTGACGGCGACCTGAGCCATGCCCTCGTCAAAGCAACGCTCCTGCCACGAGTTAGTAAAGTGGGGACAGTCCCCACTTTACTTGCTTCACAACACGCCGAGCTCGTAGAGGACGGCGGTCGACGCGGCGAGGACGGCGGTCTCGGCGCGAAGCGTGTTGGCGCCGAGGCCGAAGAGGATCGCCTCGCGCGCCTCGGCGAGCTCGACCTCCTCCACGGAAAAGCCCCCTTCCGGTCCGACGAAGAGGTTCACGTCGACGGGCCCCTTCGCGGCGGCGCGAGCGCGCGCGAGCCCGTCGCCGATGGACTCGCGGGAGGCCGCGCCCTTCATGTTCTCCGCGGCGAAGAGCGTCAGGCCGCGCTCGGTCGCCTCGCGGATCGCCTCCGGGAAGCGAAGCGGCGGCTTCACCTCCGGCAGGTCTCCCCGGCCGCACTGCTTGGCCGCCGCCTGCACGAGCTTGAGCCAGCGGTCGCGCTTGGCCTCCACGCGCTCCCGCTCGAGCATGACCACCGTGCGCGGAGTCACCACCGGCGTAAACGAGACCGCGCCGAGCTCGGTCCCCTTCTCGAGCACCCACTCCCAGGCGGTCGCCTTGAGCAGGCCGGGGTAGAGGTGGAGCCGGACCTTCGCCGCGGGAGGCGCGGGCCGCTCCTCCACGATCACGCCCTCGACCGCGTCGGCCGCGACCTGCGACAGCGTGGCGGAAAAATGCCCTCCGTGGCCGTCGAAGAGCTCGACGGAATCGCCCGCCCGGTGGCGCAGCACCTTCGCGATGTGGAAGGCGTCCGACCCCGTCAGCCGGAACTTCGCGCCCTTCCAGCTGGCCTTGTCCTTCGACTCGACGAGAGCTTCGCGCTTCAGTAGGAACTGGGGCATGCCCGCGATCATACCGCAATGGCGCGGCGACCGCTACTCTCCGAAGATCTTCTTGAAGATGCCGCCCTCTTTGGAGCCCTCGGCGGGCTTGGGCGTCTCCTCGCCGTGGAGGCTCTTCGCGAACTCTTCGAGCAGTTCCCGCTGGCGGGGCGTGAGGTGCTTGGGCACCTCGACCTTCAGGCGGACCAAGAGGTCGCCGTTGCCGCGAGCCTGTAGGCGCGGCATGCCCCTCTCGCGCACGCGCAGCGTCGTGCCGTCCTGGACGCCCGGGGGGACCTTGATCGTGGCCTTGGGGCCGGCCAAGGTCGGCACCTCGAGCGTGCAGCCGAGCGCGGCCTCCGGGAAGCTGATCCGGCGCTGATAGAGGAGATCGTCGCCGTCGCGCTCGAACTGCGCGTGCGTGCGGACTTTGATCTGCACGTACAGATCGCCGGGCACGGTGTTCGGGCCGCCGCCTTCGCCGGCCCCCTGCACCCGCAACGACGAACCGTCCTCGATGCCCGCCGGGACGCGCACCGTGCGCTTCGTCGGCTGGCGGACGCGTCCGGCCCCGGCGCAGGAGCCGCACGGGTTCTCGACGACGCGGCCGGCGCCGCCGCAGGTCGGGCAGGTCTGCGTCATGGAGAAAAAGCCCTGCGCGAACTGGACGCGGCCGGCGCCGTGGCACGTGCCGCAGCGCTTGAGCCCCGTGCCCGCCTTGGCGCCCGAGCCGCCGCATTTCGGGCAGGCAGACACGCGGTCGTACTCGACGCTGACGGTCGTCCCCTTGTACGCCTCCTCGAGGTCGATCGAGGTCTCGTAGCGCAGGTCGTTGCCGCGCCGCGTGCGCTGGCGGGGAGGGCCGCCCGGCATGCCGCCGAAGAAGGACTCGAAGATGTCGCCGAACAGGTCTCCGACGTCGGCCCCCGGCGGAAATCCCCCCGGAAAGCCGCCGCCGGGACCGCCCCCCGCGCCCTGCTGGACCCCGGCCTCGCCGTAGGCGTCGTAGAGCTGGCGTTTCTTCGGGTCGGACAGGATCTGGTAGGCCTCGTTCACCTCTTTGAACTTGGCCTCCGCGTCCTTGTTGCCCGGGTTGCGGTCGGGGTGCAGCTTGAGCGCGAGCTTGCGGTACGCGGCTTTGAGCTCCGCCTCCGTCGCGTTCCGCGGCACGCCGAGCGTGTTGTATAAGTCTCTTGGAATATGCGCGGCGCATCGCCGACGGCGATGCGCCGCTCGACCCGTTACTTGTCCTTTTTGTTCTCGTCTACGACTTCCGCGTCGACGACGTTCTCATCCTTCTTATCGCCGTTGCCGTGCCCGTTATGCGCCGGGCCGCCCGCGGCCTGCGGCTCCGCCTTGGCGCCCGCGTCCTTGTACATGGCCTCGCCGAGCTTCTGCGCGCTCTTGAGGAGCTCGTCTTTCGCCTTCGACATCCGGTCGACGTCGTCGGACTTGATCGCCTCGCGCAGGTCGCCGAGCGCCCGGTCGATGGC
>JACQPK010000473.1 GCA_016207565.1 Elusimicrobiota bacterium
AGGGCGTCCCCGCCGCCAAGCCGAAGGAACGCTGGGACGCGGCCCGCGTGGTGTCGGCGTACGGCATGTATACGGAGGCGGACCTCGCGATCCTGCACGACCACACCGTCCACGAGAAGGGCGCCGGCATGGCCTACTCGCTCGAGCGCCTCCACCAGCTCCTCGAGCAGCCCTCCGGGTCGCACCAGCCGAAGTTCGCGGTCCAGGCGTACTCGCGGTTCTTGATCGAGATGAGCCGCGACGGCGACGTCGTGGGGCTGCTCCGCGAGTACGAGTTCGTGAAGTCGATCGCCGGGCGCCCGGAGCTGGCGGAGCACGTGCAGGCCCTCGAGACCACGCTCCAGGAGCGGCTCGCGTCGGCGCCGTTCGCCGCCCGGCTCGTCGAGCGGCTGGGCGAGATCTCGCAGGACTCCGAGGAGTTCGGCAAGCTGACCGCCCTGCTCCTCTTCGTCGGCGGCGAGATGCTCCCGCTCCTCCTCGAGGAGCTGCGGCGCCTCGCCGACAAGCACTCCCGCGCCAAGCTCGCGGCCCTGATCACGACGATCTGCCTGCAATGGGGCGCGAAGCCTTTGGTCGAGGCCCTCAAGGACGAGGACTACTTCCTCGTGAGCCAAGTCATCCCGATCCTGGGCAACCTCGGCTCGGCCGATTTCGTCAAGCCGATCATCCCCCTCCTGCGCCACAAGCACGAGCGCGTGCGCGAGGCCGCGCGGAAGGTCTTGGCCAAGCTCGGGGGCGACGAGTCCCGCGACGCGATCGCCTCGTTCATGATCGCCTGCGAGGAGACGGAGGAGGCCAAGCAGGCGGCCACCGCCCTTTCGCTCATGAAGGTGGCCGGCGTCGACCAGAAGTTAGTCGAGGGCTACACGATGATCGCCGATTACGACGTCCGGGTCCACCTCCTGAGCGTGATGGCCCGCGTGCCGTCGCCGGCGGTCGTCGAGTTGCTCGCCGGGGCGACCAAGCGGACGCTCTGGGAGCGCATCATGGGGCGCAAGAAGGAGCAGGTCCAGACCGCGACGAAATCGCTCGAGGAGATCGAGCAGGACCGGAAGAGGGCCGATGGCACGAAGGGCTAGGAAGTCCCGGGCGGGCCTGCAGCGCTGGAACCAGATGATCCAGGCGCTGCGCCTCATGAACTTCGCCTTCACGAACGTCCGCACCTACCCGGCGAACCACCCGGAGGTGGTCGGCGTGGTGACCAAGCTCCACGAGACCATCACCCCGATCTGCGAGGAGCAGGAGGACATCGGCTTCGGCTTCATGGACGCGCTGCTCTACATCGAAGGCGCGATGTCCCTCGAGGAGACGGCCAACAACCAGATGCTCGTCGACCGCTTCCAGAAGGCGCGCGTGAAGTACCTGACCATCGCCAAGGGCGTGCGGAAGGAGGACCTCGTCGGGTTCTTCCAGGTGGTCAACCAGGAGTCGCTCAAGCCGACCGACGAGTCCCGCAACGACCTCCTCGAGAAGCAGAAGGTCGAGCACGTGCACATCGTCGAGGCGGAGCTCGACGACACGGCGTCCAAGTCGAAGGCGTCCAAGAAGAAGACGCTGCTCGACTGGTACGAGAAGGCGGTGACCACCCTCGGCGAGGCCCAGGCCAACCTGAAGGAGCACCCGGACGCCGACCTCAAAAATCTCTACCGCGTGGTCGACGACATGATGGCCACGATCCGCAACAAGGGCTTTGAGCCGTTTTTGCTCCTTCCGAAGCTCGGAACGACCTTCGAACCGCACCTCGCGCACGCGGTCAACACCGGCATCCTGTGCTGCGCCCTCGGCGACATGTACGGCCTCAACTCCGGCCAGATCAACACCCTCTGCACGATGGCCTACCTCCACGACCTGGGACGGCTCATCATCCCGCCGGAGTGGGCCACGGAGCACATCCCGCTCGCCGAGGAGGAGAGGGCGGTCGTGCGCCAGCACGGCGACTGGGGCTTCCTGCTCCTCGCGCGCCACGAGGGGATCCCGCCGCAGCTCGCGGTGCTCGCCGGCCGCCACCACGAGGGGCATTCCCCTCCGGGGAGCTACAAGTCGGACGTCTTCCACAGGATCCTCGCGGTCGCCGACGCCTACGACCTCGGGATGCACGGCGAGACGTACTACTGGAAGAAGAGCCCGCCGGACCGCGTCCTCCGGATGCTGCTCAACCGCGCCGGCTCGGGGCTGGACCCCGCGGTGCTCAAGCTGCTCGTCAACTGCGTCGGCTACTATCCGGTCGGGAGCTACGTGGAGCTCGACGACGGCCAGTTCGGCATCGTCGTGCGGCCGAACCCTGGCAACGCGGGGCGCCCGCGCGTCTGGCTCCACAACGCCGAGGCGCCCCCTCCCCCGCCGCCGCCGGAGGGCCAGTCCGCGCCGCCCGTGCCCGAGGAGCCTCCGCCGGTGATCGTGGACCTCGCCGAGCTCGAGGAGGGCGGGCTCAAGTTCAAGCGGAGCGTCCGCCGCTCCCTCACCCCGCCGCCCGGCCTCGACCTGCGGGCGCTCCTCGACCAAAAGAAAGAGTACCTGCTGAGCTACTCGCTTTAATACCATTGGCGCCATGACGGAGCGCGGGGCCTGGACTCGCCTCGCCCCGGCCGCCCTGCTGCTCCTGGCGGCCGGGGCGGTGTACGCGAGCTGCCTCGACTACTTCTTCTTCGGGCGCGTCGGCGACGACGCGCGCCACTGGCTCGCCGCGCAGAGCATCCTCCAGGGGCGCTACGTCGACCTCGCCCACCCGGAGCGGATGAACCTGGCCATCCCACCGCCGGGCTACCCGCTCCTGCTCTTGCCGTTCGCGGCGCTCGACTGGATCCGCGGGGCGCAGTGGCTCAACGTCGTCTGCCTCGTGGCCGGCGCCGCGGTCGTGCTGCGCCTGCTGCGGCGCGACCCGGCCCTCGCGCTGGCGGCGACGGCGCTGACGGCCTTCAACCCCCTCACGGTGATTCAGGCGAGCCCGCTCATGGCCGACCCGGCGTTCTACCTCGTGTCCTTCGCGGCGCTCGCCGCGGCGGCGGGCGTCCTCGAGCGGCCCGCCGGGGCCGAAGGGCGCGCGGTCGCGGCGGCCCTCCTCGCAGCCGCCTCCTCATGGATACGCCCGCAGGGCGTGACCGTCCTCGGGGCGGCCGGGCTCGCGCTGCTCGAATCGCCGTCGACCCGGCGCCTGGCGTGGCGCTACCTCGCCGTCGGCGTCCCGCTCGCGGTGTTCCCCCACGCGTGGATCGTCCTGCGCTCCGACCCGGCCGTCACCTACTTCACGCACCTGACGACCACGCAGTGGAGGCAGGAGAGCGCCGCCGTCGAGCTGGCCCGGGCCGTCCTCCTGAACCTCCGCTTCTACGCCCAGGCCGCCACGACCCGCGCGCCGCTGAACTGGGTCGCGCCCGTGCCGGGCGAGGCGTCGTGGGCGGCGGCGGTCGTGATGGCCGCCGGTCTCGCGCTCTTGGGCGTCCAGATCAAGCGCGCGCTCGCCGAGCGCGGGCTCCCGCGGCTCTTGGTCTATTACCTCGTCTTGTACCTCGGGCTGCACCTGTTTTGGTCCAACCAGTTCCGCCGCTACCTGTTCCCGATCCTGCCGATCCTCTACTGGCTCGCGCTGCGGCCGCTCGCCGCGCGCCCGCGCG
>JACQPK010000474.1 GCA_016207565.1 Elusimicrobiota bacterium
CTGTTGCAGCCCGACGCACGAAGAGCACGGAGTAACGCGGAGGTACGCAGAGGGAAGTAACGAAGAGGCCGCAGAGGACGGCCCTTGATTGAGGATTAGGGTAGGCTGCGGGGAGGGCGAAGCGGAAGTCCGCGTCGGAGGCCCTGCGCGGAGACACGGATCTGCAGCAGGTGAAAAGCCTCTCGGCCCACTGGTGCCGCGCGGGGCCGACGCTCACATGACGAGCCGGCGCACGACCCGGGGCACCTCCCGCTCGAAGAAGGCCTTGATCTCGTTCCAGCCGGCATCGGCGAGCAGCCGCGGCAGGGGATCCTTGTCCGCATCGTCGAAGAAGACGAGCGCGCGGGCGGCCTGAAGGACGAAGTCGGGATGGTCGGAGTACTTCCTGGCGGCCGCGCGCAGTAGGCGCTCGAGGCCGCCGCGAGCGGCGAGGGCGTGGAGATCGATGAAATCCTTCTTGGCCCCTCGTCCGACGATCGCCGAGAGCTTCATCGCCGCGATGTCCTCCGGCGCGGCCACCGCGAGACCCCTCCATAGATCCGGCGTCGCGAGAAGGGGGTAACGATAGCGCAGGAAGCTGACCCGGGTCTTCTCGAGGACGAGGTGTAGGGTGCCGTCCGAGCTCTCGCGAACCTCGACGGGGCCCGAAGCCTCCAGCGAACGCACGATCGCCTGGCGTTCCGGGGCCTCCAGCGCGTTCTCGCGCGAGAAGAGGTCGAGATCGAGCGAGACCCGGTGCCCGAGCCGGAGGGCCAAGCCGGTGCCCCCCGCGAGGTAGAAGCCTGCGGAGAGGCTCGCGAGGCGGCCCGCCGCGCGCAGCCCCGCGGCATCGAGGACTTCCTCGCGCCAGGTCAGCTTCGGGCGTCGAGCCATGGGTTCGGTGCGCCCCGCCAGGCGGGAAGAGGCTTCGGCGTCACGCGGAAGCAGAGCGACCAGAGCTTGAGCGAGCGCGGCGACAGCAGGCGCGCTCCGTCCTCGCGGATGCAGCGCGCGATCTGGCCGCGGGAAAGGCGTCTTAGGAGCCACCGAATCTCCGCGGACGTGCCGCGGTCGAGGACGCGCGTCACGACCAGGGAGCGGTCCCGCCCGACGTTGAGGCGCGAGAGCTCGTACTCGGGAAACAGCGGAGCAAGCCCGGCGGGGATGGGCTGGGGCGAGCGCGGAGCGCCGGCCAGCCGCTCGACGGCGTCGGCCTCGAGGAGAAGCTCGCCGAACGCCTTTCCCGCCGACGGGAGAACGCCCGAGGCCACGAGGCGGTAGACCTGGCGGCGGCTTCGGCCCAAGCGCCGACGGGCCTGCGCGACGGTGCAGATCCTCGTCGAACGGCCGCGGCCGGGAACCCTCACCCGCCACCCCCCTCCACGCCGGAGCAACGCCAGATCGCATATCACGTCATATAGTATGACATGAGACACGATACGGATCAAGGGGGCTAGCGCGAGACGAGGTGCCGGCCCGTCGCGCGGCTGCCGATCGCGGGGACTCCTCGCGGCCGGCGGCTGAGGCTCAGCGCCCAGCCCGAGAGCAGGCCCGCGACCACCGCGCCGACGCCGCTCACCCACAGCGGCGCCGCCTTTCCGGCGACCACCGCGTCCCAACCGCGCACCAGCCGCGTCGCGTGCAGCGCGGCGACGACCGCGAAAGCGGTCGCGGCCACCCGGTTGAAGCGTTCTTGGTCCATGCCTCAGTATACCTCGTCCGGAGCCCGCGCCGGGTTTCGCGCCGCGATACACATAGCGGGAAAAAGGGCCTGCGACGACAGGGTCCCAATGGAAGGCCGAGCCGGCCCTCGCGGCCCACGCAGCGTGCACCCCCGGCCGCGTATGCTAGCGCCATGAAACCCCGGCTTCTTCTCGTGGCTCTCGCCGTAGGCTCGGCGCCAGGACTCCCGCGCGCGCTGGAGACTCCGTTCGCCGCCGCCCAATTCGCCGCCGCGCAGACCCAGGCCCGCATGACGGGCGACGCCCTCTGCGGCGCGAACTCCGAGTACGACCGCGCGACCTTCACCGTCGCCTTCCCGCCGGGATCGCCCTTCGCGGGGCAGGACTTCGTCGCGCGCTTCGGGGACTGCGTGGTCGAGTCCGAGTATCTCGGCGAGCCGATGGAGCCCCGCGCGTCACGCGTCTACTCGAGCGAGGACACGCGCTGGGGACTCGTGATCAACACCTGGGCGACCAGCACGACCGCGCACGTGAGCCTCATGTTCCGGGTCGGGCGCGCGTGGCGGCAGGCCGGGAGCCTCGGCATGGTCGGGGTCCGCGCCCTGCCGGCCTCGGGCGCCGCGTTCTCGGGAGCCGACGTCGTCGACTACAACGACTGGGGGAACAGCAAGAAGACGGACGTCGTGATCCGACCGGCGCCCTAAGGGGGCGGAAAAGACTATACTCGCGGGATGATCGCGACTATCCTCGGACTGTCGTTGGCGATCGCAGGCGCGGCGGATCCTGCGAAGCCCGCCGACCCGGACGACGCCCTGATGCGCTCCGTCGCCGCCAAACCAACTCCCTCGGGCCTGAAGACGTACTTCGCGAAGCTCCGAAGCGTTCCGCCTCGTCCCCGGGAAGAGATCTCCCGCGTGTGCCGGGCGGAGATGACGCTCTGCATCCCGGCCCTCGCCGACATCCTCCGCGACCCCGCCGTGCCCGCGGCCGTGAAGCGGTCGGTCCTCCACGTGCTGGCCGAGCAGCCGGGCGCGACGTCGTTGATCGTCCGCTACGCCACCGATCCCGAGCTGACCCAGGACGTCGAGGAGGAGATCAACCTGCGGGGCGCCCCCGAGGACAAGGCTAAGCTGGCCGAGATCCTGAAGAAGCGCGAGGAGGACGCCGCGGCCCTCACCGCGGAGCGCGCCCAGGTCGCCGCCTGGCGAGAGAAGCTGGGCAAGCACGCGCGCTTCGCCGCCTTCCGCAAGGCCGTGCTCGACTGCCTCGAGCGAAAAGACGGGCCCTGCATCGAGGCCTCGCTGGGCGACCCGTGGGCGGGCTGGCGGCGAGTTCCCTGCCCGGAGTCCCCGCAAGACCGCGCCCGATCTCGCGAGCAGGCGCTGATCGCATGCTGGCTCGAGACCGACGAGTCCGCGCTCATTCCCGAGTGCCTCAACGCCGCCGAGGCGAAGGGCTCGGCCGCCGTCGGCCAGGCGCGGTTCGAGAGCGGCGCCGGCGCGGACTGCACGTTCAAGCGCGTCAACGGCCGCTGGACCTTGACCCGCGTCGACCACGAGAAGCCCAACTAACCCATGAACGCGCTCCTCCTCCTTTTCATCGCGTGCCCGGCCTTCCCGCAGCTCTCCTACCAGAAGCCCCCAAAGAGCGTGCTCGACGTGCTCCACGCGCCGCCCCCGCCGGACGCCAGCGTCAGCCCCACGCGGGAGCGGATGATCCTCGCCACGCCGATGAAGTACCCGCCGATCGCCGAGCTCGCCGAGCCGATGCTCAAGCTCGCGGGCGTCCGCATCATCCCCCGCACCCGGCGCCTGCAGACCTCGGGCTACTGGACGGCGTACCGTCTCGTCGAGCTGCCCGGCGGCGGCGAGCGCGCGATCGAGCTGCCGCCGAACGCGAAGGTCAGCGGCCTGGCATGGAGCGCCGACTCCAAGCGCTTCGCCTTCGCGAACATCGGCCCCGACTCCGTCGAGCTCTGGGTCGGCGACGCCGCCTCGGCGAAGGTCCGCCGCGTGGCTGGCGTCCGCCTCAACCCGTTCTTCGGAGCCACGGCGGCCTGGCTGCCGGATCGGAGGCGGCTCTTGGTGCGGGCGGTCCCGGACGGCCAGGGCGCGCCGCCGGCGGGCGACGCGGCGCCCAAGGGTCCGTCGGCGCAGGACTCGACGGGGCAGAAGACCCCGAGCAGCACCTATGAGGTCCGCGACGTCCTCAAGAACCCGCACGATGAGGAGCTCTTCCAGAACTACGCCGCGACGCAGCTCCTCATCATCGACGCCGAGACGGGCGCCGCGACGCCCTTGGGGAAGCCGGACCTGTACGCAGGCGTCTCTCCGGCGCCGGACGGGAAGCACCTGCTCGTGACGACGATCCGGCGGCCGTTCTCCTACATGACGACGCACGACCGCTTCCCGCGCGAGATCGACGTCTGGGACCATGAAGGCAGGCTCGTGCGTCGCGTCGCTTCGGTCCCGCTCGCCGACCAGGTCCCGATCTGGGGCGTGCGCACGGGCCCCCGGGAGTTCGAGTGGCGGCCCACCGAGCCGGCCACGTTGGTATGGCTCGAGGCGCTCGACGGCGGCGATTGGAACACGCAGGTGCCGCACCGCGACCGCATCCTGCTGCACCGGGCGCCCTTCTCGGGGGAGCCCGTCGAGGTGCTGCGCGTGCGCGACCGGGCCGAGCAGCTGTGGTGGACCGAACGTCCCGAGCTCGTGCTGGTGCGGACCGGCGACGAGATCAAGCACTGGACCCGGACGCTCGCCGCGAACGTCGACGACCCGAAGTCGGCTCCCCGGCTGGTGTGGGACATGTCGAGCGACGAGGCGTACCGCCATCCGGGCTATCCGGTCTTCAAGGTCCTGCCCAGCGGGTTCTATGTCGCGCGGGTCGACGACGGCGCGATCCACCTCAGCGGGGCCGGCGCGTCGCCGGAAGGACGGCGGCCGTTTCTGGACCGGCTCGAGCTCGCTACGCTCGCGACGGAGCGGCTCTGGCGCTGCGACCGCTCCTCGCTCGAGAGCTTCGTCGCGTGGCTGGACGCCCCGCGCGGCGTCTTCATGACCCGGCGCGAGACGCCCGACGACCCTCCGAACTTCTACCGCCGCGCGCTCGGCAAGAAGGTCCAGGCGCCGGAAGGCGAGGCGATGCGGAGCTCGTCGATCGACGCGATCACGCGGATGCCGGATCCGACGCCTCAGTTGCGCCGGATCACCAAGCGGCTCGTCCGCTACAAGCGCGCCGACGGGCTGGACCTCTCCTTCACCCTCTACCTGCCTCCCGACTATAAGGAAGGGACGAAGCTGCCGGCGATCGTCTGGGCCTACCCGCTCGACTACGCGGACGCCAAGATGGCGGGCCAGGTGACGACGTCGACCCACACCTTCACGACCCTGGGCTGGCCGCTGCACCTATTCCCGCTCCTCGAGGGCTACGCGATCATCGACAACCCGCTCATGCCCGTCGTCGGGGACGCCAACAAGATCTACGACACCTACCTGGAGCAGCTCGTCGCGGGCGCGCAAGCGGCCGTCGACACGGCCGCCGGCCTCGGGATGATCGACCGCGATCGCCTCGGCGTGACCGGGCACAGCCACGGCGGGCTCATGACCGTGAACCTGCTCGCGCACACCGACCTCTTCCGGGCCGGCGTCGCGCGGAGCGGCGCGTACAACCGCACGCTGACCGCGTTCGGCTTCCAGAACGAGCGGCGCACGGTCTGGCAGGCGCCGGACGTGTACCTCAAGGTCTCGCCGTTCTTTCACGTCGACAAGCTGACGGAGCCGCTGCTCTTGATCCACGGCGACATGGACGTGAACCCGGGCACGATCTCCATGCAGTCCGAGAAGCTCTTCGAGGCGCTGAAGGGCAACGGCAAGACCGCGCGGCTCGTCATGCTTCCCTTCGAGTCCCACGGGTACCGCTCGCTGGAGTCGACCGAGCACGCGCTCTACGAGCTCCTCGCGTGGTTCGACCGGCACGTCAAGAACGCCCCGCCGCGAGCCGCCGGCACGGCGAAATAGGCGCGTGAAGGCGAAGCCGGCGCCGCCCTCGCCGCTGCGGCCGCCGAGCGACCGGTCGGAGCCGTACCCGTCGGCGCGGGACCTGCTCCGGGCCGCGGCCGCGCTGGCCGCCGTCTGCCTCGTCGCCTTCGGCGTCCATGCCTCGCGGCTCGGCTTCTCGCTCGACGACTGGACGATGCTCGAGCGCCTGCGGGGCGGGTGGTCGGACGGGGTCCGCGCGATGGCGCAGGTGAGCCTCGAGCGGCCCGGCGCGATCGTGCTGTGGCCGACGCTCTACGCGTGGTTCGGCATCGACTCGACGCCCTACCACTGGCTCCTGGTCGCGCAGGATTTTTCCGCCGCGCTCCTGTTCTACCTCTACGCCGGCCGCTGGTTCGGGCTGCAGCGCCTGGCCCTGGTCGCCGCGTCCCTGGCGCTGCTGACCCCCATCGCCCCGTCCACGCATCATTGGGCGATGAGCGTGAGCCAGCAGGCGGCCTTCTCGCTCGTGCTCGGCAGCATGCTCCTGCACCTGCACTGGCTGGAGGACGGCAGGCCCCGGTTCCTGGCGGGGGCGATGGCCCTCTACGGCGCGTCCTTGACGCTGTACGAGGCGGCGATCTTTCTGCCGTTCGCGCACGCGTGCGGCCTCGCGGTCCGCGCAACGGCGCGCGGGGCGTCCGCCCGCGAGGCGGCGAAGCGCGCCGCCGTGTACGGGTTGGCGCCCTTCGCCGCGGTCGCCGCGGCCGCGCTGGGCTGGCAGCGCCTCGTGTGCCCGTGGATCCTGGGCCGCCCACCCTCCAAAGGGACCGGGACGAGCGCGGGCTGGATCCTGCTCGTCTATCGCGACGCGCTCGAGTCCTACACGAGCGAGCTCTGGTGGGAGCTCGGCATCGGCTGGAAGGCGCTGACGAAGCAGTTCGGCGGCTGGATGCACGCCCTCCTCGCGGCCTTCACCCTGGGATCGGCCGTTGCCGGCGCCGCCGTGAAGCAGCGTGCCCCCGTGAATTGGCGCGTGGCCGCCTCGCTCCTCGCCGCCGCGTTCCTCGCGGCCTACCTCCCGTTCGGGCTCTCGGGCGCCTACCGCCCGCAGGTCGTGGGCATCCTGAGCCGCGTCAACCACACCGGCGCGTTCGCGCTCGCGCTCGGCCTCGCGTTGGCGTGCGAATTCCTCGGCGCCGCGGCGGCCCGCTTCGGCTCCGCGGCGCTCGAGCGGGGGACGCGCGCGCTGCTCGTCGGGTCGATCGCCGCGAGCTTCACGTGCACGACGTGGTACTTCGCCATGACCTGGGTCGCGGCCGACGCCACGCAACTCGATATCATCAACAAGGTAGCGGCGCAGGTGCGCGGACGCCCGGAGGTGAAGACCGTCGTCCTGCTGAACGCGCCGCAGCGCATCCAAGGCGCGGAGGTCTTCACCGCCCATTGGGGATTCGCCTCCGGGTTGAGGCTGGCGACCGGCCGCGCCGACCTCAACGGCGACGTCTTCATCGACGTCGACCGGATCAAACGCCACCCCCGCGCAGGGCTCTATCTCTACGACTACGCCTCCGGACGTCTGGCAACACCGGATATCTCCTGGTAACGCCCCGTCTGGGGCCTTTGCCGACCCCGGCCTGCCTTCTGGACCCAGGGTCTTGAAGGCCCCCCGGGCGTAGAATGCGGTAGCGCGCCAGTCCTCGATCAATCGGCGTAACGGTGAGGCCAGGCACGCACCACATAGAAACACCATGACGCGTATCCAACGGCTCCTGGCCGGCCCGCTCGGGCTGGCGCTGGTCGCCGTCTCGCCCGGATTGCTCCCGTACCGCGCGGCGGCGCAGGTCGTCGCCGGGCCGCGCGGCGCCGGGGCCCCGGCCGTCGCCGTCGTCGCTCCGGTCGGGACGGCGGCCGTCGGCGCGCCCCTCTCGCCGGCGAGCGTCGCGCCGGTGCTCGCGCCCGCACGGACGCCGGCCCCGCTCACCGTCTCGGCTCTGAGGGCTCCCGCCGCGGCGAAGCTCCCGGCCTTGCCGGCGGCGCCCCGCGCGGCGAGCGTCGCGGTCGTCGCCCCGACGGCCTCCGCCGGCGACGCCGCGCCCGCGGCTCCGCTCGCGGGCGCCGACGCCAAGACCCAGCTCTCGGCCGCGGGCACGAAGCTGTCCGCGTCCTCCGACGCCGACAAGCCCCGGACCCTGAACGCCGTCTTCAGCGGCCCGCAGGCCGCCCGCGCCTCCGGAGACGACATGCTCCCGGTCCCGGCCGGCGCGCCCGACCGCGAGCACCCGAGCGGGCTCTCGGACTCGGACGGAGCCGGCGCGCCTCCCGGGAAAGACGCCCCGCGGCCGGAGCCGCCCGGTCCGCCCGAAGGGCCGGTCAAGGTCCCCCGCGCGCTTTGGGGACTCCTGATCGGCGACGTTTTGATGACGATCGGCTACTACATGCACATCCTCTCGCAGCCCTTCCTGGTGCAGGGGATGACCGGCTCGAGCGCCGCCGTGGGCGTCATCCGCAACATCCACTACGCCAGCTACACCGCGTCGAGCTTCTTCTCGCTCGGGACCGTGATCGACAAGACGGATTACGGCGTCCTGATGGCGGGCTCTTACTTCCTGCGCGCGCTCCTGATGGGCGCGATCCCGCTGCTATTTGTGACGGGCCACCTGACGCTGGCCACGCTCGCCGTGATCGTGGCGATCAACCCCTTCTTCCAGAACATCTCGACGACCACCGACGAGTCGTCCCAGATCTCGATCCTCGGCACCGACGAGCGCGTGATCAACAAGGGCAAGGCGCTGGTGACGAAGGTCATGGCGCTCGCCAACCTGCTGCCGCTCGTCTCCGGCCTGATCGTCGGCTCGCTGGTCGCGACGGTGGGGGCTACCGCCGGCTACGCCTACGCCTACGCGGGCTACGCGTTCTTCCTGCTCCTCGGCGTGCCCTTCCTGCGCGTGCTGCTCGTCGATCCTAGGCACGACGACCCGAACGTGAAGGAGAAGCCCTCGCGGGACTGGCGGAACCTCCTCATCCCGATCTGGGCCGTGTTTAGGACCGTGGTGTTCGCGGTCGGACAGCTCCGCCGGCTGCCCGCGGCGGCACGCGCGATCCGAGAGTTCTTCGCGAAGCGCCGCGCGGCCAAGGCGGCGGAGGCGGCCGAGCCGGCCCCCGTCGGACGGCGCGAGCGGCTCGCGCGCTTCCTCGACGGCTTCGAGTCGCTCAAGGGCGTGGCCTTCATCCTGCGCAACAACGTGCTGTGGATTCTGTCCTTGGTCGCGACGGCCAACCTCTTCTTGGCCGACGCCCTCGACTTCGTCGTGATGCCGAACTTCATCGCGCACGTACTGGTGCCGCGATTGGACCTCGCCCACTGGCCCGTGATCGGCGGGCTGCTCAGCACGAGCGCCGGGGTGTTCACGCTGCTCATCATCGCGGGCTCGTTCGCCGCGCTGTTCGTCACGCGGTTCTTCGAAGGCGACAGCGGGCTCGCGCGCATCAAGCGCTGGGGCCACCAGCGCCTGTACCGGATCGCGGCGGTGGGCTCGGCGACCTTCCTGCTGCTCTTGATCCCGGCCTACTTCCTCGCGCCGACCCCCGAGATGCGCGCCGTGCTCGAGCAAGGCTACCAACTGATGGAGCAGCCGGCCACCAAGGCGGCGGGCGAGGCGCTCGTCAAAAACGTGCTCGGCATGATCCCGGTCTGGAAGTTCTGGACGGGCCTCGGCATCACCATGTTCGTCCAATTCATGACGAGCCTGCTCCAAGTCCCGCTGCTCTTGGCCATGGCGCCCGTGCGCAACAAGCAGATCCCGGCGGACCGCGTCGGCAGCGTCATCACCGCGTTCACGATCATCGAGGTCGTCCTCATGGGCCTCGGCTCGCTCGTCTTGGGGTTCGTGGTGGACGCGGTGACGATCCAGACCGGCATGCTGGTCGTGATGGTCTTCGTCCTCGCCTCGGCGATCCTCGAGTGGCTCGTGCCCGGCTGGCTCTCGCGCGAGAAGCCCGAGGCCTGGTACGAAAAAGTAAACCCTGGGGACAGTCCCCAGGGTTAACTTTTTTTACCGGAGGGTCCGCGGGAGCTCTTCGGCGCGCGCGAACACCGCCCACCGGTCGGCGGCGACGCCCTGGAACGCGGCGGCGTAGCGCGCGGACTCGCGAGGCTCGCCGGTGACGTCCCGGATGTAGACCGCCGCGACCTGCGCGGGAAACGCTCGCGCCAGGCCGCCGAAGATCTCCGGATCCTGCTCGCCCGAGTCGCCGACCAGGACGACGCGGCGGTGCGGCAGCGCGCGGAGCAGCGGCTCGATGGCCCCGCGCTTGTAGCCCTCCTGGCCGCCGAAGAGGCTGAAGAACGTGCGGTCCTTCCAACGGAACTGCTTCATGTGCATCGAGCCGTCCGGGAACCTCGAAGCGCGCAGGAACTCCGTCAGCGCGGGGTAGAGCTGCCACGGGCTCGCGGAGACGTAGTGGAAGGCCGCGCCCGCGCGGGCCCACGCCTGATAGGCGTCGGACATGCCGGTCACCGGCGAGAACGCGCGCAGGAACGTGTTCGCGAGCAGGGCCTGCCGGTCGCGGACCTCGCTCACCTTGATCGTGTCGTCGATGTCCGAGATCACCAGGAGCCCCGCGTCCTCGAGGAGTTGCAGCCGTCCGGAGAAGCGCGGGGACCTCCCCGGCGGCGGCTCCTCGCGATACTCCACCCAGCCCGCGCCGGCCAGGCCCGACGGGATCGTCACCCGTGATCTCACGTGCCCGTCTCCGCCCGTGGTCCCGACGCGGTGGAGCTGCCCGGCCACGCGCACGGCGACGGCCTTACGGGACTCGTTGTCGACGAGGAACGCGGCGGCCCGCTCGCGGAACGTAGCGTCGGTGGCGGTGGAAGGGTCGAGGCCCAAGGAGCGCGCGAACTGGTCGAGCAGGACCTCGCGCTTGCGCGAGTCGCGCTCGGGCTCGAAGACCCACGCGTGGACCTCGGCGCTCCAGTCCCCGCTCGCGCCCTTGACCCCGTAACCCGCGAAGAAGAGCGCCTCTTCGTCGTCCTTGATCGGCGAGCATTCGCCGACCGCGGAAAGCAGGACGGCCGCGGCCAGGGCGAGCAACGCAGTCACGGCCTCGAGTATAGTCCGTGCCGCGCCCGCAGTCCATAGCGCGGCACCGGCTCTCACGCGTGAGAGTCCTAGTCCTGGCTAGGCCCGCCGACTCTTATCCTCGATGGGCGGCGCAGGCTATCCTACGGCCGATGTTCCTGACGCTCCTGGCCGTCTGGGCGAACTGCGCCCAGACCCGGATCCCGGCTCTTCCGGTAGCCTCGGCGGGGACTCCCGTCCTCGGCCCGGTCGGCACCCCCGTCCTCGCGCCCGCGCTGCCTCCGGCCCCTCGTGCGGCGGCCGCTCTGTCGCTCGCACCCTCCCGCCTGCGCATCGCCGCCGCGGCGAAGCGCCACGAGTTCCTGCTCGTCCCGGGGCTGCTCTGGGACGTGGTCGACGACTACTTCCAGCCGAACCACGAGCGCCTCCAGCGGCTCGGGTACCGCTCGAGGATCCTCGACGTCGACCCACTCGGCTCGACGAAGCAGAACGGCCTCGCGGTGGCGGCGGCGCTCCGCGAGGCGAAGCGTCCGGTAGTCATCCTCGCGCACTCGAAAGGGGCGCTCGACTCGCTCGAGGCGCTGCGCGCCGAGCCCGAGCTGGTCGGGAAAGTGAAGGCGCTCGTCGCGATCCAGACGCCCTACTTCGGCGCTGCCTTCGCCGACTGGGCGGCCAAGCCGAAGCGCTTCCGCGACCTGAGCATCCTGATCGCGCGTCTCCTGATGCGGCCGGGCAGGCTCCTGCGCACGTCGCCGTTCGCGCGCGACGAGGCGCTCCTCAACATCTCGAAGGAGGCGCGCCGTCGAGCGAGCGAGCCGCTGCCCGAGGGGCTCGAGGTGTATTCGATCGCCACGCGGCTAACGATCGAGTCGAGGGTTCCCTGGGTCTCGTGGGCGACGGCGGGCACGCTCCGCCTCTTCTCGGGGGACTCCGACGGTCTCGTCGAGACGAAGGACGCGCTGATCCCGGGCTCCCGGCAGGCGGTCCTCGAGCACGTCAGCCACATCGACACCGTCTCCGATCCCGTCCACTGGAAGCACCGGGTGTTCGGGGCCCGCCGCGCCGGCTACGCGGCGGAGCTGACGGAGGCGATCGTGCGCTGGATCTTCGGCGAGGCCCGCCGGTCCTAGGCGGCGCTTCCCCGTCCGACCCAACCCAAAGCCCCGGCTTCCGTCTACCCTATCGTCGCCCGGCGTCACGCATGACCCTAATTGCCGGGTACGCCGCCCTCCTCTTGCTCGCCGCGTCGAGCCGCGCCGTCGACGCCGACGTCCCGCCGGTGCCCGAGCCGAAGACCGTCGGGAGCCCGCAGGCCCAGGCGCTGTTTTTGACCGGCGGGGATTTCGAGGAGGCCGCCCCTTTCGACACCGGGCTCGTGGCGAGGCGCTGCGTGAACCTGTCTCCCTGGGGCGAGCGGGGTTGGGGCGTCGGAGCCGCGACCTTCGGCCGCGACGAGCCGAACCACGCCCTGGAGGGGCTGCGGCTGCGCGTATTCGACGACGGCGGCAACCGCGTGGCGGGGATCTTCGCCAAGGAAAGCCGCGGGCTCCGGATCGGCTACGCCCGCTTCGTGCAGGGCGACGCCTGGGGCGGCACCCTTTGCCCGGGCAACGCGGCGGTCGGCTGGCGCAGGCCCGAGCCGCTTGGAGTCGCCGGGCGTCGCCTCGCCCTGACGATCGACGTGAAGAACGAGCAGGTCTGGAAGTTCTCGAACCGCCTCCTGCGGGGCGGCGTGGGCGGCACGAGCCAGGTCATGGTCGCGTTCAACGTGTGGCTCTCCTCGCCTCGGCTGGCCAAGCGTGCCGTGCTCGACCTGGCGGTGGTCCACGACTGCAACTGGGGGCCCGGGGACTGCGGGCCGAACACGGACGAAGGCGCGAAGGCGTTCCACTACATCGTGCACGTCGCCAAAGACGGCAAGGACTCCGCCAAGGGCCGCTGGGTCCGCTGGCTCGTCGATCTGCAGCGCCATATCGAGGGCGCCGCGCGCCGTTTCGGCTGGGATCGCGGCGTCGTGGAGTCGTTGGCGATCACGCAGGTCGACTTCCTCGTCGAAGTGATGGACGGCCAAGGAAGCGTGCTCTTCGACAACGTCCGGCTGCTGGACATGCCGGAAGGGAGCCGGCTCGAGGAAGGCGGGACTCCGCTGCCCTAGCGGAACCCTATTGAGGAAGGAGCGCGAAGAGATCGGGGATGCGGAAGGGCTTGACCAGGTACTCGTCCGCGCCGGCGGCCTTCGCCGC
>JACQPK010000475.1 GCA_016207565.1 Elusimicrobiota bacterium
CGTCCATCCTCTCGAGCCCGGCGATGAGGCGCAGGAGCGTGGTCTTGCCGCAGCCCGAGGGTCCGACCATGACCAGGAACTCGCCCTTGCCGATACCGAGGTCGACGCCCTTGATGACGAGATTGCCTTCGAACGACTTGCGGATGCCCTGGAGGGTGACTTCGGACATGGAGCGCGCTGAGTATACTACTTCGCCGCGGGTCGCCTGAGGACGCGCACGCCGTAGGCGGGGACCGAGACCGCGACCTGAGAGCCCGCGCCCGCGAACGGGAACGTGGTCACGCGATACGGCTCGGTCTGCAGGACGTCGGTGAGCTGCGTCCCGGGCGGCGAAAGCGTCGCGTCGACGAACATCGTCGCGCTCCTCGTCTCCGAAGCGCTGTTGAGCAGGACCACGACCTCCTCGCCGTCGTAGATCCGGCTGAAGGCGTAGATGCCGGGGCCGTACTGGTCCACCCAGCGGACGTACTGCTCGCCCCGGCGGAGCGCGGGGATGTCGCGGCGGGCGGACAGCAGCTTCTGGAGATGGAGGAAGACCGGCGAGGCCTCGTCGAACTTGTCTCCGGCCGAGCTCTCGGACTTGTACTGGCCGTCCGGGAACAGATCCTCGCGGTTGCGGGGATCGTAGTGGCCGACGTGCGCCTGCCGCAGCGCCTGCTCGGTCCCGTAGTAGACGAGCGGGATTCCCGCCGAGAAGACGACGTACCCGAGCGCGGCCCAGAGCGCCCCTTCCGGCGCCTTGTCGCTGAGGAACCGGTAGGTGTCCTGGGTGTCGAGGAAGCGGAACATTTTCTTGACCGCCTTTCCCAGGATCGAAAGCGTCATCCGGAGGCTCTCCTCGAGGTGGCGCATCGCGCCTTTGCCCTGCAGCGCGTTGAGATCGCGGAGGTAGGCCGGATAGTTGTACGCGGCGTTGATCCCGTCGGGCCCCATCGCGTTCGCGATCTCGGACGCGTCGTGCGTCAGGATCTCGCCGGGGCGCAGGAAGTTCGCCTTGCCGAGGTTCGCCGCGTACTGGGCGACCTCCGTGTGGAACTTCGGCCAGAACGCGGGCGCGATGTGCTTGTAGGCGTCGAGCCGGAACCCGTCGACGTCGGTCTCGCGGATCCACCATTTCGCGATCTTGATGAGCGCGTCCTGGGTCTCGGGGTTGGCGGTGTCGAATCTTCGTTGGTACGGCGGGAAGTCGGCGTTGATCTTCTGGTCGGGGTCCTCCCAGTCGTTGAGCACGCCCCGGCGGCTGAAGTGCCGGGGGTCTTTGAGCTCGTGCGGCCGCAGCTCATAGTTCCAGCGGTCGATCTCCTTGCGGGGCTTGTCCATCCCCTCCCACTCGGCGTCGCCCTTGTACTCGAAGGCCGCGCCCGCGTGGTTGATCGCCAAATCGAAGATCACGTACATCCCGCGCTTGTGCGCCTCGTCGACGAGCCGCTTGAAGTCGGCCATCGTGCCGAGATGCGGATCGACGCCGAGGAAGTCAAGCGGCGAGTAGCCGTGGTAGCCGTCCGGCGCGTTGACGAAGATCGGGTTGATCAGGAGGGTGGTAAACCCCGCGTTCTTGATGTAATCGAGCTTGTCGATCAGGCCGGCGAGGTTGCCGCCGTGGCGCGCGCGGCCGTTGCGAGGGTCGCCGACCGGTCGCGCCCCTTCCCCCTTGGCAAAACGGTCGATGAGCGGGAAATACACCGCCTGGTCCGACCAGTCCTCCGGCGACGGCGTGTACGCCTTGCCCGGCACGGGCTCGAGCGGCAGCTCGGCCAGCGTCTTCGGCGTGTCCTGAGGGTACTCGACCGGGTACTCGATCGGCGCGTCGTGCGATACCGCCGTTTCGGCCCGGAGCGTGCGCGCGAGCCCTTGCGCGACCTCCGAGGCCCGGCGGATCGCCTCCGACGTGTAGTCGCCGGCGGGCGCCTTGTTGACCGCCGGGGCCTCGGCCTGCGGGCCGCGGGCCGGCTCAGCCGGATCCGCCGGCTCGGCCGCGGGAGCGACGGCCCAGGCGCCCGGCCCGACGAGCGGGGCGGCGAGCGCCATGGCGCGCAGACCCCCTTGGAAAAACGAGGCCTTGGCCGCCGTGCGCGGGGCGGACTTCGGCACGAACGCCGACAGCGGGAGCGCGATTGCGTTGAGGGTCGGACCGGGCCTCAGTGACGCTAGATCAGCGGGCTTGACCGGCGCGACCGCCCCCGCCGCGCCCACGCTCGCCGCCACGCCGACGGGCGCGACCTCGACCCTGACGTTCTGCGCCCAACAAAAAACGCCCTGCTCGATCGTCAGCAGGGCGGCTAGGGCGAGAGCCAAGCCTTGGCGTAGCATGGAGGCCTTCTTCCTCTTAGCATTCTAGACCCGCGAGCGAGCTAAACCCTGAGCCAAGTAGGCAGGCGCGCGGAGACATTGGACCCAGCCGCCGCTGGGCCCTACAGGCCCCGCTCAGAACCCGATGCGAGACCTCAGGGAGTCGGCGAACCGGCGCAGGCCGGCGCGCGGCTGGGGCGCCTCGCCCGTGAGGACGGGTTTCATCTCGTCGGAGCCGGTCAACACCCGGCCCCGCTCATCGACGAGCCGGAACTCGTTGTCGTCGCCGACCTCGACTCGCCAGCCTTTCGCCCGAAGCTCCGCCACGGTCGGGATCGCGAAGCAGTCGCTCCCGAACGCCGTGTAGCAGTACGGGATCCGGTAGGCGTCCCCCTCGCGCGCCATGCGCTCGCGCGTGGCCTGCGCCTCGCCCTTCAGCCACAGCCGCTTGAAAACCGGCTCGAGTTCATCGTAGCCGGTGCGTACGCGGCCGTCCGCGCCGGTCAGCCGGAATTCGTTTTGCCCGGTGACCTCCAGCCGGAAGCCGGCGGCTCGCAGCTCCCCGACGGTCGCGATCGGAATGCAGTCGCTGTCGAAGTAGCTAAAGCAGTGCGGCATGCGATAGGCGTCTCCCTGCGCGGCCATCCTGCGGCGCGTTTCCTCCGCCCACCGGCCGCGGAGCATGCGCATCACGATCGGCTCGAAGCCGGTCTGGTCGGTGACCCTCAGCCCCCGGCCGACCGCCTCGTACTTCCCCGGAGCGTACTCGCGCACCTCGAAGCCCTCGGCGCGCAGCTCGCCGACCGTCACGAAAGTGCAGTCGCTGTCGAACCAGCTGAAGCAGTACGGGAGCCGGTGGTCGTCCGGCAGCCGCACGCCTCCCGCGTCCGCCGCGGCCAGGGCCGCGGCCGTCAAAAGCGTCGCGATCATCAGTCCCCCCCGGTGGCTCTTCACCACCATCCTCCCCTCTCCCCGCGGCCCGCGTCGCGGCCGTCCGGAGTGTACCAGCGGTTGCCGTGGCCGGAATACGCCACCCTGCCGCCGGGGTAGTACCAGCTGTTGCCGTGTCCGGAGTACGCCGTCTTGCCGTTGGGGTAGAGGACGCTGTAAGGCGTCGACACGACCGCTCCGTTATCGTAGTGGTCCTTCCCCGCGCACAGGGCACGCGCCATGGACGCCGCGGCGGCGGCGTCCGCCCTGCTCTCGGCGGCCAGCGCGCTCAGCTTGGACGCTTCACCGCACCGCTTGTCGCCCGCGCTCGCTGGGGGCGCGCCTCCGATCAGCAGCATTACCGCCAGGGCCGCGGCCTCATAGAATCGGACCATTGGCAACCTCCGAACTTCCTCCGGAGGATAGCCCCTGCTTTGAGAGGAGGCGTCGAAAGACCGCTTCAGAGGCTTTCTGGCACCAAAATAAGGCTTATTTGGCACCACTCCGCTTCCTTGATGGTGGGTTGATCTTGTAGGATCGACGGATGCTCGGGGCAGCCTGCACCGCGATCGTGCTCGCCGTTGAGGCCTCCGCCGGCAACGCCCCGCTCCACGTCCCCTCCCCCGACTGGCGGGACCAGGTGATCTACTTCCTCATGACGGACCGGTTCGAGGATGGAGACGCCTCCAACAACTCGCAGGGCGCGGGCGAGTACGATCCCGCCGACCCGAACCGCTACCACGGCGGCGACCTCACGGGCGTCCGCCGCCGCCTCGACTACATCCAAGGGCTCGGCGCGACCGCGGTGTGGCTCACGCCGCCGGTCGCGAACGTCTGGTGGGACCCCGCCCTCAAGATGGCCGGCTACCACGGCTATTGGACCGAGCACTTCGGCGAGGTCGACAAGCATCTCGGCACGCTGGAGGATTACCGCGCGCTCTCGATGGACCTCCACGGACGAGAGATGTTCCTCGTGCAGGATATCGTCGCCAACCACACCGGGGACTTCTTCACCGTCGAGGGCGGAGCGTTCCGGCCCAAGGCCGGGGTCGTCCCCTCCCGGCCCTCGCAGCCGCCGTTCGACCGGCTCGACGAGGAGGTCTATCACCGCACCCCCGAGATCAAGGATTTCAACGACGAGTCGCAGCGGCTGACGTTCCAATTGAGCGGGCTCGACGATCTCAACACCGCGAGCCCCGTCGTCCGCGACGCGCTGCGCGCCGCCTACGGGAGCTGGATCACGAAGGCCGGCGTCGACGCGTTCCGCATCGACACCGCGCATTACGTCGAGCACGAGTTCTGGAAGGACTTCGTCCACTCGCGCTCCACGTCCGCGCCGGGGATCCTCGAGGCGGCCGAGCGCACCGGCCGGCGGGACTTCTTGACCTTCGGCGAGGTGTGGGTCCACTCGGCCCCGTCGAGCGACGACGGCGAGCGGGTCGCCGCCGCCTACCTGGGGACCGAGGAGGCGCCCGAGCTCGGCGCCGTCCTGAACTTTCCGCTCGCGGACGATCTCCGCGCGGTCTTCGCCAAAGGCGAGGCGCCGGAGCGCCTGAGCTACCGCCTCGAAGGGCTCAACCGCCATTTTCGCGGCGGCCGCGCCTCGGTGAACTTCTTCGACAATCACGACATGACCCGCCTCGCGGCCGAAGGGCCCGAGGAGGGCGTCGCCCAGGCCCTCGCGGTGCTCCTGACGATCCCGGGCCTCCCCGTGCTCTATGCCGGCACCGAGCAGGGGCTGCGCGAGACCCGGGCGCCGATGTTCGGCCGCTTCGACGAGCACGCGCCGCTGGTCCGGCTCATCCGCGACCTCACGCGCCTGCGCCGGGAGAGCCCCGCGCTGCGCCGCGGCCGGCTGACGGCGCTGCACGGCGCCCGCGGCGGCCCGGGCCTCCTCGCCTACCGGCTGGAGTCCCCCGAAGAGAGGCTCCTCGTTTTGGTCAACACCGGCGACGCCGCGGCGCTGGCCGCGAACCTCGACACCGGCCTCGCCCCGCGCGCGGTCCTCGACCCGGCGTACTCCCGCCGCGCGGGGCGGAGCCCGGCTTCCGTCGACGGCAAAGGCCGGCTCTCGCTGCGGCTGCCGCCGAGAGCCGTCCGCGTCTTTCGCGTGGCGGCGCGCCGCGCGCCCGCGGGCCGCGCGCGAGTCGAGGTCGCGATCGAGCGTGTCGAGCCCGACGGCGCGGAGCGCCTCCGCGTGTCGGGCCGGGCACGCGGCGCCCACGCGGTGGAGCTGGCGGTCGACGGAAGGCCGGTCCGGACGTCCTCCGTCGCCCCCGACGCCCTAGGCCGCTGGACCGCCGAGCTCGAGCTCGGGTCGCTCGCGGACGGAGAGCATGCGCTCGTCGCCGTGGCGGGCGTCTCCGAGTCGCCCGCCGTCTCCGAGCCTCGGACCTTTTCCGTGTCCGTTCCCTGGCGCGTGGAGCGCGAGGTCGAGGATCCGGTCGGAGACGACCGCGGCCCGACCGGCGCCTACCGCTATCCGCTCGCTCCGGGCTTCGAGGGCCGCGGGGACGTCGAGCGCGTGACCGTCCTCCGGCGGGGACGCGACCTGCGGCTGCGGATCAAGCTCGCGAAGGGGCTCTCGACCGCGTGGAACCCGCCCAACGGCTTCGACCACCTCTCCGTGGACCTCTTCTTCGACGATCCCGCCTCCACCGGGACCCGCGCCTTCCCGGGCTCGTCCGCTCGCCTGCCGCGGGACGCGGAATGGGACTACCATCTGTTCCTCGGCGGCTGGAGGAAGTCGCTCACGGACGCGACCGGCTTCGAGCTCCAGCCGGGGCCGCTGGTGACCGCCGACCCGAACACGGGGACGATCGAGGTGACGCTCCGCCACGAGGCGTTCGGAGGCCAAGATCCGGCGGGCTTCCGGCTGCTCGCCACGACGTGGGACTACGACGGGGTCGAGGGAAGGCTCCGGCCGCTGGCCCCCGAGCCGGGCGACTACGTCTTCGGCGGCGGGACCGCGTCGGACCCTCCGGCGGTCGACGACGTCGGGCCGTTCAGCCTATCGAACTAGGGCCCCCAGGACCCATGCGAGGCTCGGGCTTGGGCGGCACAATCTCCTCGGATGGAGCGAGCATGACCGAGTCCGATTCCCCGTCGCCCGAAATCGAGTCGCATCCCAGATCCTTCTCGCTTCCCACGCAGTTGGCGGCGGTCCTGCTCGCCGTCTGCCCCATGCTCGGCGCCGTCGCGGGAGCCGCGGCGGGAGGGCGCGGCGTGGCGCTGGGGCTGCTGGTCGGGGCTTGCGTCGGCGTCCTGAACGTGATCGCGACCCGGGAGCTCGAAGGGTGGCTTTGGATCCTGAGCGTCCGCCACCAGCGGACCGGCATGCTGGCCTTCATCCTCGCGGGCTCGGTGATCGCGGTGGCGTCCGGCAAGGCGGCGTTTTGGGGCACGACGCTTTTCGCGGGCTTGATCTTCGGACCAAGCGGTCTGGCCAAGTTTTGACGCGCCGCTCTTACGCCTTCTTGCCCCTGAGCTTCTCCACCAAGTAGCGAGCTCCTCTATAGAGCCAGAGCACGAGCATCACCGGCGGCTGCGCCTTCAATTCGGTGAGCGCCAGTTTCCACGCGGAGACCGGCTCCTTGGCGAACGCGGCGGGATACTTCCGGCGGAACTCGGCGGACGCGGCCGTCCTCGGATCGACGACGTACATGATCGGCCGCGACTTCGCGAACAGGCTCCCGGCGAACAGCACCACGTCGATCGCCTGCAGCGCCCAAAACAGCGGCCAGAAGAGCCATAGGACTCCCGCCGAGAACAACGGCCCGCTGCCCAAAAAGAGGAGGTTGCGCACCTGCTGGATCGCCGAGCGCTGCCAGCGGTTGATCCGCCCCTTGTCGTAGAGCGTATTGATGCCGTTGTAGCCCAAGACGCCGACGAACGTCCCGACGACGCTCATCAGGCCGATCGCCCGCCAGTACTCGAGGGTCCAGACGGCCACCGTGGTCGCCGGGTGGGCGGCCCACGCGAGCGTCCGGTAGATCGCGCCGCCGACTTGGTAATACAGCCAGTTGAACACCGTCTGGTACGTCGGGCCGCGGAACGTCCTCAGCTGGCCTTGGAAGTTGTTCCAGGTGTTGAGCCAAAACCCGTGGAACGCGTTCTGCGCGAGCAGGAGCGTCAAGCTGGCGCCGAGCAGGACGGGGTGCCCCCACGTGAGCGTGGCGATGAACGTCCCGGCGGTCAGCGTGAAGGAGACGCCCTCGGTGCCGAGCCCGCCGATGACCTCCCAGAACTGAGGCTTCGTGTACGACGCCTTCATGGCCCGGCCGAGGAACGCGGCCTCTCGGAAGGGCCACGTCAGCGGACGCACGACCCAGCGCTGCCACGCGCCGGCCGCCGGGGGCGCTGCGGGCTCGACGGAGACCTGTGGGGCGGCGGCCGGCGCCTCGGCCTGCTTGGCCGGCCCGGCGACCGCGGGGTTTCGGTCCACCGCGATGTTCTCGAGCTGAAGCGCCGCGTTCACGCCCTGCTTCCTCAGGCGTCCCTCCGCCGCCGGAACGTCGCCTTTGCGGAGTTCGCCCGCGGGCGCCTCGACGTCCAGCACGAACCGGACCTTGCCGAGCTTGTTGAGCTCCGCGGCCAGGCCGGGCTCCGCCCGCAGGAGCTCCTCGAGTTCCGCGACCGTGCCGTGGATGGCCGGCTTGCCGTCGCGGACGAGGAAGACCTCGAGCCGGTCCAAGTCCTCCGGGACGATGCCGCCGGGCTCGGCCGCGGGCTTGGCCTGATCGAAAAAGCCCTTGAGCGAGCTCACCGACGGCGCGGCGACGAGCCGCGCGAGCGGCGTCTCTCCGGAGGTCCCGCGGACGTGGCGACTCGCGACGCCCGTCGCGCCCGCGCGCGCGGCGCGGCCGATCGCGGCGCCCAGGCGCGCGGAGGCCGCGGCCAGGGCTTGGGCGCGGATCGCCGACGCGACCGTCGAGACGGCCCCCGCCTGGACCGGGGAGGCCGCGGCCGCGCGGATCGACGGCGCGACCGCGGCCGCGCCGAAGACGGTCGCCGGCCGCACGAGCGGCCCGGCGGCCCAGACCCTGGACCCGGCGGCCGTGAGGAAGGAACGAGCGAGCGGGCTGGAGCCCGCGGTCGCGGAGGGAATGGGGGCGCCGCCGACGGGCATGCCCGCGCCCGTGGGCGCGACGACGATCTCGCGGACCTGAGCGAGCGCGTCGCGGCCGCACGCGAGCACCTGCGCGGCGGCGACGAGCGCCGCGAGGACGCGTAACACCGGCCTCGTCCGGGTCTGGGGCATGCTCCCTTGGGCTCCCCAGCAGTATGCTCCTTTCATGGAGCCGCGCACCTGGGCCTTCGAGGTCGAAAGGGCAGGCCGAACGACCTAGGGCGCGGGTCCCCCTATGGCTAAGCGGCGGATCCCGGGGTATATTTCCCGTCGTGCAGGCGGCGCTCGCGCTCATCGAGCGCATCTAGTCACTTCAGCACGACCTCCGTTCCGGTCCAGGCCTGCGTGTCGCTCGTCTTGGCGGCGCTCTTGTAGAAGCGGTTGTTCCCGATCTCCCATCCGGAGACCGGCTTCTCCCAGTCGTTTTGGTTGGAGCCGTTCTTCTCGCGCTTCTTCCAGACGCCTTCGGCGTACCAGCCGACGCCCCCGGGGACGGGATTGGTGGAGCGCCCCGAGGCGAAGTCGACCACCGCGCGCCGAGCCGTCTCGTGAAGCTCCGCCCACGCGAGACCGGCGTATCGCTCGCGCTTGGCGAAACGGTGCTCGGCGCACGGATGCTCCTTGGGGAGGCCCTGGGTCTTGCCGGCGTACTCCTTGCACTTCGGGCCGTCGCGCAGCCACGCGGTGTTCACGGGCTGCGAGTACTTCTGCACGAGCGTCGCGAGCGTCCACGACTTCTTGCGGAAGCCGGGGAAGGCGAACTTCCGCTGCGCGAGCGCCCAGAGCATCGCGTCCGCGTCGTCGCGGCCGGGGCTTCCCCCCGTCTCGCCGTGGACCATCCTGCCGAGCCAGAGGAGGTCGTCGCCTTGGAAGGAGTAGCTCGCTTGGCTCCATTGGATCGACTTGAGCGTCGCCGGATCGGGAGGCGCCGTCAGGTCGGCGGCCTGTTCGCGAACCTCCCCGACCGGCGGGGCGCCCCCTCCGCTCTCCTCGAGCGTCTGCGCGGCGCCCCACGCCGCGAGCCCGACGACCGCAACGACCGCGCCCACTCGGGTCATGACAGCCTCCCCTTCCACGCCAGGTAGCCTCCGACGAAGCCGAGAAGCAGCGCGAGCCACGGCCAGCCGGGCGCCGCGGGGCCGCTCGAGGCTCGGGCGGGCTCCGGCGGCCCGGGCGCCGGCTCGCCCCTGCGGGAGACTGGCGGCTCGGCGGTCGCCGGGGAGGCGGCCGGCGGGCGGCTCGACGGAGCGACGGCGGAGCCGGACCGGGCCGAGACCGCGGAGGCCCCGGACTCCGACGTGAATGCGGCGCGGAGCCCGCCGAAGAGGTCGTTGAGTCGGGCATAGAGGCTCCGGCGCGACGCGCGGTCGAAGGCCGGGCCGGGGGCGGCCTTGGCCTGCGCCTCCTCCATATCCTCCGGCATCCGGTCGGCGTCCGGGTGGAGCTCCTCGTGGACCGCCCGAAGATCCTCGGGCGCCACGTCGTCGCCCCGGCGGTAATACGCCTGGCGGCTGTGCCGGTTGCAGCGCCCCGACAGCCGCTCGCAGCTTTGGGCCCACTTGAAGTCGCGGCCGTCCCGGGAGAGGCTCATGTCCCGGAAGGCCGTCCCGCGGGCGTCGCGCCGGTCGCTCCAGTCGCGCTTCAGCCGCTCGAGCGCCGCGCGCGGCAAGACGCGATAGAAGTCCGGACGCCGCAGGAGGGCCGCCGGCTCTTGGGCGAGCGCGTCGGCGAGGCCCGCGAGCTGCTCGGGCGTGGCGGGCGTCCCGTCGGGACCGAGGAGGGCCGCTCCCGGACGCGAGGCATCCAACCGGAAGCCCCGCTCGCGGATCACCGCCCCGAATCCGCCCGACGCCGCGACCGCGAGCTCGGCGGCCGAGCGCGGACTCGCGAGCCGTTCGGACGCGGCCGGCGCGGCGGCCCCTCCCGGAGGCAGAGGCCCGAGCGGGCGCGGCACGCCTTCCTCGGCGGCGTTCGCGTCCCGGAGCGCGCGCTTGAGGCCGTCTCCCGTCCCTCCCGCGCGCTCGACGGCCGCGCGCGCCTCGCTCATCCCCAGTCCGGGTCTAGGCTCGGCGGCCTCGGCCGGCTCCGGATCGGGCTCGGCGCCGGCTTCCTCGCCGGGCTCCACGGGCTCGCTCGCGGCGTCCTCGGGAGGATCCTGCTCCGGAGCGGTCTTCGCCGTCTTCCGCTTCGGCGGCGCCTTCTTCTTGGGTCCGCGCCCGGGAAGGTAGCGCGAACGGCCGCACGCGACCGAGTGCCCGTTGGCGCAGAGGGCGTGGTTCACCGCGTCCTGCAGCGTGGCGAAACCCTCCGGGTTCCCCTTCTTGTACTCCGCCGCGGCGCGCCGTAGGTACTCCGGTTCGGCCCGGACGGGCGCCGAGAACGCGAGAGTCAGGACAA
Source organism: Elusimicrobiota bacterium (assembly GCA_016207565.1). Taxonomy (GTDB): domain Bacteria; phylum Elusimicrobiota; class Elusimicrobia; order UBA1565; family JACRDR01; genus JACRDR01. The sequence goes on from JACQPK010000475.1 coordinate 10,745, forward strand.
GTATGGAGGGGCCGGGAAAGAGGGGGCCCATACCGGGAAGTGTAGCCCCGGAAGGCCGAAAATCAAGGCAGAACGCCGCGCAACTTTTCTTCGACGGCGCCGGCGGCCGCCTGGCCCCACACGACGGCGCACGCGGTCGTCGGGTGCAGTCCGTCGCCCCGGAAGCACTTCGCATCGGCCTTCCACGCCGAACGGCTGTCGACGAGCTCGCAGCACGGCCCACCGTCGGCGGCGCAAGACCCGAGCGCCTCGCGCAGCGCCGTGTAGCGGTCCTCCAAGGCGTCCTTTCCGTCGCGCCGGAAGTACGGCGCGTCCGGCGGCCCGATCCAGACGCAGCGCGCCGCGGCGGAAGCGACGCGCGCGAGCGCGGCGCTCTTCTTGGCCGCCGCCCGCTCGGCCGCGAGGGAGCCGTAGGAGTCGGGATTGCTGCCGAGCGCGAGCAGGATCGCCTTGGGGGCGTGCACGAGGGTCCCTTCGAGGAGATCCTTGAGCGGAAAGATCGTCGCGGGTCGCGCGTCGCGAGGCGCGCCGAAGTTCTTCGTGAGCGTCAGCGGCTGCCCGCACGGGCTGGAAAACGGCTTGGCGCCCGCCCACTGGCCCGCGTGCGTGCCGCAGGACGCGTAATGCGCCGTGTCGTCTTCCGCCAGCCCAAGGCTCCTGGAGAGGCCGTCGAGGAGCGACGTCCCGAAGCCCCTCGCGACCGCCGAATGCGAGTCGCCGATCAGCAGGACTCCCGCCGGAGCGGCCGCGGCGCGGACCTTCCCGACGGCGGGCGGCGGCGCCGCGTCCAGGAGCGGCTCCTCGGCCCAGGCCCGCCCCGTCGCCAGAAGCGCGACGAACGCGGCCGTCGCGGCCGCGGCTCCGGCGGCCGTCCGCGGGCGGCGCACCCAGTAGTAGAGCGGCAGGCCCAGGAGGACGATCCCGAGGCCCCAGAGCGCCTCGACCGGCTTCTCGATGAACGTGTTCACCACGATCGCGCCCATGAACAGCACGTAGACCGCGGGCAGCCACGGGTAGAGCGGCACGCGGTACGGGCGGTCGAGCTCGGGCCGGGACCGGCGCAGGACGAAGACCGCGGCGGCCGTGAGCGCGTAGAAGGCGAGCTGCGCGCACATCACGTACGTGAAGAGCTGGTCGTAGCTCCCCGACCAGACCAAGAGGATCGACCAGACCATCTGCACGAGGAGCGCCACCGTCGGCACCCGCTGGACGGGGTGCACGTACGCCAAGGAGGCGGGCAGGGTGCCCGCGGTCGCCATCGCGTAGATCACGCGCGCGCCGGCGAGGATCATCGCGTTCACGCAGCCGAGCGCGGAGAGGGTGACGGCCACGCCGAGCGCCTTCACGCCGGACTCGCCGGCCATCAGCCGGGCGGCGTCCGAGCCGACGAACGAAGACGTGAGGATGTCCGCCACCGGCATCATCCGGAAGTACGCGAGGTTCGCCCCGATGTAGAGGAGGCCGACGACGGCCACGCCGGAAGCCATCGCGACCGGGATGTTCCGCTGAGGCTCCTTCATCTCGCCCGCGACGTAGGCGAGGTTGGACCACCCGTCGTAGGCCCAGAAGGCGGCGATCAGCGCCACGCCGAAGGCCGGGGCTTGGAACGCGGCCGCTTGGGCGCCGAACGACGGCGCCCGGGCCGGCAGCAAAAAGCCCGCCGCCGCGATCACGATCAGCGCGAGGATCTTCAGGCTCGTGATCGCGTCGAGGAAGGAGGCGCCCTTGCGGATGTCGAGCATGTTGACGCCCGTGAGCCCGACGATCACCGCGGCGGCCGCCAGGTTGAGCCGGGCCTCGGGGATCGGGAAGATCGCCGTCGAGAACTTCGCGCAGGCCATCGCCACCGCCGCGATCGTGCCGGTCTGGATCACCGCGAAGACGGTCCAGCCGAAGAGGAACGCCATGAGGTCGCCGAAGGACTCCCGGAGGAAGACGTACTGGCCGCCCGCCGCCGGGAACATCGCGCCCAGCTCCGAGAACACGAGTCCGCCGATGAGGCTGAGCGCTCCCGCCAGCACCCAGACGCTCAGCGCCTGCAGCGGCGACGGCACCGACTTCGCGATATCGGTCGCCACGAGGAAAACGCCCGACCCGATGACCGAGCCGGCGACGACGCAGAAGGCGGAGCCGAGGCCGAGGCCGCGTACGAGTCCGGGGGATGGAGGTGGGGTCATCGTCCGCGAATCTTATCGGTTTGTGACGCGATTGTGAAATTCTCCTTGCGAGCCCCCGGCCGGTCTGTTAAAGTTCGTTGATGCCGCCGAGGCCCCTCGACCCGCTCCTGTCGTACCTCGCCCGTCCCGCGACGACGTTCTCGATCGGGCGGCGCGAGGTCCGGGGCAACCCCGCCGCGCTCCCCGACGGCTTCCGCGTGATCGCGCATCGGGCGGGGACGAGCCACGCCCCGGAGAACTCGCTGTCGGCCGTCCACCATGCCGTGGCCCTCGGCGTGCGTGACATCGAGGTCGACATCCGTCAGACGCGGGACGGTCAGTGGTTCTGCGTGCACGACCCGGACCTCAACCGGATCGCGAAGGTCAACCGGCGGGTGGCGGACCTGACCTCCTCCGAGCTGAGGGCCCTGCCGGCCGGCGGCGAGGCGATCCCCTCTTTGGAGGAGCTCCTCGGGGCGGTTCCCGAGGGCGTGAAGATCCATCTCGACCTCAAGGGCTTCACCGAGCCGGTGTCTTTGGCCGTCGCGCGCCTCCTCGAGCTGCTCTACGACCATGACGCCCAACGCCGGGTCGCCGTCACGAGCCTCCTGCATCCGGCGCTCGAGGCCGTGCGCGCGCTCGACGGCCGGATCGCGCTCGGCTACCTCACGCTCTGGCTGAAGCTCGACAACGCGCTCACCCGCTGCCTCGGTCCCCATCGCCTCTCCCACGAACCGTCCCGCGCGCTCGAGGCCGCGGTCCGCCTCCGCGCCGAGGCGATCGAGCCGATCGCGCTCCAGCCCGGCCTCGCCGCTTTCGCCGAGTCGGCCCACGCCGCCGGCATGAAGGTCTACGTCTACACCGTCGACAGCGCCCGCGCGGCCGTCCTCGCCGCGGCGTCCGGCGCCGACGGGATCCTCACCAACACCCCCGACCGCTTCCTCCCCGCCGCCGCCTAAGGCAAGCATCGCCAGCGATTACGACAAGCATCGCCGGCATTCACGGCGTGCATCGCCGGCGGTTGTGGCGGCCGGAACCGGTGTGAGTTCGCCGGGGACGCGGGCCCCGCCCCAAACGCGGCCCCCGGCCCCCCCCAACCCAGAACGCCGCCCGCCGCCCCACCCCCCCGCCCGCCGCCC
>JACQPK010000504.1 GCA_016207565.1 Elusimicrobiota bacterium
GCTCCGGCCTCGACCTGTGCAAGGAGATCCGCGCCTCCAAGACCCTCTTCACGACGCCCGTCATCATGCTCACGGGCAAAGGGCGGATCGAGGACAAGTCCGGCGGCTTCGAGGCCGGCGCGGACCAGTACCTCGTCAAGCCCGTCCAGCCGCGAGAGGTCCTGATGTGGGTCGCCGCGCTCGTGCGCCGCGTGAAGATCGACGCCGGCGAGACCGAGGTGCTCGAGGCCGGCGACCTGACGATCGACCTCAAGAGCCACATCGTCAAGTTCAAGGACCAGTCGATGCCGAACCTTACGGTCAAGGAGTTCGAGCTGCTCTATTTCCTGGTCCGCAAGCGCCCGCAGGTGCTCACCCGCAAGCACATCATCTACAACCTCTGGCGCTCGGTGACGGTCGACAACGTGGTCGACACGCACGTCCACAACTTGCGCAAGAAAGTCGGCCCGGAGCTCGCGCTCCGCATCCAGAGCGTCCCGGGCAAAGGCTTCCGCTACCTCGGTTAGGGTCAGACCCTTTGTCAGGATTCCGTCAGGATTTGCGCCTTGGCGGGATTCCCTTTCGCGAAACCTGACGGAATCCTGACAAAGGGTCTGACCCTAGCGGGGGTAGAGCCGGGCGACGGCGGCGTGCAGCTCGGCGACGCGGAACGGCTTCGTCAAGACGAGATCGGGGGCGAAGCCCGCTAGCCGCAGCGGCGCCTCCTCGGGGCAGTGCGCGCCGCTGACCACGAGGACGCGCATCCCGGCGAGCTCCGCCTTCTCCCGGAACACGCGGCAGAGCTCGAAGCCGCTTGCGCCCGGCAGCGCCGCGTCGGCGACCACGAGCTTCGGCCGGCGCTCGAGCGCGAGCCGGAGCGCGTCCGCCCCCGTGGCCGCCGAGGCGATGGGCACGCCCAAGGTCGACAGCGCGGACTCGATGAGCCGGCCGTACTCGCGCGGGTCCTCCACCACCAGGATCACGCCGCGACTCCCTGCTTGGCCGGCAGCGCCACGTAGAAGGCCGAGCCCTTCTGATACTCGCTCTCGACCCAGATGCGGCCGCCGTGGCCCTCGGCGATCTCGCGGCAGATCGCGAGGCCGAGGCCCGTGCCGCGCGCGAAGCGGACCTTGTGCATCGTCTCCTCGACCTGCGAGAACTTCTGGAAGAGAGTGTCGATCTTGTCTTTCGGTATGCCGATGCCCGTGTCCCGGACGGCGATCACGTCCGTCCCTCCCTCGCCGCGCTGCCAGCCGAGCGACACCCGGCCGCCCTTCGGCGTGAACTTCAGCGAGTTCGAGACGAGGTTGGAGAGCAGGCGGCCCAGGGCCTGCTCGTCGGCCCAGACCGTGGTATCGGGCGGGATGCCGTCGGCGTCGAGCCGCACCCCGAACTCGTCGGCCTTGATCTTGAGGAGGTCGACGACCTGCTGCGCCTTCGCGCGCAGCCGGACCTCCGAGGCCGAAAACGCCATCTTTCCGGCCTCGAGCTTGGTCAGGTCGAGGATGTTGTTGATGAGCTCGGCGAGATCGTTGCCGCTGGCGGTGATCAGCTTGAGCGAGTCCTGCTGCTTCTGCGTGAGCGGCCCCTGCGCGCCCATCAGCATCACGTCCGCGTAGCACACGATCGCGCCGAGCGGGCTGCGCAGGTCGTGGGTGATCTTCGCGAGGAAGCTGTCCTTGAGCGCCTCGAGCTCGGCGAGCTTCTGGCCCATCTCGTTGAACTCGTTGGAGAGGTCGCCGAGCTCGTCGCCTCGACGCGTCATGACGCGGACCGAGAAGTGGCCCGCGGCCACCTCCTGCGCGCCGGCCATGAGCTTCTTGATCGTACGCGTGAAGCTGGTGGACACCCACGTCGCCCCGAGCAGGCCGAGGATGAGGCTCGCGAGCCCCGCCCAGGCCAGCCGCCGCATCGCGGGAGCGGACGCGTCGGCGGCGGCGCTCCGTACCGCCTTCAGGTCGAAGCCCACCCGCAAGACGACGCCGAGCGGCCGGGTGCCGGTGACGCCGGTCGCGGCCGCGGACTTCGCCTTGAGCGGGATCACCCACTCCTCGACCTCGCGCTCGCCGTCGACGCGCTTGTAGCGGAGCGGCGTCCCGGTCCCCAAGACGGCGCGGACGCCGGCCTCGTTTAACCCTTCGCTGAAGCCCTCGACCGCCTCGCGCCAGAGCGTCTTGTTGTCGGCGCGGACCAGCGCCTGAAAGAGGAGGTGGTGTTCGGCGGCGACCTCGCGAAAGGCCCTGGAGAGCTGGTCGGTCACGTCCATCACGACCGCGGCCTCGGCCGCGTCCGCGTAGTCGACCGCCCGGCGCTGCGCCAACGCCTCGATCTCGGCCCGCCGGGCGGACCGCTCGCCGAAGAACTGGATCGCGGCCGCCAGCCCGATGGCGGCCGTCACCAGGGCGGACACGAGCAGCGTCAGCTTGAGCCTGATCGTCATGAGACCGCAAGATTATAACAGAGAAGCATTGACAGCGCCGGGGGGGCCCCCTACACTGAGGTAGCGTGCCAGGCCTCGATAGGCTGGTGTAACGGCGAGGCCAGGCACGCACCGGATAGAAACGCAATGCGACGCTGGGTTTGGGTGGCGGGGGGGGTGGCCGTCCTATGCCTGGCCGCGGCCGTGCCTGGCGGGGCGGACGAGCTCACCGAGGACCGAAAGTCGATCCGGAAGGCCAAGAACCTCTCGGTCGACGATCTCCGCACTTTTCTGGACAAGGGCGACAGCTCCGACCAGCTGAACGTCCCCTCCAACCAGGTCGAACAGACGACCAACAACCTGATGGAGCAGCTGCGCCGGCGCTCGAAGGACCTCCTCGCGCCGATGGAGCGGCTGGACACGCTGCGGGGCGGGTATCCGAGCCTCGCCGACCTTTCCGCGATCGACGTGGAGCGCAACGAGCTCCGCCGCGTGCTGCTCGAAGGCAAGAGCGAGTTCGACGAGCAGCTCCAGATCTTCAACTCACTGAAAAAGATGCAGCAGACCGCCGATCTCCAGGCGCTGTTGACCGGCGGCATGACGGGCAACACGAAGGCGAAGATCGGCAACGCCATCGGCTTGGCGTACTTCGGCGAGGAGATGCGCAACTTCCGGCTGAAGCTCCGGTCGATCCTCGCGGAGGAGGAGGAGGCCTACGCCGCCCGCCAACAGGCGATCGCGGACGAGATCGCCCGCAGGAAGTCCTTGCAGCGCGCGGGCATCGCGGCCGCGGCGGGCTGCCTCCTCCTGGGGGGCGCGGTGTTCGGGCTCCTGCGGCGGCGCCGGGGGGCCGCGGCGTCCGGGCCCGTCGGGCCGGGAAGCGTCGTCGGCAAGAACTACCGCCTCGACCGCGAGCTCGGCCGCGGCGGCATGGGGCTCGTATTCGAGGCGACCGACCAGGCCTTGCAGCGGAAGGTGGCGATCAAGCAGCTGCGCGCCGAGCTGCGGCAGAACGAGAAGGACCTCAAGATGTTCCTGGACGAGGCCCGGATGGTCGCGGGCCTCAAGCACCCCAACATCGTCGAGATCTACGCGATCGTCAACGAGGGAACGGACTTCCTGCTCGTCTTCGAGCTCGTCACCGGGCAGCCGCTGCACCTCGCGCTGCAGCGCGTCGGCCGGATCGGGCTGAACCAGGCGACGGCGCTGCTCAAGCAGGTGGGCTCGGCGCTCGACTTCGCGCACGCCAACAAGGTCATCCACCGGGACCTCAAGCCGGCGAACATCATGATCACCCCGCAGGGGGCCGCGAAGGTCATGGACTTCGGGCTCGCCCACCAAGCGAGCCAGACCGTGGCTCGACTCACCCGCGCGGAGTCCTGGGGCACGCCTCCCTACATGGCCCCCGAGCA
>JACQPK010000055.1 GCA_016207565.1 Elusimicrobiota bacterium
CACCAAAAGGGTCCCGATGGACCCGAAAAAGACGATACCGATGCGGGTTTTTTGTATCAGCAGCGCGGTCAGGAACGTCAACCCGAGGAGCCCGATGAGTCCGAAGATCTTGTCGAACCCGGGGACCTGGTCGAAGTCGACGTTGTGCGCCATGATCGAGAGGCACACGGCCATGCCGATGAGCGGCGCGACGTAGACGACGAGGCTGGCGTCGAGCAGGTTCTCCCGCGTGACCGTGAAGGCGTACGCCAGGAGGCTCGCCGAGAACGTGCCCGGGATGCAGACCGCGTAAATCAGCGCCGAGTACACGTACTTCCAGGGAGCTTCCCCGCCGCGCAGCGGCCCGTGGAGCGGGCCCGCCGCCAGCGCGACGACCGAGGGCGCCGCCAAGCCGGCGAGGACCGCCGTGGAGTTCGCGTCCGCGAGTTGGATGAGTTCCCGGACCGTCATCGGCACCCGGGAGGGTACCAAATCGCGTTCACCGAATGCTCACGGGCTTACGCCTCTCGATCGCGCAGAAGCGCCCGGGCGATGTCGGCGTCGGCGACGGGGACGAAGAGGCGGATGGGGGTCGTCTGCCGGCGCTTGACGACCAGGCCGTTGCCGTGGAGCATCTCTTCGGCCAGAGCCGCGGTGGGCTCGGGTCCCTCCCAGACCTGCTCCCAGCCGGGGATGGATCCGGCCGCGTCGTGGATCATGGCCCCATTATAGAGGAAACCCCGAGGATCGGTGTGGCGGCCTCTGGACGCCGGTGTGCAAGGAGGGCGGAGCCTACCGCCGCTCGGCGAGGGCCCGCCGGACCTCGGGAGTAGACGCGCGATGGCGGGCGTTGCGCCCGCGCCGGTCGCGGACCTCCGGATCCGCCCCGTGGTCGAGCAGGAGCAGCACGAGCCGGGCGTTCCCCGCCTCGGCCGCGCGCATGAGGGCGGTGGTCCCCTCGTCGTCCTGGGCGTCGAGGAGCGCGCGCCGGTCGATCAAGGCCTCGGCCGCCTCGAGACGGTCCCATTCGGCGGCGACGATCAGGGGCGTGCGTCCCTTGCGGTCGCGGGCGTCGACGTCGTGCCCGCCGTCGGCGAGGCGGACGACCAGGGCGGCGTCGCCTTCGCGGGCCGCCTCATGGAGGGGCGGCAGGCGGCGGTCGAGTTCGACCGCGGGCCGCGTCGCGCACGCCGCGAGCAGCACGGCAATAATGCACCATGGTGCCTGGCACCACGTTGCGTTATTCCGTTGCATGCCGGAATTTTAAGATAATTGGGGCCTGTGTCGGTTCTCACGCGCCTGGCCCTGGCTCTCAACGACTTCAGCGAGCGCTGGATCCCGTCGGCCTTGGCGATCTCCTGCATCCTGACCTTCGTCGCGTTCGGCATGGCCTTCGCGTTGACCGACGCGGGGCCCTTGCAAGCCCTCCACTCGTGGGGCGGGGGCGTGTGGGCGCTGCTCGAGTTCGCGATGCAGATGACCCTGATCATGATCTCGGGCTCGCTCTTGGCCGAGTCGCCGTTTCTCAGGCGCGGGCTCGACGCGCTGGCCGGCGTGCCGCGCTCGCCGCGAGGGGCGGTCGTGTGGCTGGCCTTCCTGTCGATGGCGCTGTGCTGGGTCCACTGGGGCTTGGGTCTCATCGGCAGCGCGTTCTTGGCGCGCCGGATCGCCTTGCGCCAGCCGAAGGTCCATTACCCGCTGCTCGTCGCGGTGGCGTATTGGGGCATGGGGGCCTCGTGGCACGGCGGGCTCTCCGGCTCCGCCACGCTCTTGATGGCCACCCCTAAGCACTTCCTGGAGTCGACGGTCGGCCTGATCCCGCTCTCCCAGACGACGTTCTCGCCGCTCAACCTGGCGCTGATCGCGGTCTCGTTTCTGATGGCGGTGGCGTTGGCGTGGGCCCTCTACCCGGACGCCGCGCACGTCCGCCATGTCGACGCCGAGGCCCTGAAGTCCTTCCACGACCTGCCCCAGGTCCGGCTCTCGAACGCGCGGACTCTCAGCGCGATGGTCGAGCGCTCCTGGGCCTGCAACGGCGCACTCGGCCTGCTCGGGCTCGGCTGGCTGCTCCTCGACTACTCGGCCAACGGCTTCACGCTCACCTTCAACAAGATCAACCTCTTTTTCATCTCCATCGCGTTCTTATCCTACCCGAACCCGGGGGCGCTGGCCGCGGCCTCCGAGCGCGCCGCCGGCTACGCGCACGGCATCATCCTCCAGTATCCGCTGTACGCGGGGGTGTTCGGTCTCATTAAGGGCTGCGGGCTCGACGTGAAGCTCGGTCAGTTCTTCGTCTCCTTGGGAGGGGCCGAGGGCTTTCCGCTCGTGGTCTACACATACTCGGCGATCCTCAACTACTTCATCCCCTCGGGCGGCTCGAAGTGGGCGGTGGAGGCCCCGTATCTCCTCGAGGCCGCCAAGACGCTCGACGTGAAGTTCTCCACGGTCGTCCTGGCGTACGCCTGGGGGGACATGCTCACCGACCTCCTCCAGCCTTTCTTCTGCCTGCCGCTCCTGGCGATCGCCAAGGTGGAGTTCCGGGAGATCCTGGGCTACGAGATGATCGCGCTCGTGGCTTGGGCCGCGCTCGGCGTCGTGGTGTTCGGTTTCCTCGCCTGAAGGCCGACGGGGGAAACGAGATCAAACTGAGAACTGGGTTATCGGCTCAGCGGCGCTTGGTGACCCGGTGCAGGCGGCCGAGCGGCTCGATGGGGTTGTAGATCCAGCCCTCGATGTCCTTGCGGTGGGCGAGGAGGTTGTAGGCGTCCACCGTGAAGATATAAGGAACGTCGATGCCCGCGAGCGCTTGGAGCTCGAAGTAGAGCTCCTTGCGGCGGGCGGGATCGGGCTCCGAGGCGGCTTCCTCGATGAATCGGTCGGCTCGCGGGTTCGAGTAGCCGAGCTTCGAGGCGAAGACCCCGGCGGAGTGGAGGAAGGGTTCGACCGCGTTGTGGGGATCGGGATAGTCGAGCGCCCAGCGGTAGATGAACGCGCTGAGCCTTCCATCCTTGAAGGCGGCCAGGAGCTCGGGCGCGGTCAGCTCGAGGCACCGCACTTTGAACCGAGGCTGGATGGCGGCCATCGCCTCCTTCAAGATCTTGCAAGCCAAGCGGCGGTCCGAGCGCCCCTTGGTCCAGGCGACCGTCAGGAGGAACCCCTTCTCCCAGAGGAGTCCCTGATGAGCGCGCCGGAGGAACTGCTCGGCGCGGGCAGCGCTCGCGGCGGGAGGCGGCGTCTCGACCCACCCGAAGACGCTGGGCGGGATCGGCCCGTGCGCCCGCTGGGCTTTCCCCTGGTAGCCCTCGCGGATGAACCGCGCATAGTCGAAGGCCTCTCGGAAGCCTCGGCGCGTATCCAGATCCGCGAAGAAGTCGGGCGGGACGCCCGCGCCGTCGAGGCGGCCGGAGCCGAGGTGGGCGCTCGGTCCGGCCCGGACCGCTTGATTGAGGAAGAGGACGTTGTGGGCCTCCATGGACGGCAGGTCCTCCAGGAGGACGACGTCCTGCCGCGGCTGGAACTGGGGGAGGTAGCGGCGCTCCACCACCGCGATGTCGCAGTTTCCGTGCCAGAGGAGGCGCCGGCGAGGCCGGGAGTCCTCGACGCTCAGGATCCTCACCTTCGGGAGCCCGGCCGGCTCGCCCCAGTACCCCGCGTGGCGCTCGAGCGCGAGGCTGCGCTTGGCCCGATCCCAGGACGAGAGGCGGAAGGGCCCTGTCCCGTCGGCCCGCGCGAAGAGCGTCGAAGCCTCGCGCGCCGGGTTCTGGTGGCCGTCGAGGCCCTCGAGCGTGCCGTCCCACCCGCCGTGGGCCGCGACGAAGGACTTCGAGACGACCGGAGCGAACTGCGCGAGGACCGAGAGCAGCGGGACGAAGGGCTTCTTGAGCCGGAGGACCACGGCCCCGGCCTCGACGCTGACGGCCCGGTCCGCCTCCCGGAATGCGTCGGGGTCCGGCCGCCCGTCAGCCAGGCGGGCGCTGGAGCGTCCGGTCAGGGGCTTCAGGAGGAGCTGCGAGGGCCCGGTGTCGCGGTCCAGCAGCATGAACCGCATCAAGGAGTACTTCACGTCTTCCGGGGTCATCGTCGAGCCGTCGTGGAACCTCACGCCTTTTCGGATCGGGAAGGCGACCGAAAGGCCGTCCTTGGAGAGCAGGCTGTTGGAAGTCGTCGGCACCAGCGACGCCAAAGTCGGCTCGAACTCGTGGGTTGAAGCGCCCTCGAAGTCGATCAGGTTCTCGTAGACCTGGTTGATGGGCAGGTAGGAGACCGCGTCGTAGGCCCAATGCGGGTCGAGCGAGTCTATGTCGTCGGCCAGGGCGTAGACGAGCTCGTCCGGGGGGGTGAGGGCGCTCGACGGACCCGGTGAGGTGAGCAGCGCCAGGAGTAGCGCCGGGGCGATCACGCCGGAATTCTAGCACTTGCGGGCTTGCCCGTCTCGGGCACCTGAGTCCCCTGCGAACGACGGCTCGCCGTTCCGAGCCCTCCTTAGAACGCGGAGACGCCGGTGATCGCGCGGCCCACGACCAGCGAGTGGATCTCGTGGGCGCCCTCGTACTTCTTGACGATCTGCAGGTTCCGGAGGTGGCGCCCGGCGTCGTAGGCCTCGAAGGTGAAGACGTCGGCCGGCAGGACGTCCACGCAGCGCTGGGCCACCTGGATCGCCTTGTCGACGTTGTTGTACTTGGCCAGCGAGATGTGCCCGAAGTGAAGCTTGCCGAGCTGCTTCAGCCGCCCGAGCTGCAGTGCGACGAGGTTCGCGTTCTCGGTCTCGTTTAGGCACCAGACGAGCTTCTCCTGCACCGCCTGCTTGGCCGCGAGCGGCTTGTCGAAAAGGACGCGGTCCTTCGCGAAGCGGATCGCCTCCTCGACCGACGCGCGGGCGCTTCCGACCGCGCCCCAGCAGATGCCGTATCTCGCCTCCGAGAGGCAGCGCAGAGGCGACTTGAGGTCCTGTCCCGGGGCCGCGACCGTCTTCGGCAGGAGGCTGCCTTCAGGGAGCCGGCAGTTGGTGAAGGTGAGCGCGGAGGCCGTGCCGGCGCGCATGGCCCACTTGACCTCGTGGCGCACCGTGAACCCCGGCGTCCCCTTCTCCACCAGGAAGCCGCGGATGCCCTCCGGGGTCCGCGCCCAGACGACGGCGACGTCGGCGAAGCCGTTGGTGATCCAGACCTTGCTGCCGTCGAGCGTCCAGCCGCCCGGCGTCTTCTCCGCGCGCGTCTTCATGTTGCCCGGGTCCGAGCCCCCCTGCGGCTCGGTCAGGCCGAAGCAGACCAGCTTCTCGCCGCGGTACAGCGGCGGCAGCCACTTCTTCTTCTGCTCCTCCGAGCCGTAGGCGTAGATCGCGTACATCCCCAGCGAGCTCTGCACGGAGGCGAGGCTCCGGATCGCGGTGTCGGCGTACTCGATCTCGCGCATCGCCGCGCCGTAGGCCGAGGGCGTCATCGGGATGAACTCGGCCTCGCCCACGTACTTCCCCAGCTCCGGGAGCGTCGCGCCGAAGAGATTTAGGGCGCCGGCGATCCGCTTCGCGAGGTGGCGGGTGAGCTCCTCGCCCTTGGCGAACGGCGCGAGGTTCCCCTCGTCCCAGGCCCGGATGCGAGGCAGGAGCTCGGCAGCTACGAACTGGCGGGCCGAGTCGCGGACCAGCTTCTCGTCCTCGCTCAACCAGAGCTCGTCCGAGAAGTAGAAGTCGCGCGAGGTGGGGGTCTCGAGTTTTTCGGCGGTGGCGACGGCCATGGGTTGGCTCCGTGGGGACGGGGTCCAATCCGCCTCGCAACGCAAGGGCCACCCCCGGCGGCCTTTGCGTTGCGAGAGGATATGGTTTCGGAGCGCCTATGGAAACATCCGATTCCGACGTGTGCGTCCTGGCCGGCGCCCGGACCCCGTTCGCCGAGTGGGCGGGAGGCAAGACCGGCGCGGGCAGGCCCGGGGGGGCGCTCAAGAACGTCTCGGCGCTGAGGCTCGGCGCGGTCGCCCTGCGCGCGGCCCTCGAGCGCTCGGGCGTCGAGGCCGGCCGGCTCGACCACGTCGTGTTCGGTAACGCGCTGCAGACGAGCCCCGACGCGATCTACGCCGCGAGGCACGTCGCGCTTCTGGCCGGGGTCCCGGAGACCGTTCCGGCGCTGAGCGTGACCCGCATCTGTGGCACCGGGATCGAAGCCGCCGTGTCGGCGGCCCGCATGATCCGGCTCGGGGAGGCCGAGCTGGTCGCGGCGGGGGGCTCGGAGAACCTGAGCCAGGCCCCCTTCGTGGTGCGCGGGCTGCGGGGAGGGGTGAAGCTCAACCATTTCCAGTTCGAGGACACCTTCCTGAGCGCGCTCCACGACCCGATCGCCGGGCTCAACATGGCGCAGACCGCCGAGAACCTCGCCCGGATCCACTCGATCAGCCGGGAGGCTCAGGACGCCTTCGCCGTCCGGAGCTGCCGGGAGTTCGTCCGGGCGCGCGACGCCGGCCTCTTCAAGGAGGAGCTCGTGCCGGTCGACCTCGACGGAGGGAAAGCCAAGCCGGTCGCCGCCGACGACCATTGCGTGGAAGACTGCTCGCTCGAGGGCCTCGCCGGGCTGCGGCCCGCCTTCTCCAAGGACGGCTGCGTCACGGCCGGCAACGCCTCCGGCGTCGTCGACGGGGCCTGCGCGGTCGTGCTCGCCTCCGGGAAGGCGGCGCGCGAGCGGGGGCTCCCCGTGCTCGGGCGGCTCGTCTCCTGGGCCGCGGCCGGTGTGCCGCCCAAGGAGATGGGCATCGGCCCCGTGCCCGCCATCGCGCTCGCGCTCAAGCGCGCCGGGCTCGCCTTGTCCGACGTGGACCTCTTCGAGATCAACGAGGCCTTCGCGGCGCAGTACCTCGCGGTCGAGAGGCTGCTCGGCCTCGACCGCGACAAGGTCAACGTGAACGGCGGCGCGATCGCGGTCGGCCACCCGCTCGCGGCGACCGGGACGCGCCTGATCCTGACCGCGCTCCTCGAGCTGCGGCGCCGGAAGAAGCGCTGGGGCGTCGCGTCCGCCTGCATCGGCGGCGGCCAAGGCATCGCCGCCGTCCTGGAGGCCGCGTGATCCTGAGGGTCAACGGCAAGCGCCGCAGGCTCGACGTCGAGTGGGGACGGACGCTGCTGGAGGTCCTCCGCGAGGACCTCGCGCTCACCGGCACCAAGCACGGCTGCGAGTCGGGCGAGTGCGGGGCCTGCACCGTCTTGCTCGACGGGACTCCGGTCTACGCCTGCCTCACCTTGGCGCACCGCGTGGCGGGGCGCGAGGTGACGACGATCGAGGGCGTGCCCGAGTCGCATCCCTTGTTGCGGTCGTTCGCCGACAGCGGCGCGATCCAGTGCGGCTACTGCACGCCCGGCATGATCCTGGCGTCCAAGGCCCACCTGGAGGCGAAGGGGCACCGGTGCTCGGGCGGCGGCGCGTGCGCGAAGGAGGCCCTCTCCGGCAACCTTTGCCGCTGCACCGGCTACTACCGGATCCTGGAGGCGGTGAAGGCCGCCGCCAAGAAGCTGAGGGCGAGGCGTGGCGCCCGGGTTTAGGCACGTCGGCCGCAGCCCCCGCAAGGTCGACGCCTGGGCCAAGGCGACCGGACGGGCGAAGTACACCGACGACCTGACGCTGCCGGGGATGCTCCACGGGCGCCTCCTGCGCAGCCGCCACGCCCACGCCGAGCTCGTCTCCATCGACGCGTCGGCGGCGCTGGCGCTGCCGGGGGTTCGCGGCGTGATCACGGGCAAGGACCTGCCGGCGCGCTACGGCATCCTCCCCGTGTCGCAGGACGAGGCCGCGCTCGCGCAGGGCCGCGTACGCTACGTGGGCGAGCCGGTCGCGGCGGTCGCCGCCGACGACGAGGCGACCGCGCAGGAGGCCCTCGAGCGCATCTCCGTCGTCTACCGCGTCAGGCCTGCGTGCCTGACCATCGACGCGGCGGCCTCCGAGTCCGCGCCCGCAGAAGGCGAGGGCCGGCTGCACAAGGCCATCAGCTACGAGTTCGGCTCGCGACCGGCCGACGCTCCGGCGCTCGAGCGCTCGGACCTCTTCTTCTACGAAGGGAACACGCACCTCCCGCTCGAGGAGCACGCCGCGCTCGCGGTCTGGGAAGGGGAGACGCTGATCCTGCGCTGCTCGAGCCAGACGCCTTTCCATCTGCGGCAGATCGTGGCGAAGGTCTTCGGCATGCCCGAGGAGCGCGTCCGCGTCATCGTGCCGTCCTTGGGCGGAGGCTTCGGAGGAAAGCTCGACCCCTTCTCGCACGACCTCTGCGCGGCCGAGCTCGCGCGGCGGCTCGGGCGCCCGGTCAAGTTCGCGCTCACCCGCGAGGAGGTCTTCTACTGCCACCGCGGGCGCCATCCCTCCCTCATGCGCGTCGCCTCCGCGTGGACGAAAGACGGCCGGCTCTTGGACCTCGATTTCGAGGCGTGCCTCGACGGCGGCGCCTACGGCAGCTTCGGCGTCGTGTGCACGTACTACCACGGCGCGCTGCAGCCGACGACCTACAAGCTCCCGCGCTACGCGTTCCGCGCGGCCCGGTTCACGACCAACAAGCCGCCGTGCGGGCCGAAGCGCGGCCACGGCATCCCGCAGCCCCGCTTCGCGCTCGAGGTTCACCTCGACAAGGTCGCCGTCGAGCTCGGCGTGGACCCGATCGACCTCCGGCTCAAGAACCTCACCGACCCCGACTCGGTGACGGTCAACAAGCTCAAGCTCGGCTCCAACGGCCTGCGCGCGTGCGTGGGCGAGGTGGCCCGCGCCTCCGATTTCCGCCGGCGGCGCGGAAGGCTCGGCCGCGGCCGCGGGCTCGGCTTCGCGCTCGGCTCGTATCTCTCCGGAGCCGGCGTGCCGATCTATTGGAACGACGGCCCGCACTCGCGGATCCGCATCGAGGCGACGCTCGACGGGCGGCTCACGCTCTACTCGGGCGCCACCGACATCGGCCAAGGATCGGACACGGTCGTCGTCACGGTGGCGGCGGAGGTCCTCGGGCTCCCGCTCGAGCGCATCCGGCTCGTCGCCGCCGACACGGCACTCACGCCGCTAGACCTGGGCTCCTACTCGAGCCGCGTGACGTTCATGGCGGGGAACGCCGCGAAGCAGGCCGCCGAGAACCTCAAGGCCGAGGTCGAGCGCCTCGGCGGCGCGGGTAAGCCGTTCGAGGCCGCCCTGCGCGCGGCGCTCAAGAAGCGGGCCCCCATCGAGGCCTGGGGCGCCTACACGCCGCCGAAGCGCCTGGGGAAGTTCAAGGGCGCCGGCGTCGGGGTCTCGCCCGCCTACAGCTTCTCGGCTTGCGTGGCCGAAGTCTCCTGCGACCCGGAGACGGGCCGGGTCTCGGTCGAGAAGATCCACTTCGCCCACGACATCGGCCGCGCCCTCAACCGCGCCTCGGTGCTCGGACAGGTCGAAGGGGGCATCCACATGGGCCTGGGCGAGGCGCTGACCGAGGAGCAGACCTACCACGCCAACGGCCTGCACCGCCGGCCCTCGATGCTCGACTACAAGGTGCCGGGGATCTTCGAGATGCCGGAGCTCGACATCCGCCTCGTCGAGTCCCAGGACGCGGGCGGGCCCTACGGCGCCAAGGAGGTCGGCCAGGGGCCTCTCATCCCGGTCGTCCCCGCGATCGCCAACGCGATCTACGACGCCGTCGGCGTCCGGATCGACTCGACGCCCTTTACGGCCGAGAAGGTCCTCGCCGCGCTCGACGCGAAGGCTCGCGGCGGCGCCGGCCGGGTCGGGCCGGAGCGACTCCCGGACGTGCCCTTCCCGGAGCCGATCCGCGTGACGGACGAGCTGGAGGCGGCGGCGTAAGATGCTGCGCCTGCCGAAGGTCCGCGTCGTCGCGCCGCGCAGCCTGGCGGAGGCCTCCCGGCTCTTGGCCGAAGGCGGCGCGGGGGCGCGGCTTTTCTCGGGCGGTACCGACGTCGTCCCCAAGCTCAAGCGGCGCCAGCTCTCCGCCCGGACGCTCGTCGACTTGGGCGCCGTCCCCGGGTACGGGGGCATCCGCCGGCGCGGCGGGCGCCTGGTGATCGGCGCCGGCACGCGGATCGCGGAGCTGGCGGAGCTCTCCGAGCCGGGGCTCGCGGCGCTGCGCGAGGCGGCCGCTTCCGTCGCGACGCCGCAGATCCGCGCTCAGGCGACCCTCGGCGGGAACCTCGCTCTCGAGACGCGCTGCACGTTCTACGACCAAAGCGATTCGTGGCGGCAGGCGCAAGGCTTCTGCCTGAAGACGCACGCCGACGCCCCTTGCCGCGCCGCCCCGGGCTCGACCCGCTGCTGGTCGGTCTCTTCCGGGGACCTCCCGCCCGCGCTCATCGCCCTCGGGGCTCGCGTCCGCGTCGTGGGCGAGGGCGGCGAGCGCGAGGCGGCGCTCGAGGACCTCTACCAAGACGACGGCTGCGCGCCGCTGCGCCTGGCCACGGGGGAGTTGATCGCCTCCGTCTCGCTCGAACCGGCCGCGCGGCGCTCGACCTACCGGAAGCTGCGCCGGCGCGGCTCCTTCGACTTCGCCTCGCTCGGCGTGGCCGTCGCCGTGACCTCAACCGGCGGCGTCGTCGCGGACTGCCGCGTCGTGCTCGGCGGGCTCGGCTCGGGGCCGCTCGTCGCGGAGGAGGCGGCCGCGTGCCTTCGAGGGTGCGAGCCCACCGCGCGCCGGATCGACGACGCGGCGGAGGCGGCCCGGCGCGTCCGCCCCGTTGAGAACGGCGAGTTC
>JACQPK010000056.1 GCA_016207565.1 Elusimicrobiota bacterium
AGGCTCCCGACGTGACTGAGGATTTGGGCTCGATCGCGAATCTTGACGGGTAGTTTCTCCTGTGTTACACTGTAAACACGATGGAGAGACGCTCCAAGCCCGGCCGCGTCAGAGAGCGGCGCACGTCCTATTTCGCGGCCCGTCTGCCCGAAGAGACCCGGGAGGGCCTCGAGCGCTACGCGCGGCTCCATCGGATATCGGCGAGCGCCGCGGCCGCGCACCTTCTCGAGGAGGGGTTGCGCGCGGCGCGCTTCCCCGGGATCGACTTCCGCTGGGAACCGTCCGGGCGCAGGGCTCACGTGACGGGGACGGGCCTCGCGGCCTGGGAAATGCACATGCTCTGGGTCGCCCACGGTCGCGACGCGGCTCGAGTGTTGGCGGCCTACCCGCATCTCACGGCCTCACAAGTGCTCGCGGGTGCAGCCTATATCGAGGCTTATCCGGAGGAAGGCCCCCCGGGCGGAGCCCCCGCCTTCGCGCAAACGGTGCGGGTCTGAGTGCGTCCCCGCTTCCTCCTGGACGAGCAGATCAGCCCGCGCGCCGCCCGCTTAGCGTCGGCGAGAGGCGTCGACACGCGCGCGGTCGCGGGCTCTGACATGGCGGGACTCGACGACCTCGCCGTATTCCGGAGGGCGGTCGAAGAAGGCCGGTTGCTCGTGACCTACGACATCGCCGACATGAGCGCGGTCCTGGCGGACCTGCTGAAGGAAGGCGTCGCGGTGCCGGGCGTCGTCTTCGTGGACCGCCGCACGATCCCGCCGTCCGATCCGGCGGGGCTGGCTCACGCGCTGGCGCGGCTGGCCGGACGCATCGCCTCCGGAGCGGTCCATCCCCAGGGCGGGATCTTCCTCCAGCGATCGCGGTAGAGGACACTCCTAGGCCCTTCGCACCTCCCGCGTCTCCGTCCTCCGCGCCCCTTTCCGTGACTTCCTCAGCGTGCCTTCGCGTTCCTCCGTTCGGCCTCCCTCGGAAGTGCCGTCTGTTTCATAGGCCCCAGGTCCTAGGACCCATGGGCCCGGGGCCCTCCCAAAGCCTAGGCCCTTGATCCCTGGCGTTTCTGGGCCCTTCCGGCTACGCTCATTGCCATGGAGCCGAAAGCGGGATTTTGGACCCGAGCCCTCGCGATCGGCCTCGCCGTGGCCCTCCCGCTGACCGCGCCGGGCGGCGCCTTCGTCGCCCTAGCCGCCGCCGAGCCGCTCGCGGGCGCCGCGGGCACGACGCCGCAGCAGGCTCCCGCGCCGGCCTTCCGCTCGAACCTCGATCCCCGCCGCGTGATGGAGTACCTCGACGCGCAGGGCGTCTTCAAAGGCCCGCAGGACCCGCTCCGCAGCTACATGATCGACCGGCACGGGGCGGTGACGCCGATGGGCGACGCCGCCTTCCGCTACTTCGTCGCGCGGCCGAAGGAGGTGAAGGCGTTCGACGACGCCTTCGAGAAGCTCCGCGAGAGCGGCCCGCTCAACGATCAAAAGGCGGTTCAGATCCAGCAGGCCCTGCAGGGCTTCACCGACCAGGTCGGAGACATCGGCTCCGGCGGCTCCGCCGAGGACGCCCACGGCCTCGGCGGCCGGCTGCACTCGCTCATCCTCGGCGCTCAGCAGCCGCCGTCCCAGAGCGCCGACGAACTCGCCCCCGGCTCGGCGGGCTACGTCCAGGTCGACCGCGGCGACGCCTTCGAGTTCCACGACAAGGACGGCCTGCTGATCAAGACCACCAAGCCGACGATCACCCCCGAAGGCGACCGCGCCGTGCGCGAGGTGATGACCAAGCTGGGCCAGCCGCTCCCGCCGGGAGAGGAGATCGACGTGCCTTCGGCGCTCGCGATCCTGCAGGCCGCGGGCGTGATCAGCGGCCCCGAGGACCCGCGGGCCAAGCAGTACTTCAACGAGGGCGGGATGCAGACGTGGAACCGCCAGATCGAGGAGCAGCAGCGCGCGATGAACGCCGCGCGCCCGCCGAACGCGCCCCTCGTCACGGTCAACGGACGCTACCACAAGGAGATGTTCGAGTGGAACTACTGGTCGATGCGCCAGCAGGTCGAGGAGACCAAGCTCCAGCTCAAGGTCGACCGGATGGCGCGCCTCGCCGAGCTCCTCGGCAAGCAGTTCCGCGACGACCAGTGGTACAAGGACCCGAAGCTGGAGGCCACGTTGCTCCGGGAGGCCAAGAACAAGACCTTCTCGCAGCTGTGGATCACGAACCGCGGCGCGCAGTTCGACGCGGCGTGCGGCGGCATCGTCCAGGGATTCTTGAAGCGGCAGGCGCAGGGAGAGAAGATCGAGAACTTCCTGGGCTCCGCCGGCGAGCTTCAGGAGTTCTTAAACGGCGGAGGCAAGGTCCGGAACTACCTCGACCTGGTCCATTGCAAGCTCCTCGCGCGCTTCGAGGTCGTCAAGAACCTGGAGGATAAGCTCGGCCTCTACAAGACGCGCGTCGACGCCTTCGGGAACACGAACTTCATCACCCAGCAGCAGTTCATGGACCTCTCCCGCTCCGAGCTCCTCGTGCGCAAGTACGTCACGCTGTCGTGGCTCGAGGGCCAGCGCTGGCGCGCGGACGCGCAGGTTGAGCGGCTCGACTTCTCGGCTCCGGACCACGAGGCCTTGAAGAAGGCGATCGAGGACTCGGGCATGAGCCGCGCGGAGAAGGACGCCTACCATCAGCGCGCCCTCGACATCCTCCAGCGGGTCCAGCGGCTGAAGAAGGCCTACGACCAGATCTCGAACACCCTCAACACCGCGGACTTCGCGACCGCGCTCGAGCGCGTGCAGGGCATGCTCGCGCAGACCCAGAAGGAGCTCGGCGACGCGGAGATCGACTTCCGGATCTGGTCCTCCATGCCCGGGCTCTCCAAGACCACCGAGGACGAGGACACGGGCCTGATCAACGGCGCGTGGCGGTGGACCTCCCAGCGCCTCAACGTCGCGCACAACTATTGGTCGAACGGCATGAAGTTCGACTCCGACGACTCCAAGTACCTCCAGGGCCGCTACCTGAAGAACCGAGACGCGCTGGCCGGCTACCGCGGGGCCTTCACCGACGTCTCGCGCCTCATCGCGGCGGGCAAGTGGGAGGAGGCGCGGCAGCGGCTCATCGCCGCCGATCCGCGCGCGATCCAGACCCACGGTCGGGACATGAGCCTGAGGGGCGGCGAGATTCAGGACTCGGACCGGCTCGAGGCGGTGTTCCGGAAGGTCGGCGAGTCCGTCCAGCACGTCTCGAACCAGCACATCTGGGTCAACATGGTCGGGCAGTTCGTGATGTGGTCGGTGGCGACCGCGGTCTTCGCCCCGGCCGCCGGGGCGCTGCTCTCCGGCATGAGCCGCGTCGCCTTCGCGACCGCGACCCGCGCCGCGGCCTCGTCGAGGACGGTCGTCCGAGCGGGCGGGTTCTTCGCCAAGGCCGCCGGCGAGATCTTCGACCACTCGGCGGTCCGCCTCATCGCGCTGAGCCCGCACGTGAGCAAGGTCCGGAGCGAGTGGGGGCTTTTGAGCCGGATCGGCATCAAGGGCGCGCCGATACGCATCCTCGACGCGACCGCCAAGCGCACGGCGATCACCATGGCCCGCATCGGCGCCTTCACCGGGATGGCGGGCTCGATCTCCGGCGGGTTCACCGCGGTCAACCACATGGGCGAGGGCCTGAGCGAGGGGACGCTGATGCACGCCTTCGCGGGGGGCGCCGCGGGCGCGATGGCGTCCAAGGTGCTCCCGGTCAACCCCTTGGTCGGGCTCGCGATCGGCGCGGGCGCCGGGACCGTGATCGCGGCCGGTCGCGACCAGGGCTGGAACGCGGTCTTCGACGGCAGCGCCGCCCAGCGGGTCTGGACCGGCGGCGAGTCGGCCTTCCAGAACCCGTTCGACGCGGGCCTGCAAGGCGCGAAGATGGGCGCCAAGTGGTCGCTCGAGAGCTGGCACCCGCTCCTCGGCATGGGCTTCGGCCTCCCGTCGAGCGTCTTCGAGGGGCGACGCTTCACCGGCCCGTTGAGCGAGAACCTGGCGAGCCGGGGCACGGTCGGCCTGGGCCTCAAGACGATCGACGCGACGACCGCCTTCACCCACGGCCGCTGGAAGCTCACCACCCTCACCGGGGGCCTGGCGGGCTGCGGGGCGGGCTACCTCGTCGGCGGCGAAGACGGGGCCCTGATCGGCTGCGCCGCGGGCGGCGCGTTGGGCGGGGCGTTCAGCCTGGTCCCGAAGCTGAGGCTTTCGGCGGGCATGGACGAGTGGATGCAGGCCGCCGTGAAGTCGGGCGGACGAGGCGCGGCGGGCGCGACCTCGCTCGGCCTCGCGGACAACATTTCGAAGTATATGATCTTCTCGCACGGCATCGGCGGCGTCGCTCACTTCGCGAGCTGGCAGCTCAACGCGGCCGAGGCCGACAACCTCGAGCGGCGGATCAAGCGGGCGCATATGGCCGAGCAGGAGGCCCTCATGGCCCCCTACTGGCTCATGCTCCCCGTGTTCCCCGCGCGCCTCGAGCAGATGTCCGCGATGTCGCACCGGCAGACGCAGGGCGAAAACGAGCTCCGGATGCGGGGAGAGCTCGACGTGCTCGCGAACGCCGCGGAGGGACAGCAGGTCCACCTGCTCGGCAAGCAGGAGGTGCCGGTCATCCAGCGGATCTTCCAGTGGAACCCGTGGGCCGAGGAGGGCTCGTTCGGGACCTACACGGTCACCAAAGACATGAAGTACCGGGCGATCCGCGAGATCCTCCCGAGCGAGATCACCGGCAAGGTCAGCATCGATCCGAAGACGGGAAAGTCCCTTATCGACGCGTCCGCGGTGAACCCCCGGGAGTATTTGCGCGTCAGCCGGATGCCCAACGAGGACGGGAAGGTCACGAAGGTGGGACGCCTCGCGCTCGGCGACGAGGTGCGCGACCAGGCCGCCGCCCTGTTCGAGGAAGCGATCATCAAGCGGACGGACCTCGCCGCCAAGATCCTCGATCCTAAGAACCTCGGACGCGACGTCGAGGGCTTCGGCTACGTCCGGCCGGAGCACGCGGAGGAGGTCGCCCGCGTCCTCTACCGGCACGCCAAGGAGATCGGGCTGATGCGGCCCGACGGCGAGGGCGTGGGCCTCATGGCGCGGCTGCGCGAGAAGCTCCCCGGCTCCGCCGAGACGACGGAGCTGGTGAAGCTCATGCCGAAGGTCAACGACCGGCTCGGGCCGTATCTGCAGTCGGAGTCCAACGTCGTGGCGAAGGCGCGTGAGCTGCTCGAGACGCTCGGGCGGACCAAGAAGACCTCGGCCGAGTTCAACGACGTCATGAACGGGATGATCGACCGCACGACCGAGTGGCGCGTCAACAACGAGAGCAACGCCGGCCACGCGGACACGAAGATCCAGTGGAACGAGCTCGTGGGCGAGTTCCGCAACGACGCGCGCTGGAAGGCGGCCCGGGAGCGCCTCGGCCCGGCCGAGCGCGAGATCATCGTCAAGACGCTCGATTACTTCGACGCGATCCAGTCGCGGTTCACCACCTTCAATAAGGTCGAGATCACGCACGGCCGGATGCTCGAGCTCCTGCAGGCGCGCCGGTCCGAGGCGCAGGGCCAGGGCGACCGGGCGCTCGCCCGCGGGCTCGACCGGATGCTCACCGAGCTCAACGGCTGGAAGAAGGGGGAGCGCGCCCCGGACGTGCCGGTCCAGGGCGAGGGCGCGACGCTGGTCCCCGACCCGGCCAAGCCCGGCAAGCAGACGACCGCCTACAACGCGATGCTCTACCGGCTCCGCCAGGGGATCGAGAAGGACCCGGCGCTCGGGGCCGCCGAGCGCGAGTCCCTCATGAACGTCCTCGGCGAGCTCGACGCGGCCCCGTGGCTCCTCCACGACTCGAAGGGCGCGGCGCTGCCCGGCTGGCGCCCCGGCCAGTTCGAGGCGCTCATGACCTTCGTCGGCGGGATCAACACGGGCGGCGGGAAGGGCGCCGAGGTCATCCGCGTGTTCCAGATGCTGAAGACGGGCGGCGGCAAGACCATGCTGGCCTATGAGGGGATCCTGCCGATCGCCGACGCCGACGCCGCGATGCGCGGGGGCAAGAAGGTCGTCTTCCTCACGGTCCTGTCGAACCTCGAGGCGCAGGCGCGCATGGAGTTCCGCGGCTACAAGAAGCTCACCACGGAGATGCAGATCGACACGTGGGAGAACCACAAGACGAAGATCGCCACGGGCAAGACGCGCGGCCGCGGCGGCGCCGACGACTACTGGATCATCGGAGACGAGATGGACGGCGCGGCGCTGCAGCCCGCGCTCACGATCGGCGAGACGACGGCCTACGTCTCGAAGGAGCACCCCGCCTACCGGAACATGAAGGGCGGCATCGAGAAGGTCGAGCGGCTCCTGACCGGCGAGGCGAGGGACCTCGGCCAGAAGCTGCGGTTCGAAGGCAACCGCCAGAAGACGATCCTCGAAGGCATGAAGGCCCAAGACCCCCATCTCACGCGGGCGCTCGGCGAGGGCGCGGAGCGCCTGCTGCGGCTCGGAGAGAAGCTGCAGAAGGCCCGAGGGACGGAGCTCGGCGAGGTCCGGGCTCAGGTCGAGACGATCCTAGACGGGCAGCTGGCGATCCTCGACGCCACGACGGCGTTCGGCGCGGGCAGCCCGAGGTTCGTCGAGGCGCAGGGCCGGCTCGCGAGGCTCGCCGAGGACATCGGCCAGGCCAAGAGCGCCAAGACGCTCACCGGCAAGCTGGGCGAGGCGAAGACGGCGATCAACGAGCAGCTCGCCGAGCTTTCCGTGCCGGAGATGGTGAAGTCGGCGCAGACCCAAGCGCTTCGCCCGGCCCTGCTGGCCGCCCGCCAGGAGATCGACGGCGCGCTCGCGGCGCTGGGCGGCAAGGCGAAGGGCGGCAAGGGCGCGCCGACCGTGCAGAGCCGCGCCACCACCGCGGCGGACGGCCTGCGCCGCCTCGGCTCCGAGCAGCAGTCGGTGCTGCGGTCGGGCACCCGGCGCGACGCCGCCCAGCTCAACGAGTTCGCCGACGCCTCGAAGGTGATCCGGGACGCCGCCATGGACACCGGCGGCGGCAAGGCGGTCGACTCGAAGGGCTTCGCCCAGAACCTCCGGAAGCTGATGAGCGAGCAGAACAACGTGATGTGGCGCGCGGAGTTCAAGAGCGGTAGCAAAGCCCCCAAGCAGGTCGTCGACCGGCTCAGGACCGACTCGCGGCAGAAGCAGCACCGGGCGAACGCCCTGCGCTCGTCCGACCCGGCCGAGGCCGCCAAGCTCGACGGCGAGGTGGCGACGCTCGAGGCGCAGCTCGCCGCGCTCGAGTCCCGCGGGAAGGCGATGGACTGGCTGAAGAAGAACGGCGAGGATATGATCGCGACCGCCGAGAAAGGGAGCCCGGGCTGGGAAGGCCGGGTCCGCGACCTCGCGTTGCGGCGGCGCGCCGTGCTCGAGACCACCCTCGAGCACGAGAACCCGATCTACACGATCTTCGCCAAGATGAAGGAGCGGATGTACCCGCTGTACGCCTCCAAGCTCCGCACGCAAAACGACGCGCGGATGCGCATGGAGGCGCCGGAGCGCATGGAGCAGGGCGGCGCCAAGCAGCGCGAGGCGCTCGTCGAGAGGCTCGAGTCGTGGGCGCAGCGGCTCGAGTCCCGCAAGGACCCCGGCGCCGCGGCGGCGCGCGAGCTCGTCGTGAAGGCGCGGACGGAGCTCGAGGGCTGGCGCAGCGGGCAGCAGGTGCGCAAGGCCATCGAATCGAAGGAGCCGGCGAAGCTCAAGAGCGCGCGAGAGGCGTGGGAGAAGGCCTCCGAGGAGCTAGCCCGCATCGACTCCAAGATCGGCGAGACCTCCGGCCGGATCGACCGGTCTTTCGCCGACGCGAAGGTCTTCCGCGAGAAGGCGGCCACCGCCAAGCCGAAGCAGGCCGCCGAGCTGACCCAGAGGGCCGACGCCGCGGAGGCTCAGGCGAAGCAGTCCCTCGGCGAGCTCTCCGGCTTCCGCCGGGAGGCCGAGCTCAAGAACGTCGCCGCCCGGGAGCTGCTCGCGAAGTTCATGGAGCAGAACCAGGCCTTCCTGAAGGAGCAGCTGCCCGAGGTCGTGCAGTCCTTCGAGAAGGGCGCCGCGGAGAACGCCGAGGCCTGGCAGGCGGCGCTCAAGGAGAAGGGCTTCGACGCGAGCGCGCTGCGCGCCCGTTACCGTGAGCTCAACGCCCAGGCGAGCCAGACGGCCGATCCGAAGGTGGCCTCCAAGCTGCGATCGCAGGCGGTCCAGGTGGAGAACGACATCGCCGCGCTCGAGGCCGTGACCGCGGAGCTGTCCGCGCGCCCGCAGATATGGCGGACCGAGGGCCAGAGGTTGAAGATGGACTCCGACGCGGCGCTCAAGGCCCATTTCACCCGCATCGACGGAGTCTCGACGTCCGAGCTCGGCGTGCGCGCCGCGTTCGAGGCGACCGGGCTCCCGTACGGCGTCCGCTTGGCCTCGCGGCTCGCCGCGAAGGTCTCCGCGAAGGTGCCGGCCTTGCAGTGGCCCGCCTCGAAGCTCTCGCGCCTCGCCGAGACCACGCCGTTTAGGGGGATCGACGAGTCGGCGCTGGGTCTGACGCGGGCGTACGCCGGCCGGCTGCTCCACGCCGTCGCCACCGATCCGTTCATCCCGCCCGCCTCGCGCTGGCAGCTGATGTGGAACATCCTGCCGTCCGCCATCTGGCCGCGCGGCTTCCACTACCATTCCGTCTCGGTCCCCGTGTTCGGCCTGGTGCCCAAGGGCTTCGACGCGCTCCTCGGCGTCACCCCGTCGGGCGAGACCTGGGTCCGGCGCGAGCTCTTCAACCTGGCGCGCGGCTACACCGACAACCCGGCCACGGAGCGCTTCGACAACGGCACGAAGAAGGTCAACGCGGTCCACAACGGCCAGTGGTTCGAGACGATGGACACGCCGACGCGCCGGTTCTGGGAGCTCCACTACGGCACGGACCTGACGCTGCCCTACGAGCACAAGGCCATCGTCACGATGAACGACTTCGTCCGCGACAACCCGAACGTGCGCATGGTCGGCCTCTCGGGCACGGCCGGCGGCGAGTTCCGGAAGTACCTGCGCGAGAACAACGTCCGGCTCTCCGGCGACCGGCTCGCCTCCACCGGCGCCAAGGACCTCTCCTTCGACGTCTACTCCTCGCCGACCGGCAAGTACCAGGCGATCCTCGACGCGCTCAACGCGACGAAAGAGACGGGCGGCCTCGTCGTGCTCAGCCTCCCCGACACGAGGACGCTCAAGACGGTGCGCGACGTCCTGACCCGCTCCGGCCTCAAAGACGATCAGATCGCGCAGGTCTTCTCCGACGCCGAGCTGCTGCGCGTGAATAACCCGGCGGCCAACGTGAGCAAGCAGACGAACCTCCACAACCTCACGACCGGCCGCGTGAAGGTGCTCATGCTCGACACCCGCGTCGGCGGCCGCGGCCTGGACCTGAACTTCAAGGGCGTCAGAGGCGGCAGCGATCCGAACGCCTTCCGCGGCTACAACAAGATGGAGATGCTCATCGTCGACCCGCAGGACATGACCTCGGTCCACAACATCCAGGCCCAGGGCCGCATCGACCTCGGCCGCGTCAATCCGGGGACCGTCCGCAATTTCCGCCTCGTCATGGACGTCCGCCTGGCGCAGCGGGACCCCGTGTTCATGGACATGGTCAACGCCGAGCCCCGGTTCGCGCGGCTCAAGCAGGACGCCGCCGTCCGCGCGATCTCCTTGCGCAACGGCCGCGTCACGCCGGAGTGGTCCGACATCCACGAGCACATCCTCACGCTCGAAGGCCGAGGAGAGCGGCGCGACCTCACCGTCCCCTACCGCGACATCGTCAAGGACTACCTCACGAAGAAGCAGGGCGAGGTCGAGCTCGATCAGCTCCGCGGCGCCTCGGTGAAGCAGGACCGGCCGGCCTTCAACCCGCTCATGCGGGGCCTCGAAGGCTGGGCCCGCTAACGCGGGCCTTTGGGCCCACCGAACCCAGGGACCAATGCCACCGCGCCCGGGTCCCGAGGTCTAATCATCTTAGTGCCAGGCATGAAGTACCCTGCGGGAATGGGACGACCCGCGAGAATCCAGTTTCCAGGCGCTTGCTATCACGTGATCCTGCAGGGCAACAACCGGCAGGACATCTTCGTCAACAACCAAGACCGGCGGTATTTCCTCGGCTTGCTCAAGGCGCACAAGGAGCGCTTCGAGCTCAACGTGTACGCGTACTGCATGCTGCCGAACGCCGTCCACATCGTCCTGCAGACCCGGCGGCCGAACCTCTCGCGCGTGATGCAGGGTTTCTCCACGGTGTACACGAAGTACTTCAACGCGGCGCATCACATGACGGGCCACGTGTTCCAGGGCCGCTACAAGGCGCTGATCGTCGACAAGGACGAGTACCTCACCGAGGTGACCCGCCAGGTCCATCTCGAGCCGGCGCGCGCGGGTATGAAGGAAAGGCCGTGGCGCTACCCGTGGTCGAGCGCCGCCGCCTACGTGGAGTGGGGGGAAGGGGAGCGCGACGGGCTGGTCGACTCGGACGAGGTGCTCAAGCGGATCGCCAAGAACCGCCTCAAGCAGTCCGTGCGCTACCTCCAGCAGCTCAAAGACGGCATGAAGGACCCGGACGCGCAGCGCCCGCCCACCGTGAAGGGGCTCTTCATCGGCAGCCCGTCCTTCGCCGCCTCCGTCGGCGGAGCGGCCGCCGGCGCCGTCGAGGAGGATCGCGAGGGCGAGGCCCGGAGGATCCTGGGTGAGATCGTCGCCAAGCACGGCATCGATGAGGAGCGCCTGCTCGGCCGCAGCCAGTGGCGGGAGATCACCCGCGTGCGCAAGGAAGCGATCTACCGCATCTGGAAAGAGGCCAAGGCCGGCGTCAGCGAGATCGGCCGGCTCTTCAACCGGACCCCCTCGGCGGTCTGCCAGCTCATCCGCTCGGCCGAGCTGGAATCGTCCAAGAACTAAAAGCCTGGCACCAAAAGAGTAAACCCTGGGGACTGTCCCCAGGGTTTACTTTTTTGAATTGCTTAAAGCCAGGCACCGGAAGTTCCCTTAGGCCGCAGGGCCCAGAAGGCCCTGGGCCCATTGCGTCAAACGGCACAGCCAGAGGGCTCATTCTAGTCGGAGGGGCCCCGGCTAAACTACCCACGTGATGCCCAGGGAGGCGGCCCGGCGGGGGACCGCGGCACTCATCAGCGCCGCGTTGCTGCTCACCAGCCCAGGAACGGGCGCCTACCGGGCATTCGCGCAGGACGTCGTCCACCTCCCGCAGGGGATCGCGGTCCAGGGCATCGGCTCCGCCGGCGCGGCCGGGGCGGCGGGCATTGCCCCGGCGGCCGCTCCGTTGCCTATCGCGGGGCCCTCCGGGGTCGGCGCCCCGCTCACGCTCCCGGTTTCCCGCACGCTCGCCCCGGCCGCTCGCCGCGGCCATGCCCCGGCAGCCCCGATCCAGCAGGCCGTCACCGCCGCCGGCGGGCGCGCGACCGCGGCGACCGCCGGGGCCGCGGCGACCGTGGCCGGTTCGAGGAGCCGGGGAGGCGCGGCGGCGGCAGAGCTCGCGGCCGCCGAGGGCGGACGGTTCACGCAAGCGGTCGCCGCGCGCACCGCGGACACCCGGCGGCCCGCTTTCGGGCTCTTCCGGCTGCTCGGCGAGGGTGCGGTCGGCACGGGCGCGGCCGAGGCCAAGCTCAAGCCCTCGGGCCGGACGCTGGCCGATCCCGATCGGGCGCGCTCCTGGTCCGAGCGCATCTTCTCTTTCGCGAAAGACGCCGCCCCGGCGGCGGAGCCCTCCGACTCGGAGGTCGAGGGCCGCGCCGGCGAGCCTCGACCCTCGGAGCTCGCGCCGGCCGCTCCGGAGAACGAGGGCGCGGAGACGAAGCCGGTCGAGAGCACGCCCGTCGCCTCGCCCGCGCCGGCCAAGACGAAGCTCGGCTGGAAGAAGGCGCTCGGCCTCGGGGCCACGATCGTCCTCGGGGTGGCCGGCTTCGTCAAGCTGCTCGACGCGCCCGTCCTGCAGCACCCGATGCTGGACGCCCTCGGCATCTTCGGCATGTGGTCGGGCAATATCCTCGCCGTCGCCTACCCGATCGCGGAGATCTACAAGACGTTCCGGCAAGGCGACGCGAAGTCCCTGCCCGTCTCGGGCGCGGTCGCCGGTTCGGCGGCCCCGCTGGTCCAGGGCGTCGTCAGCGCGCCGATCAAGGCCCAGCCGGTATGGGGCCTCCAGAACCTCTTCGGCGCGGTGACGACGTTCGCTCCGCTCGCGCTCAACCGCCATCTGAAGGGCCCCGTCTCCGTGAAGGAGGCGGTCTGGAAGACGGCGCTGACCAGCGCCGTCGCCGCGGCGATCTCGTGGGGGCTCTGGGTGGCGGCCAAGGCCGTCGTCCCGGGCTTCGTCACCGGCCTCTTGGGCGCCGGCGGCGTGAGCGCGCTGCTCCTCGGCATCCAAGCCGCGGCTTTCCTCGGCTTCGTCTACATCTTCATCCCGACGATCAAGGACCTGCTGCAGGGCCGGGCGCCGCGCGCCTTCTCGCCCGGCTTCAGCCTGATGTTCGCCGGCGCCTCGGCGGCCTTCGTCGCCTGGATGCTCCAGGCGGCCTTCGCCGCGCCGGTCGGCTCCGCCGACCGCCTCTGGAGCCTGATCTACGCGGCGCAGAACGTGGTGCTCTTCGCCGTGTCCTTCGTCAGCTACATGTACACCCGCAAGACGGGCGACGCGCCCGGTCGCGCGCTGGGCTGGGTGACGCCCCCGGTGGTGCCGGGCGGCGTCTACGGCGCGGGGATCGGCGCGATCCTCGGGCTGATGCTGGCGCCCTACAGCCCGCTCGTGGCGCTCGCGGTGCCGCTCTTCGGCTGGGCGTTGGGCGGGACGTTCAAGAACGGCCAGATTGGCCCCGACGTCTCCGAGAAGGGGCTCGGGTCTTTCTGGGGCGTGGGCGCGGGCATGCTGGCCGCCGCCGCGCTGACCGCGTTCGGTCTGCCGGTGTATCCGCTCGTCGCGCTGCCTTTCGCCGGAGCCGTCATCGGCTGGCGGCTGGGCTATAAGGGAGAAGGCGCCGCGCCCGTGACTACCGGCTCCGCCGAGCCCCGGGTCGGGGCCGCCGAGCCCCGGG
>JACQPK010000512.1 GCA_016207565.1 Elusimicrobiota bacterium
CCCCGCGCCTGACCGCCGGGCTGGTGCGGACGACCCTCGCGCCGGCCTACCGGCTCCGCGGCGGCGGCCGCCGCGTCGAGGCCGTCTTCCTCAAGAAGACGCTGGGAGGTTTGGCCCGCCTCGCTTCCGTCCTCGCCGAGGAGCGCGCCGGAGGCCGAGGGCTCGTCGTCAGCCGCGGCATCCGCACCGCGCGCGAAGGCACGGAGGCGCTCCAGGGCGTGAAGGGCTACGAGGCGATGGAGGCGCTCGGGCTCTCGGTGTCCGGCGTGGCGCTCGGCGACCTCCGGCAGTGGGACGAGCTCAACCGCTACCGCACGGGCCGCGCGAGCCAGACGGCGTTCGTCGCGGCGAACCTCGTCTGGGCGAGCTCGCCGGCGGCCACGGCGCTCCCGCCCTACGTCGTCCGCGAGGCGGGAGGCCTGCGCGTGGGCTTCCTCGGTCTGACCCGCCTGTCATACGCGCGCTACCTCGCCGGCGGGCGCTGGAAGAACCTCGCGCTCGTCGACCCGGTCGCCGCCACGCTCGCGCACATCCACGCGCTCCGCGAAGCGTCGGACCTGGTCGTCGTCCTCTCGAGCCTCGATGACGCCGACCAGGCCCGCGTGCGCGAGGCGGTCCGCGGCATCGATGTCGTGCTGGCCGACGACGAGCCTTTCCTCCCGGTCTCCGCGCAGCCGAAGGCCGTCCGCGTCATGGAGCCGGCGCGCGCGGCCTACGCGCCTTGCCTGATGACCGCCACGGAGTACCAGGCCGCCGTGTCCGTGGTCGAGGCCCATCTCGGCGCCAAGCGGGAGGACGGCACGAGACCGCTCCAGCTCGCCGCCAGCTACCGGGTGCTCGACGAGAGCGTCGCGGACGACCCGGGGTTCCCGGAGCCCTCCGGCGGGGCGTTCACGGTCGCCGTCGACACGCGCCCGGCGCTGCTTCCCTCCGCCCGCCGCCTCTTCCCCGGGGGAGGCCTCGAAGGAGGGACGCCGCTCTTGGGCTCGCGGGAGTTCTGGACGCTCGCCGCGGCCCTCGCCGCCGAGCGCGCCGGGGCCGAGGCCGGGCTGCTGCCGCTCGTGCCGATCGGCGCTCACTCGTCGGGCGACTACCGCGAGAGCCACGTCCGCGACTTCTTCATCTGGGACGATACGCTCATGGCGGTCGAACTGCCGGGCCGGGTGCTGCAGGAGCTCCTGGATCTCTCGGCCGAGGAGTCCCGGCGCGAGGCCGAAGGGCTCCCGAATCGCCCGGGCCAGTTCCGGTTCGTCGTCGCGGGCGCGCCGGGCGGGAAGGTCCACGGCGCCCCCATCGCGCCCGATTCCGTCTATCGCGTCGCGATCAGCGAGCTCCTCCTCGGGAACTCCGACGCGATCCCCGCGCTCGCCTCCGCCGCCGAGGCGCAGCGCTTCGGCGCCCTGCGCGAGGAGGTCGTGGCCGGCCTCCGCCGCGCCGCCGAGGAGCGCTGGCCCGTCGCCCGCTACCGCGGGCTCATGGAGGGCGCGCCGGTGCGCGAGACGGGGGTGTGGCGCATCAACTTCCGCGACATCGCCGCCCACATCACCAACACCCGCGTGGTCAAAGACCCCGCGGCCTTCGCCTCCGTCCCGAACTCCCGCGTCCAGGGTTTCGACCAGCAGGTCGTCGGGATGACGGCGAAGGCCGACGCCGGCTACAGCTACCGCGACTATCGGTGGTCGAATCTCTTCGAGCTCGAGTACAGCAGGGCGAGGCTGCGCCCTCCGAACCAGCCCGAGATCGTCAACACCCCGAACAACCGCCTCGCGGCGCAGACGCTCCTGACCCGCCGCGCCGCCGGCGTCCCGTGGCCTTGGCTCGCGCGCTCCATCGGTCCCGCGATCGGCTTCGAGTACGAAGGGCAGGTCGAGAACACGCCCGGTCTGCGCAAGAAGGAGATCTACAGCGTGCTGCCCGGCGTCGAGCTCTTCGACGGCACGTTCGTCCAGAGCCTGCAGCTCTCCGCCAGCATCAAGCGGGATCTGTCGCGCCAGGTGCCCAACACGCAGTACGGTCTCCGCGAACGTCTCGTCATCTCGGCGCCCGTCGGGGCGGCGAGGCTCCAGGCGGACATCCTGACGCGGTACTTCTTCCTCACGCCGCGCGACGCGCCGGAGGACTTGCGGCTGGAGAGCAATCTCCAGGTCAAGCTGGTGGTGCCGCTCTACAAGGCGCTGACGCTCGCGCCGTTCGCGGACCTATATCTGTTCCAGCTGAAGACGAGCCCGGAGTCGGGCTATAGCTTCATCACGGGCATCTCGCTGGGCTTCTCCCGGCTCTGGAAACCCGGCTACGAGCGCTTCTAAGTGAAGATAGTAAAGTGGGGACTGTCCCCACTTCACTTACTGGAGGGCGTCGAAGGTGAGGGACTCGACGAACGCGTCGAGGGCGCCGCGCTCCCGGTCGAAGCGGCCGGCCGGGGCCGTCGCGTCGATGATGAAGACGTTGCGGCCTTCCAGGAAGCAGAAGATCCGCGAGCGATAAGGGCCGCTCGCGTATTCGCGATCGACGGTCAGCTCCACCCCGCTCCGCTCGCCGATGTCCACGGCGCGCTTGTCGACCTTAGCGACCCCTTGGGCCTTCTTTAGGTCGCGGGCGACTCTTCGCTCCACGAAGGACTCGAGCGTCCCTTGCTTGCCCAAGGGCGCTACGCGTACGGCGAGGGTGGCCTGGTCCTCGGAGCCCCGGACCTGCTTCTCGAAGTTGAAGACCTTCCCGGGGCCCCGGCCCTCGTGCGTCAGGAGGTAGCCGTCGGGGATCGAGCAGGTGAAGCCGTACTGCGCGTTCGCGCAGGCCGGGGTCGCCGACATGGGGGCCGGCGTCGTCGGGGCCTTGCCGCCCCACGCGGCGGACTCCGGGGCCTTGCCGGGCGCCGCGCCCTCGGGCCGCCGCGCGCCGCCTCCCGAGCAGGCCGCGAGCCCGACCGCCAGGGCCGCAATCGCCTTTCGCACGCGCCCATTATGGCGATATTCCAGGCCGTTGACAAGGAAACGGAGCGGGCCCTACACTCTGGCCCATGCGGTGGTTGAGCTTCTCGCTCGCGGCCTTGCCGCTGGGGGCCTTCGCCTTCACGACGGGCTGCGGCGCGGCGAACTACGTCCTCGGCGGGCGCCCGGAGGCGGTCGTGCAGGCGGACCTGAAGCTCCCGAAGGGGACCCGCGTGGCCGTGATCCCGCTCACGCTCTACGGCTACACGAAGGAGAACCGCAGGAGCGTGGGCGACAAGACCTACGCGGCCTGCCTCGCCTCGATGCTCAAGGCGGGCTTTCACGTCGTGGAGCGCTCGCTCGTCGAGAAGGCGGTCGACGAGTACTCCAAGAACAAGCGCTTCGACAAGACCCCCGGCGCCCAGGGAGCCGTCTACCAGCAGTCCGACGACGAGGAGGACCAGGCGATCATCGACCTCGTCGACGTCGGCCGCACGCTCAACGCCCGCCTCGTCAGCGCGGGCTCGATGCAGCTGACGACCAGCCTGCTCTCGTCGTCGGTCGAGGTGCGCCTGCGCGTGACCGACGTGACCACGGGCGAGATGGTCGCCAACTGCGAGGCGGCGGGCTCTCCCAACGTGCTCGAAACGTGCGCCGAGTCGATGGCCCAGCAGCTCTCGGTAAGGATGATCGGCGTGCCGAGCCTCAACCTGCGTTGACCGCCGTCCGCGCCGGCCGCGTCGCGGCCCAGTCCCCCAGCACGTAGCCCGCGACGATCCCGGCTACCACGGGACCGTAGAACGGGACCAGCGCGCCGATGAGCGCGACGATCGTCATCCCGGGAGTCGCGGCCAGCGCGCCGGCGACCCCGCCCTTCCGGATGAGGGGAGCGCCGTAGACGAGCGCCGCGGCCCCGCTGAAGATCGCGGCGAGAGGCACGCCCGCCATCGCCGCCGCGCCCGCCGCGGCCGCGACGGCGATCCCCGCGGCGGCGCCGACCGCGATCCCCGCGAGCGCGCCCTTGTCCTTCGCCTTCATCGGAGGGGCGGAGCCCCGGACGGCGGGCAGCTTTCGGTACGCCCACGGGATGATGCGGCTCCCGAGGAGCATCGTGGCGATCGGGATCATCACGTTCGGGATCACGGCCGCTCCGACTCCCAGGGCGCCGGTCAGCATCGTCGCGTTCAGGATGCCGAAGGCGATGCCGCCTTTGCGCCCGAGCGCATCGATGAAGGGCTTAAACGTCCCGGCCGAGTAGACGATGCCGCTGCCGACGGCGAGCAGCACTCCGAGCGGCGCGCCGAAGACGGCGGCCTCGATCCCCGACAGCACGAACGCCGCGCCCGCGCCCACCCCCGCGAGGATTCCCGCCAGCAGCGCCTTGTCCTCGGCGGGCAGGCCGCCGGATTTCGAGGCGGCGGGAGCCGGAACCGCCGCCGGGTCCTCGTGCGGCGCCACCGACGAGTAGGGCTGCAGGACGATCGCCTTCTCGTGCATCACGCCGGGCAACGAGGCGGGCGTGCCGTCGCCGTTTACCAGGAGCACGCCCGGTGCCCTGCTCAGGTCGTCAAGGAGGACGCGGGCCTGAGCCTGGGCGCTGAGCAGCGTCTGGGCCAGGAGCCTCCGGTCGTGGGCCCATGCCGACGCGCCGCGGATGCCGTCAAGCTGGCGGGCGACCGCGTCGTTGGAAACCGCCGCCTCCCGCACGCGCTCTCCGAGGGCGTGCAGGCGGCCCGCGAGCTCGAGACCGAACGACGCGACGACCTGGCTCCAGAACACCGGGTCCTCTTTCGGGGAGACCAGCACCGCTCGGCGCGCCACCGCGTACGCGGCTTGGGTCTGGGGGTGGGCCGCGAAGGCGGAGTCCCTTCCTAGGTCGACCACCGCGACGAGCGGGTGCTGCCAGGTCGGCCGGCTAAGCAGGGTTTTCAGCGCGGCGCCGAGGGGCGTCGCCGGCACGGCCGGCGAAGGCTGCGCGGCCGCGGCGCCTGCCGCCGCTCCCGCCGCGCCGGAGGCGGCGGGCGCCGCGGCGCTCGCGGCGCCGGCGGCGTTGGAGTGGGAAAAGGCGGGTTTCGAGCCGGCGGACGCGGCGAGCAGGGCGGCGGCGAGGCGAACGGCCCAACGATGGATCCGGCGAGGCATGGCTTCTCCTGCCGGGTGCCTCTACGATAGCCTGAGCGAGGCGGGCGGGGGAGGGCCGGCCGGCCCAAACGTCCCCCGTCAAAGGGCCCAGGCCGGCCGGGCCCCTTCGGGACGTTCAGCCCGGCCTGCAGACGATCTTGCCGGACGGGTCCACTTCGAAGGCCACCTTCTTCTCCTTCTTGTCGCGCAGCTCGGCCAACGACGGCGCGAAGATGTCGAAGAGGATGCGCTCGAGCTCGCGGATGCCGAACTTGCTCACCTTCAGGTTCGCCTCGAGCGCCTGGATGAGGAGCTCCGGGGCGACGAACTCGACCTCGAGGCCGTACTCCTTGCCGAGCTTGGCGATCTTGAGCGTCGCGATCTCGGCGATCACCATGCCCGCGAGCGGCTTGAACTGATAGACCTTGTCGATGCGGCCGAGGATCTCGGGCCGGAAAATCTTCTGCTCGGCCAGGAGCGTCTTGATCGCGTTCAATATCTCGTGGTAGTCCTTCATCCCCGCGGTCGCCTTCGCCACCTCCTCGGCGATGGCGTTGGAGGTGAGCACGATGATCGCCTGGGTGAAGTCCGCCGTCTTGCCGGAGCTCTGCTCGGTCAGGCGTCCGTCGCCCATGAGCTGGAGGAGGAGGTCGAACACGAGCGGGTCGGCCTTCTCGATCTCGTCGAAGAGGATGAGCCGGCGCGGATTCGCGAACATCGGCCGCGTCAGCTGCCCCCCGGACTCCGAGCCCTGGTAGCCCACCGAGGAGCCCGTCAGCCGGCTCTTGGCCATGTCGGCGTTCGCGAGCTCCGAGCAGTCGAAGCGGAGCATGTCCTTCTCGTTGCCGTAGAGGTGCTCGGTGAGCGCCTTCGCGAGCTCGGTCTTGCCGGTGCCCGTCGGGCCGAGGAGGAGGAGGCTGCAGATCGGGCGATTGCGGTCCTTCTTCTTCCAGCTCAGCCGGACCAGGCGGGCGACGTCTTTTAGGATCGCGTCTTGGCCCCGGATGCGGGAGTTCAGGTGCGCCAGGAGCTTGGTCTCGTCGACGTCGTGGCTCTTGTCGTCGAGGGACGAGTCCTCGATCATCTTGCCGAGCTTCTCCCAGTCCGTCATCTTCTTCAGGTCGGCCATTATTTCCTCTCCTGCGAGAGACTATTCCTTACTCGCGTGCCGCGCCGCTAACGCGGCGCGGCCGGGATGTCGAGTCCGATGTTGCCCGAGCCCTTCACGACGACGTCGCGCTCCCGGCCCGGCTTGATCGCCAAGGGCCCGAGCTCGAGCCTGGAGTACTCGCTGTTCACGCTCTCGAGGCTGCCCGCGCCCAAGAACCCCACCCCGCAGCGGTCGCGCTCGAAGCGGACGTGCTCGAGGATCAGGCCGGCGCCGTCCACGCTCACGCCGCAGCCCTTGTTGTCGGTCAGCCGCGAGCGGCTGATGCGCACCTCGGCGCCCGAGCGGGCGGCGACGCCGGCACCGCCGCAGTTCGTGATCGAGACCTCCGACAGTCGCACCTTCGAGAACTGGCCCGCCTCGATCGCCGAGCCGCCGGCCCGGAGGTCCGAGCTCTCGACGCGCAGCTCGCCCATCCCCTCGATCGCGGCGCCGGTCGTGCCTCCCGAGACGTTCACGCGCAGGAGGGAGGCCCGGGAGCGGCCCTCGAGCACCGCGCCGCGGCCCGCCTCGAGCGTGCCGTCGGAGGCGTCGATCTGCCCGTCGCGGACGCGGATGCCGTCGCGCGCGGCCGCGACCGCGAACTGCTCGATCACGAGCGAGCCTCCGGACACCTCGATCGCCGCGGCGCTCTCGGCGGTCGAGCGGTTCGCGACGGTCATGAGCTTGAGGTAGACGCGGCCGCGCCCGGCGGCGACGGTGCGCAGGGCCTCCGAGGTGAGCGTGACGTCGCCGGGCTTCGTCCCCGCGCCCGACAGCACGACGGACCGCGAGATGGTCACCGCCTCGTTGTAGACGCCCGGGCGGATCACCACGGTGTCGCCGTCGCCCGCCGCCTCGATCGCGGCCGCCAGGGTCGCGAAGACGCCCTCGCCGCCCTTGGCGTCGACGACGAGCATGCCGCCTCTGACGGGCGGCGCCGTCGGCGCGACGGGCCCGGGCTGCGTGACCGGAGGCGCGACCGGCGCCGGCCCGGCTCCGCCGCGCAGGCGCGGCCAATAGTCGGCCGCGGTGAAGATCCCGCTGACGAGCGCGAGGATCGCGAGCATCTGCATCCAAACGTCTTCCGACACGTGGACCTCTTCGGCGGCGCTCATGCCTGGGTCACCGTGACGCGGCCCGTGGACTGGTCGAGGTCGAGCCGCACGCGCTGGGCGCCGCTGCGGCGCGCCGCCTCGATCGAGGGCGTGGTGAGCTCCTGGATCAGCCGCGAGAGCTGGCGCACGCCATATTCCGAGAACTCGCGGTTGCGCTGCAGGGCCTCGGCGAGTACCTCGGGCGCGGCGTAGGAGACCTCGATGCCGTACTGCCGCCAGTGCTTGGCGAGCTGCAGGCAGGCGATCTCGGCGACGTCGACGCCCTTGAGCCGGTCCATGAGCAGGATCTCGTCGATGCGGGCCAAGAGCGCCTTCTCGAAGCCCTCGCGGGCCATCGCGTCCCGCGCGCGCGCCGAGCGCAGCATCGGGTCCGAGGTATCGCCGTAGATCCCGCGCAGCGCCTCCACGCCGGAGTTTCACGTGGCGATGAAGGCGCAGCCGCCGAAGTGCGCGGTCTTGCCGGAGCTCTTCTCGCTGCACAGGCCGCGGCCGAGCA
This sequence comes from Elusimicrobiota bacterium, assembly GCA_016207565.1. Classification (GTDB taxonomy): domain Bacteria; phylum Elusimicrobiota; class Elusimicrobia; order UBA1565; family JACRDR01; genus JACRDR01. The sequence goes on from JACQPK010000512.1 coordinate 7,810, forward strand.
CGTCGTCGAAGCAGTGCTTCACGTCCGGGTGGCACTTCTCGAACTCGTCGAGGATCACCACGCGGTAGGGGTTGAGGATCACGGGCCTCGTCAGCGCCCCGCCGACCTCGTAGCCGGGCTGGCCGGGCGGCGGGCCCAGGAGCGTGTAGACGTCCTGGGAGCTCTTGTATTGGTTCATCCTCAGGATGATCGGGTCGCTCTCGGGGTAAAGCGCCTTCGCGCACAGCTCGGCCAGGTAGGTCTTGCCCGTGCCCGTGGGCCCGACGAGGAGGAAGGCCCCGAGGGTGCGGCCCGGAGTCGCGAGCCCGAGATTCTGCTGCAGGCGCTCCGCCACGCGGTCGACGATCGCGTCGTGCCCCCGCAGGAGCTGCTTGATAGCGGGGGCCGCGGGCAGGAGCTCGCGCAGGCGGAGCTCGTCATAGTCCAAGACGACGGTCGAGTCCCGGCGACGCCGGCGCTCTTGGAGGATCTGGGCGTAGCGGACGGCGAGCCCGAGCAGGCTGCCGATGAAGATGATCGGGATGAGGATCGGCAGGCGGTCGTGCAGCGCGAACATGCCGATCACCACCCCCATGAGCACCAGGAGCAGGATGAGCGGGTGGAAATCCCTCGAATTCCACATTCTTGGCATAACTATGCAAGGGAAATCGCCGCTTTGCAAGACGACGGAAGGCTAGGCCGGCGACCCCGGTAGCCCCAGGAAGCGCCGGCCCAGCGGGGCTCCGCCCCGCTATCGGGCAAAGGCGACCGGCTGCAGATTCGGCCGGTCGTAGCGGAAGAAGACGTCCTCGTAGGCCCCCGTGGAGCCGTCCGCGTGGGCGAAGACGGCGCCGTGGCGGCGGACCACGTCGTTGAGCTGCGCGTCGAAGTTCTCGGTCCGCACCGAGCGGGCCGTGGAGAGGCGGATCTCGCGGACGCCGGCGTCGGCCGGCGAGACCGCCCGGCCCTTCAGGGACCCGAGCCGGAGGCTCAGGCCGTAGCGCGCGTGGAGGCGGGCGAGGTCGGAGGCGGTGAGGAGCCCGCTGTCGGCCGTGCCCGCGAGGATCACTCCGGCCTTCTCGGCGCGGCGCACGAACGAATCGAGGGCGTCGAAGCCGTCGAGGTGGCCGTCCGGCACGCCGTTGCCGTCGAGGTCGGTGCCGTCCCCGAACAGCTCGCGGCCGGTGGCGCCGGCGATCCCGTCGCCGTCGACGTCGAAGGCCAGGACGCCGGTGTGGGAGGCCACGTCGTGGATCAGCGCGATCCGGCCCCGGCCGTCCACGTCGTAGCGCACCGGCTGGTTCGAGGTGCGTACGCCCTTGCCCCCGAGGTCGAAGACGAGCGGGCAGTGGCTGATGTCCTGCGCGGCGGCGGCGCCGGGCAGCGTCACGAAGATCGCGTTGCGGGGGAAGCCTCCGCGGTTGTAGCGGTGGGAGACCTTGGCCCCCTCGGGCGTCTCGATCAGCATCCCTTCGGTCTGCGGGCGGCACCGGAAGCCCTTCAGGTCGCAGACCTTGTAGCCCGGGGCGAAGTCGTTGGTGTCGTCCTGCGTGTACGTATAGCCGCCGTTGAGCTCGACCAGCTTCCGGTAGAACTCCCGAGCGGGATCCTCGGCCGCGTTCGCGGCCGCCGGGGCGGCGCCCGCGACCGCCGCGATCGCGGCGCGCATGGCCGCCCAAAGCGCGGCGCCTCTCGCCGCGCGCTCGTCTAGCGACTGGCGCGGCGACTTGGCGGCGGTGGGCACGACGCCGAAGATCGACACCGGCCGGAACTCGGCGCGGGCCCGCCCCTGCTCGACGAGGGGCGAGTCCGCCGCGATCGCCGTCTCGGCCTCGAGCTGCGGCATCCGGAACGCGATGCCGCGCTGCGGAGCGAAGGCCGGACCCTCCTCGATGATCGGGGCGTTCAACGAGAACGGGACCAGCCCGTCCTCGTACTGGGGCGCGACGCGGGTCTCAGGGGCGAAGGGGACGAGCACCGAGCCGTCGGCCTGGGCCCGGAACTCGGGAGAAGGGATCGCGGGAACCGGCGCGGCGGCCTTCGGCTCCGGCCGCGGCGCCCCGGAGAACACCGCGACCCCGGCGGTAAACAGCGCCGCGACGACGCACGCGCTCTGGGCGGAGGGGCGGGACGCGGCCCCGGCGGCGGGACGGGCCTCGGCTTCGACTCGAGCCTCGCGCCGGGCGATCATCTCCATGCCGATAGTCTAGCCGGTCGCGGCAAAGCCCGGGCTGGCGAACGGTAAAAACTTGGTTATTGATAGACACGTAAGTAATGTCCTATTCTCTGGGCATGAGACCATTCGGCAGCCCAGCGCAGCTCGAAGATCGCCGCTTGCACGCCATCGGCCTGCTTGAAAAGGGGTTCCAGCCCGTCGATATCGCCCGAAAGCTGAAGGTCGACCGCCGCTCTGTGCGCCGATGGAAGGCCAGCTTTCTCAAAGCTGGGAAGGGCGCGGTCAAGGCTAAGCCCGCTTCCGGGCGGCCGCCACGCCTCGATGCCCGCGGCAAGCGAAGGTTGGAGCGCGAGCTTCTGGGGGGCGCACAACGAGCCGGCTATCCGACGGATCTCTGGACCTGTCCCAGGATCGCCGATTTGATCCGCCAAAGGTTTAGGGTCGAATACCACGTCCATCATATCCCTCGGCTGTTGCGCTCGTTGGGGTGGACCCCACAGAAACCGGAGAAACGCGCCCGAGAGCGGGACGAAAAGGCCGTGCAGAAGTGGATCAAAGAAGACTGGTCGCAGATTAAAAAAAAGCCCGCCGCCTGAACGCCGACATCGTCTTCATCGACGAGAGCGGCTTTCTGATGGCTCCGCTGGTCCGCCGGACGTGGGCTCCGCGTGGCCGGACGCCGATTCTTCTCCACCGCGGACGATGGCACAAGAAGGTCTCCGCCATCGCGGCGCTCACGGTCCCTGCGATCAGGAAGAGGGTAGGACTTTACTTTTCCCTGTTGTCCGATGCCAACTTCACGGCAAGCAGAGTCGTGAAGTTCCTGCGGAGCCTGCTCTGTCAGCTCCAGAAACCGCTGCTCATCGTTTGGGACCGTTCGCAGACCCACAGGGCCAAAGTCGTCACCAGGTTCTTCAAGCGTAATCGCAAGCTGCATCATGACTTCCTGCCGCCCTACGCTCCCGACCTCAACCCGGTCGAGATGCTCTGGGGACATCTCAAGGGCAACCCCCTGGCC
>JACQPK010000490.1 GCA_016207565.1 Elusimicrobiota bacterium
CCTTCGGCGACTCGATGAAGGTCGTCACCCGGCGGGCCCCGTCGAAGGACGAGGAGTCGGCGCTGCGGTTCGCGTGGATGGCGTGCAAGCACGTCAAGTCCAACGCGATCGTGCTCGCCGGCCCCGACGCGACCGTCGGCATCGGCGCCGGGCAGATGTCGCGCGTCGACTCGGTTCACATCGCGGGCGTGAAGTTTAGGCTCTACCTCAAGGACCACCCGGCGCCGGAGCCGCTCGTCCTGGCCAGCGACGCCTTCTTCCCCTTCCGGGACGGCCTGGACGCGGCGGCGACGCTCGGCATCAGCGCCGTGATCCAGCCGGGCGGCTCGGTGCGGGACGCCGAGGTGATCGCGGCCGCGGACGAGAAGAACCTGGCCATGATCTTTACCGGCATGCGCCACTTCCGCCACTAGGAGATCCAATGAACTGTCCGAAGTGCCGCGCCGGCAAGCTCCAGCCCCTGACGCTCCGCACCAAGCAGAAGCAGCAGCTCGTGATCGAGCAGTGCAACATGTGCGGCGGCGTCTGGTTCGACCGCGGCGAGCTCGACCACTACCTCAAGGGCACGATCGAGATCGTCGCCTTCCCGGACCTCGACGCGGCCCTCTCCGTCGAGCTCGATTACCGGGAGGCCAAGTGTCCTCGGTGCGACGCCAAGCTCGAGAAGTCGAAGGCTCCCCAGAACGACCGCATCCAGGGCGACGCCTGCAAGGCCTGCGGAGGGCTCTGGCTCGACGCCGGCGAGGCCGACGGCATCAAGATGGCGGAGAAGGTGAACGCCGCCTTCGACGACTGGCTGCTCAAGCTCAAGCCCGCCGGGCAGCCCGGTCCGAAATAACATGACCTGTCCAAAATGCCGCGGCGAGATGGGCACCAAGCTCGTCCTGTTCGACAAGGGAGGGTGGTGGAAAGGCATCACCCGGGACTCGATCCAGCTCGACGTCTGCGGGGCGTGCGGCGGCGCGTGGTTCGACAAGGGCGAGTGGACGATGTACCTCGAGCGCAGGCTCGAGGCCGGGCCGAGGGCGCCCAAGGTGACCGACGCGAACCGGAAGATCTTCGACGCTCGCGTCGCGACCTGTCCCCGCTGCAGCGTCAGCATGGAGCGCAAGAAGCGAGGCGACGCCATGGTCGACATGTGCAGCGCCTGCGGCGGCATGTGGCTCGACGGCGGAGAGTTCCCGACCGCCGCTCCCGAGACCTGGGAGTCGCGGCTCGCGAGGCTCGTGAAGGACTAATACGGTTGGAGTTTGGTAATATAGTTCCTACGTGAGCACGCCGAGCGCGATCCTCGCCCTGGAAGACGGTACCGTCTTCCGGGGTTTTTCATGCGGGGGCGAAGGCGAGACGGGCGGCGAGCTCGTCTTCAACACCTCGATGACCGGCTACCAGGAGGTCCTCACGGACGCGTCCTACGAGGGCCAGCTCGTCGTGATGACCTACCCGCAGATCGGCAACTACGGGATCACGGCCGACGACCACGAGTCGCGCAAGCCTTTCCTCGAGGGCTTCGTCGTGCGCGAGCTGTGCAAGCACCCCTCGAACTGGCAGTCCGTCGAGACCGTCGAGTTCTTCCTCCGCAAGCACGGCATCCCCGCGATCGAAGGCCTCGACACGCGGGCGCTGACGATCCGGCTGCGCGAGAAAGGCGCTCTCCGCGCGGTCCTCTCCACGGCGGACCTCGACGGCAAGCGCCTCGTGAAGAAAGCGCGCGAGCTGCCTTCGATGGCCGGCCGTGACTTGGCGCAGGCCGTCACCTGCGATAAGCCCTACGCCTGGACCGAGAGGCTCCAGGCGGGATCGAACGGCCTGGGCCCCGCGATCGAGCGCCCGCTCCACGTCGTCGTCATGGACTTCGGCGTCAAATACGGCATCCTGCGCTGCCTCGCCACGCTCGGCTGCCGGGTCACCGTCGTGCCGGCGAAGACGCCGGCTTCGGAGATACAGCGCCTCGCCCCCGACGGGGTCCTGCTCTCCAACGGCCCGGGGGATCCGGAGCCGGCCGTCTACGCGATCGCGACCATCCAGCGGCTCCTCGACGCCGGCGTCCCGATCTTCGGCATCTGCCTCGGCCACCAGCTCCTGGGGCTCGCGCTCGGCGGCCGGACCTTCAAGCTCAAGTTCGGCCACCACGGGGCGAACCACCCGGTCCAAGACGTCACGACCGGCAAGATCGAGATCACGACCCAGAACCACGGGTTCTGCGTCGACATCGACTCGCTGCCTAGAGAGGTGAAGACGACCCACGTCAACCTCAACGACCGGACCTCCGAGGGGATGCGCCACGTGACGTTGCCCGTCTTTTCGGTGCAGTTCCACCCCGAGGCATCGGGCGGCCCGCATGACGCGCGAGCGCTCTTCGAGCG
>JACQPK010000483.1 GCA_016207565.1 Elusimicrobiota bacterium
CCTCCCGCCCGCCCCCGCCGCGCCGACCAGGACTACAACCGGCTGCAGCGGTTGGCGGGCGCCATCGCCGACCGCATGGACGCGGGCAGCATCGGCGGCTTGCGGGTGAAGCTCAAGATCATCCTCGAGTAATCAGCGGCGGCTGAGAACCTAAGGCTGGTAGCGCCGGACCAGCGCCAGCACCTTGCCGATGACCTGGAAGTCGCAGAGGATCGGGGCGTACCGGGGGTTCTCGGACTCGAGGCGGAACGACCGGCCGTCCTGGACGAGGCGCTTGACCACCCCATCCTCGCCTCCCACGATGGCCACCACGATGTCGCCGTCGTCGGCGCACGGCTGCCGACGCACCTGCACGAGGTCGCCCTCCATGATGCCCGCGCCGGTCATCGAGTCTCCCTTCACGCGGAGGAGGTAATCCTCCCCGTAGCTGAAGCCGCGGAAGCTGAAATGGCCCTCGACGGCGTCTTGGGCCAGCACCCCCGGCCCCGCGCTGACGGTCCCCAGTATCGGCAGGCCTTCCAACCCTTCCAAGTCCTCACGCATCCCCTTCCTCCCCTCGGCTGAACTAATGTTCAGAGTCTAGCCGGAGTCCGCTCCCGCGTCAAGGGGGGCGTTCGATATGCCATAATCCGCGCGATGGCGGCCTCAAAGGACGGCTACCTCGCGAAGGCGCGGCTGGAGATCCGCGACTGGGAAGCGGCGAAGCCCGGCTACGTCTCGCACGTGGCCGACTTCGTGCTGAACTCGGTCGAGCGGCTCTCGGCCGGCGTCATTCCCCCACACGCGCAGACGAAGATCGAGCGCAGCGTCGCCAACGCGATCGTCGAGCTCCAGCGGGTCGCCAAGGACAGCTTTAACGCCGACGACACCCGCGCCCTGGTGAAGGCGCAGAAGGCCAAGGGCCTCGAGGCCATGGACCTCGCGGCCCAGGAGTATTGGAACCAGCACCTCGCGCTCGCCGCCGTCGAGGGAGGCGCGACCGGAGTGGCCGGGCTCGCGGGCCTCGCGATCGACGTCCCGACGCTCCTCGGCCTCGCGCTGCGGGCGATCCACCAGATCGGGACGTGCTACGGCTACGACCTTTCCGACCCGCTCGAGCGCGAGTACGCCCTGCAGGTGCTGCGCCTCGGCTCGTCGGGGAACGTGCAGGTCAAGATCAAGTTCAGCGTGAGCGTCAACGAGCTCGAGCTGATCCTGCGCGAGAGGAGCTGGAAGCGCCTCTCCGACGATCAGGCCCGGCGGCAGATCAACCGAATGTCCTTGCTCCTGGCGCTCCGCCAGTTCGCCAAGACTCTCGCGCTGCAGCTCCTGCGGCGCAAGGCCCTCCAGATCATCCCCGTCACCGGGGCCCTCGTCGGCGCCGGCTTCAACGCCCAGTTCCTCAACGACGTCTGCCGAGCGGCCTACATGTCGTACCGCCGCCGCAAGCTGGCCGACCTCGAAGGCCCGCAATAGCTTGGTAGAATAGCGCCATGAAACCGGAACTGGACGCCGTCGAGGCCCGCATCCTGGGGTGCCTCATCGAGAAGTCGTACCTGACGCCCGATCTCTACCCCCTCACCTTCAACGCGCTGCGGGCGGCGTGCAACCAGAAGACGAGCCGAGAGCCCGTGATGGAGCTCGACGACGATACCCTCCATCGAGGGCTCGAGCGGCTGGCGCGGAAGGGCCTCGCGGCCCAGCGCCACGGCAGCCGCGCCCCGAAGTTCGCGCACCACGCGGAGCACCTGGACGCCGGAGACTCCACCGAGACGTTCTCGCTCTTGGCCGTGCTGCTCCTTCGCGGTCCGCAGACCGCCGCCGAGCTCCGTGTCCGCACGGACCGCATGGCCCACTTCGCGACCAACGAGAACGTCGAGAACCTCCTGCAAAAGCTCGCCGAGCACCCTCAGGGCCCTTTCGTGGCGCGCCTCTCGCGCGGCCGCTGGCAACACCTGCTCTCCGGCGATGCGCCGGTGGAACCGGTCGCCGCCGCGGCCCCCGCGCGAGCGGCGGCGCCCCCCGACGACGACCGGCTCGCGAAGCTCGAGGCGAGAGTCGCCTCGCTCGAGACCCAACTCCGCGAGCTGCAGGACCGGCTCGCGAGACCTACGGCCTCGTAGGTCCGGTCGACTCGTCGAGGCCCACGCCGGGCCCGGGAAAGGTCCCACGCGCGCGTAAGACCAAAGACTGCTCCCCCGGGGACCTTCGGACTCAGAGGGAAACGTCACACGCGTGTTACACTGCGAGTACCCCTATGGACAAAACAGACCCGATGTCCCCGGCCCCATCCCTGTTGAAGTCGTGGGCGAAGCGCATGGCCAAAGGCAACGTCCCCATGATCCCCGTATTCGTCGGAGGCGCGTGGAGCCTCCAGGTTCCGCGAGGCAACAAGCGCGTGCTCCGGGTCAACGTCACCAAGAAGAAGAACCCCGAGAATGCCTGACGCGCGAGCCCTGCTCGCCGCCACGATCTTCGCCGTCGGGTCCGCCGCCCTCGCGGGCCAGCCCGGACTCGAGAGCGGCTTCGCCGAGCAAGCGGGCGCCGCCAAGGCCGCCTCCCGGACGATCGACGTGCGCTCACAGCTGAGGAAGTGCGAGGAGACCGCCCAGAAGCTCACGTACTACCGGGCGTGGGAGCTCAAGCTCGTGACCGACGCCGGCGCGTACTACTTCCACGAGGACTGCGACATCTGCGCGGCGATCGACGTCTGCGACCCGAAGACGGGCGCGATGACCCCCGTCAAGCAGGCCCACTGGGTCGACTGCCGCGACCTCGCCGCGTACAAGAAGGGCACGATCCTCTTCGACGCCTGCCCGACGAAGTAGTCCGCGTCAGGGCTGGAGCGGGAACTCGTCTTCGATGTTCTGGATTTCGACGCCCGGCTTCAGCAGCCCGCGCAGCGCTAGGTAGACCGGGATCAGCGGCGGGATCCTCCGAAGGCGCTCGCCGATGATCTCTCCGCCGGGCCCGTAGTTGAGGGCGCCGTCCAGCACGACGAAGAGCTCGCTCACGCAGCTTCGCGTGAACAGGTTGAACATCTCGTCCATCCCCTTCGCATGGGCGTAGGCGAGCGCGCGGTCGAGCACCAGGTTGGCCTCGCGCTCCGAGATATCGAGCTCGAACTGGCGGCAGCCGTTGCGCCGGCCGTCCTTCACCATGATGCTCACCGCCTGCTCGAGCGAGCGGAGTCGGTACGTGATTAGGAACTGCTCGGGCCCTTGGGTCAGGGAGCGCCACACGTTCTTCACGGAAGACATCTTCTCGTTGAAGTCCCTCGGCCCCGTCCCCCACGCGCTCCAGACGATCTCCGGCAGCCGGACCGGCTCGTCCGTCTCCCCACGCCGCTGCGGGAACAGCGTGACGGGTGAGCCCGGCTTCATCCGCAGGCGCATCTGGCCGTGGCCGAGGCTCCCGGGCGCCATCTCGTCCTGCACGATCACCTCCTCGACTCCGCCTTCCGGGACGTGGGCGATCCACCACTTGTCCGCATGGAGGAAGTTGGCGACGTAGCGCTCGCCGGGCGGCAGCCCGTATTGCGCGGCCTCCTGGTCCGTGAGGATGCGGAGCGTCCGCTTGGTGTCGATGTCCACCGGCCGCCCCTTAAACGGGCCCCGCGGGATGAGCCCTTCCGGCTCGAACGGGTCGAACGGCGCCTCGACCGGCTCGCCGATGGGAGGCGCGTCCGCCGAGCCCTCCGCGCCGCCCAGCCGGGTCAGATCGAGCAGGGCCGGCTGTCCGGCGGCGAGTCTCGCCGCGAGCAGCACGGCCGCGACGATCGATAGTCCTGTCCGCATAGTGGCCTCCAACGCACCGCCAGCGTAGCCCGTCCCGCGGTCCCGCGCCCCTCAAGCCGCATTCAGCGCGCGTCCTTCGGCGCCGCCGTAGGATTTTCGGTGCCGGTTTGCCCCGTTGACGCCGCCAGGCACAGACGCTATAACGAGCGGGCATGCGTCCGCTTCCGGCCGCGCTCGCCGCGCTCGTCGCCACGGGCTTCACGTTCATGGTGCTGGAGGTCCTGTTCCTGCGCGAGCTGCAGATCACGCTGGGCGGCACGCTCTACGCGTCGAGCGCGATGCTGGCGTCGGTGATGCTCGGGCTCTTCTTGGGGAGCCAGCTTTTCGGCCGCCTCTCCCGTCGGGCGAAGGACCCCGCCGCGCTCTTTTTGCGCCTCGAGCTCGCCTTGGCGGTATCGGCCGCGCTCACGCTGCCGCTGCTGCGCGCGCTCGGGACGGTCGAGCCTTGGCCGCTCCGTTTCGCGCTCTCCTTCGCGGCGATCCTCGCGCCTTCCGTCTTGGCGGGCGGCGAGATCCCGGTCGCGCTCCAGTTCCTCGAGCCCTCGATCCCGCGCGGCCAGACCGGCTTCTACGGCGGGCTGGTCTACGGCGCCGACACGCTCGGCGGGCTCGTGGGCGCGCTCGCCGTTCCCTTCGTCCTCCTGCCGGGCCTGGGCGCCCTCCGAAGCGCTTGGCTGGCCGCCGGGATCGAGTGCGCGGGAGCGCTTTGCCTGTGGGCCGGGGCGCGCGGCCGCCGCCCCGGGTCCGCGGCCGCGTCGGCCGCGATCCTATTCGCGGCCTTCGCTCTCGCCGGCAAAGGCGCGGCGCTCGATCTCCGCACCGCCGAGTGGGCGGTCGCCTCGAACGTCCCCGGCCTGCGGCTCGGGCTGCTCCACGACAGCCCGTACCAGCGCATCGAGCTCCTCGGCGACTTGAGCCGCGCCGCCTCCGACGAGGACCCGAAGGTGCTCCGCCTCGACGGCGTCGTGCAGGCCGCCGTGCCCTTCCACGCCGCCTATCGCGAGTCCTTGCTCGTCGGCTATCTGTCCCACCCCTCCCCCGAGCGCGTCCTGGTCATCGGCTGCGGCGACGGGGACCAGATCGCCATCCTGCTGCGCGATCCCCGCATCCGCCGCCTGCTGCAGGTCGAGCTCGACGGAGCCGTCGTCCGCGCCGCGCGCAAGCACCTGTCCGCGGCCGCGGCCGTCGGCGGCATCCATTACTGGGAGGACGCTCGTTTCGAGCTCCGCCTTGGCGACGGGAGGCAGTTCTTGCGCGACACCGGGGAGCGCTTCGACGTCATCGTCGCCGACCTCCCCCATGCCGCGCACGAGGGCGCCGCGGCCTTCTACTCCGTCGAGTTCCTCCGCCTCGCCCGCGAGCGCCTCCGCCCCGGCGGCCTGTTCATCACCCACGTCTACCGGCCCGACGAGGACGCGCCCGGCGGGCGGCGCCGCCTGCTCGCCGCCCTCGCCGTCGCCGGCCGCACCGCCGTCGAGGAGTTTCCCGAGGTCCGGCTCTCCTCGCCATGGCTACGAACCCCCGCCGACGCCCAGGCGTGGCCGGCGCATTGGCTCTTCGCCTCCGACCGGCCGATCGGGCTGACGCTTTCGGCCGCCCGCGCGCGCCTCGGGGAGCTGCGGCCGGCCTTGCGCTGGCTGACGCTCGAGCGCTACGCCATCGCCGCGGCTTCGCTCGTCGATCCCAAGGGTTATGTCGGGTGGCCCGTGTCTACCGACGATCGGCCGGCGATCCTCTTTGCCGACCGGTGGTCTAGCCTTGAGCCGGCCCGTTCCGCTCCTTAGTCGTGCTCCTAGTGCAGCTCCAACATGA
>JACQPK010000068.1 GCA_016207565.1 Elusimicrobiota bacterium
CCGACGCGCGGGGGCGATCCGCTCCTCTGGCAGCACCTGGTCTGGTTCTTCGGGCACCCCGAGGTCTACATCATGCTCATCCCCGCCACCGGCATCGTCTCGATGATCGTGCCGGCGTTCGCGCACCGTCCGATCGCCGGATACGCCTTCGTCGCGACCGCGATCGCCGCGACCGGCGCGATGAGCTTCGGGCTGTGGGTCCACCACATGTTCACGGTCGGTCTGCCCATCGTGGCCGTCGGGCTGTTCGGGGCGGCCAGCATGATGATCACGTTCCCGAGCGGCATTCAGGTATTCGCGTGGATCGCGACGATGTGGCGGAGCCCGCGCCTCGAGATCTCGACGCCGATGCTCTGGATGATCGGCTTCCTCGTGTCATTCGTCGCCGGCGGCATCACGGGCGTCATGGTCGCGTCCGTTCCGTTCGACGAGCAGGCGCACGACACGTACTTCGTCACGGCGCACTTCCACTACGTGCTCGCGGGCGGCGTCCTCTTCCCGATCCTGGGCGGCCTATGGTACTGGTGGCCGAAGATCACCGGGAAGATCATCGACGAGGGGACCGGGCGCTGGATCTTCTGAATCGTCTTCGTCGGCTTCAACGTCACGTTCCTGCCACAGCACAGCGCCGGCCTCCTGGGCATGCCGCGGCGCGCCTTCACCTACTCGGATCCCGTCCTGTGGCCCTACAACCTCGCCTCGACGATCGGGACGTACCTGATGGTCATCGGCTTCCTCCTCTACGGCTGGGCCCTGGTCCGGAGCCTGCGAGGTGGGCCGGACGCTCCAGACGACCCATGGCGCGCGGGCACGCTCGAGTGGAGCGTGCCGTCGAGCCCACCGCCCTACAACCACGCCAAGATCCCGCTGGTCTCGTCGCGCGAGCCGCTGCGCGAGACCGAGCGGCGGATCTGGCGGCCCGAGCGGACCCGCGACGTGCCGGCGCGAGACCGGCTGTGGAAGGAGCAGCTGGTGGTCACCATGTTCGACGCGCGGCCGCAGTCGAACGCGATCCTGGCCGACGACTCATACGTGCCGTTCCTGCTGGCGGTCACGATGACAATCGTCTCGGCGGCGCTGCTCGTCGAGATCTACCTCGTCGCCCTCGTCGTCTCCGTCGTCAGTGTTCCGCTCGTGCTCAGGTGGCTGTGGCCGACCCGGGAGGAGCGCGAGCTGGCCACGGCCGGCGCCACGCTGGGCGGGGCCGATCTCCCCGTATTCACCACGGGGACCGCGGCCCTGGGCTGGTGGGCCATGGCGCTCACCATCGTCGCGCTCGGCGTCTCGCTCGCCCTCGCCGTCTTCAGCTACCTCTATCTCGTGTACGCCGGGCCCGACGTCCTGCCGGTCCGCACGCCGCCGCTCGGGCGCGCGATGGCGAGCGTGGCGACCGCTCTCGCAGCGGTCGCGGCGGCGTACTGGGCGCTGCGCGCGATCCGTCGCGGCGACCAGGGCCGCCTGCGCCTCGGTCTGGCCACGACGCTCGTGGTCGGCGCGGCGTCGGTCGGCGTCCTCGCCGTCGACGTGCTCTCGCTCGGTCTGGCGCCGCGCGACAACGCGTACGAGGCGATCTTCGCGACGCTCGCCTGGTACCAGGTGGTCCTCGCGGTGGTGTCGCTCACCGCCGTCGCGTTCGTCCTGGTGCAGGCGTGGCTCGGCTTCTTCAACGACAGGCGACACGTCGCCGTGGAGAACGTCGCGCTGCTCTGGGCATTCACGGCGGCGTCGGCCGCGATCACAGTCGGGACGCTGTATGTGTCCCCGTACCTCCTGCCCGTCGCCAGCCCATGATCGCCGTCCCGCGCCTCGCGGGTCTCTGGTTCGGTGTGCTCGGCGGCCTCGCCGCGTGGACCGCGCATCTCATCCTCGCCTTCGTCGTCATCAGCATCGGGTGCGCCGAAGGTCGCGATCCCGTCGGAGCGGAGCCGACGATCGGCGCGACATTCGTCGCCCTGACCACCGTCCTCGCGGTCGTCGCGGGTGTCGCGATGCTGTCGGCGTTCCGCATCTGGCGAGATGAGGTGGGCTGGCGGCGCTTCATGGGCTTCTTCGGAGTGCTCCTCGACGCGCTCGCGCTCGGCACGATCGTGCTCGGCGGGACACAGCTCCTTGTCTTGTGCCCGTGCGCCTGAGGCGCCAGGAGCTACGCGGAACGACGCTCGAGCGCCCTTCCCACGTTGTTCGCGAGCTCGTCCACGCGGGCGTCCCCGGCAGATGCATCAGGTTCTCGACATCGCTGACGCCCGCGCACGCGCGCCTCGATCTCGCCCTCGCCCGCTTGGTGCGACGACGCGAGGCATTCGAACGCCACCAGCGTCTCGACGGACATCTCCCCGCTCGTCTGCGACGCACCTACGCTGCGACCTGGCCTACGCCGTCGTGAGCGCCCGCCGGCCGGGTCGTAGCGGGTTGGTCCGTCGAACGCGCGCCGTCCCGACCTATCCACAGCGGCAGGCAGGGACACGCTTGTCGGGCACGTCCCATGCGGCCCCTCCCCCTCGACCACAACGGGAGGGTGACGGCAATGCGTGATCGACCATTCGCGACCCGCGATCCCATCTACACCGAGGAGGACGAGCCCGTCGCGCGCGATGAGTACGAGCCGCGGATGTCCGGGCGCCGGCTCCGCTTCGAGCGCGAGCGTTACCTGTCACGCGACGTGCCGGAGCGGGAGGGCTATCGCCCGAGCCAGTGGGCCGGCGGACCCCGCCGCTACGACTGGCGCGTGCCGACGCCGTTCGGCTCGAGGCAGCGACCGGAGTGGCGCGAGGAGCCCGAGGACGTCTTCGACCAGGTCCGCGACTTCTTCGGCGTTGGCCCGCGCGGATTCCGTCGCAGCGACGAACGCATCTACGAGGACGTCTGCGAGCGCCTCATGGAGGACCCCTTGCTCGATGCGAGCGACATCGACGTGAGCGTCCGGAACGGCGACGTCACGGTGCGCGGCACCGTCGCGAGCCGCGACGCGAAGCGGCGCGCGGAGGACATCGTCGAGTCTGCGCTCGGGGTGAGCGACCTGAGGAACGAGATCCACATCACGCGCGGGGGCGCGTTCGGCATGCTCGGCCGGCGCGAGGCCGGCGCCCTGCCGACCGGCAGAGCGGAGCGCTTCACGGCGCCCGGCATGCGGACGATCGCGTGCATCATCGACACCTTCGACGCGGCGCAGCGCTGCGTCGATGACCTGCGAATGCTCGGCGTCGGCCGTGACCAGATCTCGCTCGTCACGCGCGAGCGCGGCGAGCTGCGCGGCGAAGGTCCGACGAAGGGGGCCGCAGGGGCCGGCACCGGCGCGGTGCTCGGCGGCGTCGCCGGCGGCGCGCTCGGATGGCTCCTCGGGATCGGCGCGCTCACCATTCCGGGCATCGGACCGCTCCTCGCGCTCGGTCCGATCGCCGCGGCGATCGGCGGCGCCGCCGTCGGCGCGACGGCGGGCGGGCTCGTCGGGGCCCTCGTCGCCGCTGGCATCCCGGAGACCGAGGCCCGCCGCTACGAGGAGCGTATCCGCGAGGGCGGCGTCCTCATCACCATCCAGGGCGTGCCCGAGGCCGAGGCCGACCGTGTCCGCGACATGTGCCAACGCCACGAGGCACGCGACCTTCGCGTGTACCGCGCGGACGAGACCCCAGCGGCGATACGCGAGGCCGCGCGCACGGGCGACGGCGAGCCGGCGGTGAGCAGGGAGCGCCGGATCTAGGCGTGCGGTGTACGGGGCGCGCCGGTCACGAGCCGGCGCGCCTCCGGGGATGACCGACCCGCACCTGCGGCTGCGCGTCGCGGTCGTCGCGCTCGCCGTCGTCGGCGCCCTGCTGTGGCAGCCGCTGCTCCGTCCGGCGAGCAAGGGCGGCGTGATCCTCCTCGACGTCTACTCGACCTCCCTCTGGGGCATCGACCTCGCGGCGCTCGTCACGCCGCCGCCGCGCATGCACGACACGCGCGAGACGATCGCGGGCGTCGACATGCGCGTCACCTGGTGGCGTCCCGCGTGGGGCGGCCATCACCCGGGGATGCTGCTCGTGAACGGGGCGACGCCCGCGGGGAATGACCTTCGCGAGATCCGCCTCATCTCCGAAGCGATCGCGCGCGCCGGCTTCCTCGTGATGCTGCCGCAGTTCCCCTGGGTGACGGACGAGCGCTTCGAGCCCGGGATCGTCGGCCAGATCGACGCCGCGTTCGCGCGGCTGCGGGCGGATCCCGCCACGCGCGGACGGCCGACCGGCGCCTTCGGCTTCTCGGTCGGCGGCGGGCTGATGCTCGCGTCCGCGACACAGGGCGACGCGCTCCGCGAGGCGCGCTACCTCGGCGTCGTCGGCGCGTACTACGACATAGGGACCTGGCTCGCGAGCGTCCTTTCGAGGACGCAGCAGCGCGAGCGACGGATCGTGGAGTGGGAGCCGAGCGACGACCTGCCTCGGCGCGCGTCCGCCGCCGTGGCGCCGATCGCGACCGACGAGACGGAGCGGCGCGCGCTCGACCACGTCCTCGCTGCGGGGGAGCGCGACGAGGCGCTGCGGCGCATCGGCGCGCTGCCGCCGGAGATACGCGGACGGCTCGAGCGCCTCTCCCCGAAGCCGGGCTGGAGCGAGCTCGGCTCGCCGATCTTCTGGGTGCACGATCCCAAGGATCACTACGTCCCCGTGGGCGAGTCCGAAGCAGCGGCCGCGGCGCCACGCGACGGTCGGCTCGTGATGGTCGTGCCGAAGCTGCTCGCCCACGGCGAGCCCGTCCGCGAGGAGACGCGGTCCATGGGCGTCGTCTTCTGGGTCACGGAGCTCGGTGCGCTACTCTCGTTCACGATGGAGCTCCTGCGCCTCGCGAGCTGAGGCCTGCCACGTCGCATAGAGGCGAGAGCCGATGAGCCGGTCCCTCAAGGAGATCGGGCTAATGAGCGACCGCAACGCCAACCAAGACGGCGAACGTCGGGTGGCTCTGCCTCCGCGCCACGACGCCGACCGCCGGGACCGGAGGTCTCGAGCTCCTCGGATCATCGCGCATCTCGTGCTAGGACTGCGCGATACACCGCTCGATCTTCGCGAGGAGCTCGCTGAGCTCGAACGGTTTTCCGATGAAGTCCGAGGCGCGCAGCCGCTTGGCGTTCTCGTCGACGTCCTTAGGGCGCTGAGGAGGATCAGCGACGCCGCGGGTCTTGCGATGCGGCGATACTGCTCGACGAACGACCATCCATCCATGATCGGCATGCGCAGATCGCAGATGATCACGGCCGGCTGGATGCTTCACCAGATCGAGCGCAGCGGCACCGTGCGGTACGGTCGCGACGGCGTAGCCCTCGTCCGTCAGTGCCTCGCGCAAGATCTCGCACACAGCATCGTCAGCGACCCCTGGCGCAGCGCTAGAAGCCGGCTCATGGATGCTCGCGCGCGCACGGATCGTCGCCGAAGTGACGTGCTCCTTCAGCGAAGCATCGTCCACGGTCCTCACGGCGCCTCACGGACAGGGACGACGAGCACCGGGCAGGACGCCTTCCGGATGACCGCATCGGCGACGCTCCCGAAGACGGCACGATCGAGGCCGCTCCGTCCGTGACTGGTGAGCGCGATCAGATCCGCGCCGCGCTCGCGAGCCGCCTCGAGGATGCACTCTTCCGCGACGCCTTCGAGGACCTGCGTCCGTACGTCGATGCCCTTGCTCTTGAGCCGCTCGGCAGCACTTCGCAGGCTCGCATCGGCATCCCGGCGCGCCGCGTCCACGGTCTTCTCGGCGTCGATGGCCGGCGGGGGCACCCAGGTATCGCCGGCGCTGGTCTGGGCTAAGACCATCTCGAGCGAGGCGATCGCGGTGACGAGCACGACCTCGGCCTTTGCGGCCTCTGCGAGCGACTCGATGTCAGGGAGGACGCGCTCGGCGAGGGCCGATCCATCGAGCGCGACGACGATCCTTCGGTACACGCTCGTCCGTGCCTCACGGATCGGGCCAGCCTTGGGTCTCAGATCAGGCGCCGCTCCAGCCCCGCGTAGCGCTGATCGACCCGGCCGCGTGGCAGGCTGAGGACGATCAGGGCGACGCCGATGACGACGCTGTTGATGGTCGCCGCGGCGCCGGAGCCGGCGAGGACGAAGGGCGTGACGGCGATCGCGAGGCCGAGGGGCACATTCAACAGGCGTAGGGGGCGCGCCACCTCGGAGGTCGCGATGAGCGCAACGGTGAGGACGAGCGGTCCGAGGAGATGCGCAGCGCTGCGCGGGGCATCGGTCGAGCCGAGGGCGAGCGGGGAGAACGTCAGCCAGACGCCGAGGAGGCTCGTCGCGAGCAGCGTCGGCGGGAGCGTGACCCCGAGGAGCGCGTGCGCGGGCCGCTCTTGATCGAGGCGCTCGAGATCGGACTCGCGTGCCCGCGGGAATGCCTCACCGCCGAGAACGAATGTGCGCCAGAAGCCGCGTCCCGCGCGCCTGCTGCGCAGCAGGAACTGGCCCATCGCGACTACCTCATCCAGCGAGAGCGGGATCATCAGCAGCATGAACAGCGCGGTGAGGAGACAGAGGGTGCAGAAGACGCCGACGCCCAGCGGCTGCAGGATCACCAGCACGATGCTCACGATCCCGAGCGGTACGACCGCGATGAAGAACATCGTCACCATCCACGGCATCGTCCGCCACCGACGCGGGTCGCCCATGAAGCCCATGAGCACCTCTGAGAGGTACACGACCGCGCCGAGGCCGGCATCGGAGACGGGCCAGGCCATCGAGATCGGCGAGCTGAGGACGCGTTCCGTCCCGTCGCCGAAGAGCGGATCCCAGGCGGCCGGCACGTGACCGAGCTGGAACGCGGCCATGTAGCGGGCGATGAGGAAGCTGACGAGGCCGAGCGCGATGATCGGCGCGCGCTGCATCCAGCTCGAGGGGTTATAGGTCCAGCCGCTCGGGATGTCGGGGCCGGTCATCGGCATCGAATGCGGGATGAGGATGGCGAAGGCGATGATGAGCGCGCCGACGAGCGTGTCGTTCGCGTACTCGAGCGGGGTCGGGGCCCAGAAGACGAGCGGCGCGAAGGTCAGCCAGATCCCCACGACGGCGATCGCCCAGGCGGCGCGTCCGCCCGATGGCAGCCGTGCCCAGAGCGAGAGCCCGACCACGAGCGCGCCGCTCGCGACATCGTTCCAGGCGATCGCGGCGCTCCCTGACCCGAGCATCGCCGGGCTCGCGATGAGCCACAGTCCGAGCGCGATGTTGACGTAGTGCGTCCACACCGCCATCTCGTGATGCATCGCCATCATCCGTCCCGGCGGCACGCGTACAGCGCCTGGATGATCGCTGGCGCTCACACGCTCGTGCCGCTCGTGCGGGAGAGCGTTCAGCGGGCGGCCTCCTCCCTGTCGGCGGCCTGCGCCGGCGGCGTTCCCAGGTGGTTCGTCTTGTAGAACCGCTCGGGGTCGTCCTTCAATGCGGTGACCATGCGTGGCAGCGTCTCGCGGAGTGCCCGACGCGGTTCCCAGCCGAGGAGATCGCGGGCGCGGGTGATGTCCAGCTCGTAGTGATCGTCGGCGAGGTCGACCATGAACGGCTTGATGAACGGGTCCTCGACGCCGGGGGTGACGTCCTGGACCCAGGCGCCCGCCTTGGCCACCGCCTTGGCGATGGTGCCGGTGTGCCAGTCCTCGCCGTGCACGAGCTCGCCGATGGCGACCTGGAGCTCCGCGTACGACAGCGTGACCGGCTCGCCGATGAGGACCACGCTCTCGCCCGACAACGCCGCACGGCGCTCGATCGCACGGACGATGGCGTCGACGACGTCATCCAGGTGGACGAAGGCCTGACCGTGAGCGAGGTCCCCGGGATAGACGGTCGCGGTCGGTGCGCGTTCATAGATGCGGCGGATCTGCTGCGAGATGGTCGGCGACCGGCACTCGTCGGTGTAGACGCCGGCGATCCGCATGATCACCAGCGGGATCGTGCCGCGTTCGGCGCGGAGCAGCGTCTCGGTCCGGACCTTCGACTCCGGGTACGGCCACTTCGGCAGGAGCGGCCAGGTCTCGTCAATCCGGCGACCGGGCTCGCTCGGCGCGTGCACCAGCATCGTGCTCGAGAAGACGAACTGCTCGACCTCGAGGTCGCGCAGTGCGCGCAGCAGGCGGCGGCTGCCGCCGACGGTCACCGTGTCGTACCTCGGGCTGTGCTCACCCGAGAAGTCGTAATACGCCGCCAGGTGGACGACCGACGCCAGCCTCGGGCCGCGCGTCGACCGCACCCGCGCGAGCGCATGGCGCACGCTCTCGTCATCAGTGAGGTCGACGTCGATGTGATCGACGCCTTTCGGCGGGCGGTCCTGCCCGGGACGGTCCAGGCTGATGACGGCGTAGCGCTCGACGAACTGGCGCGCGAGAGCGCTGCCGATGAAGCCGCTGCCGCCTGTGATCAGGACCGTGGGACGGGCTTCGCTCACGCCCGGCTCCGTGCCAGATGCGTGCCCGGCGGGATGGAGCGCTCAGTCGATGAGCGGGCCCGCGGCGAGCGCGGTCTCGAGCGACGCGGCGGTCGCGTTCGCGCCGCTCACCCAGAGCGCGAGCCGCTTCCCACGCAGGCGTGCGCGCAGCTTCCACGCCGCCGCCGTCGAGGCCGCTCCGGCGCCCTCGGCCACGATGTGGGCCTCGACGAGCAGCGCGCGCATCGCGCGCCGCAGGTCGTCATCCGTGACGAGGACGAAGTCGTCGAGCAGGTCGCGGAGGATGCGCTGCGGCAGCTCGAACGGCGTCCGCGTTGCCAGGCCCTCGGCGAAGGTGCGGACCGCGTCCTGCGTCACGACCCGGCGCTCGCGCCATGAGAGATACGCCGACGGCGCGCCCTCGGACTGGACGCCGATGACCTCGATCCGCCGATCGCTCGCCTTCGCGACGATGCTCGCGCCCGACGCGCCGCTCCCGCCACCCACCGGGACGATCAGCACGTCGACGTCGGGCCATGCCTCGAGGACCTCCAAGGCGGCCGTTGCGACACCCGCGATCAGGTACGGCTCGTTCCCGGAATGCACGTAGCGGGTCCCCTCGTCCGCCGCACGCCGCTCGCAGTCCTCGCGCGCCTCGTCGTAGTCGTCGCCGTGCTCGACGATCGTCGCGCCGAGCGCGCGCATCGACCCGAGCTTGATCGGGTTCGCGCCCCGCGGGACGACGATCGTGACCGGTATGCCGAAGCGCGCACCGGCCCACGCCAACGACTGGCCGTTGTTGCCGGTCGACGCGGCCATGACCCCGGCGCGTGCGGTGGGGTCGC
>JACQPK010000493.1 GCA_016207565.1 Elusimicrobiota bacterium
AGCGAGTTCTACGGGATGTTCATGGGCGTGGGCTTCCGCTCGAAGCTAGGGACGCTCGACTACTCGATCACGCCGTACGGTGAGCTGGGGTCGGCTCACCGCTTCTCGATCGGCCTGCGTTTCGGGAAGACGGGCGTCACGGCGCCCGCCGCCTCGAAGCCGGCCAATAATAACGTCGGAGGGGCTCGATGAATCGCCTCAACACTGCCGTCAGACTATTCTGCGTCCTGGAGCTCCTGCTCTCGGCGATATCACCAGGATTATGGGCGGCGGCGCCCGCCCTCCTGACCTACCAAGGTCGGGTGAAGGAAGCCGGGGTGCCCGTGAACACCCCGCGCCAGGTGGAGATCTTTTTCTGCGACGGCCCGCGCAACGTCATCGGCGACCCCGCCGGGACGTGCTTCTCGAGCGGCGCGCAGGGCGTCTCCGTCACGAACGGGCTCTTCCGCAGCACCTTCACCGTGCCGACCGCGGTGGACCTCACGACCGGGGTCTGGTACCTCGAGCTTCACGTCGGCGGGCAAATGCTCTTGCCGCGCGAGCAGTTCACGGCGTCGCCGTACGCCGTCTTCGCCTCGACGGCGGGGACCGTCGTCGCGGGCGGCATCGACTCGGCCAAGCTCGCCAAGGACGCGGTCGACAGCGAGAAGCTCGCCGCGGGAGCGGTGCAGAAGGTCCATCTCGCCGACGGCGCGGTGGAGACCGACAAGCTCGCCAAGGCGTCGGTGACCTTCGAGAAGCTCGACGACAACAACTGCGCGGCCGGCGAGGTCATCCAGTGGAACGGCAATGCGTGGATCTGCTCCGCGACCGCGGGGGTGGGCGCGGGGTCGGTCGACTCGGCCAAGCTCGCGAAGTCCTCGGTGGACAGCGAGAAGCTGGTCAACGATGCCGGCCTGCTGACCCGGGTCACGGGAGGGGCGGCGATGGCCACTCCCGGCGGCCGCATCGGCATGGGGATCGGCAGCCCGACCGCGATCCTCGACATCCGGAATACGCAGGTCACGGCGTCGTGCCCTACCCCTCCCTGCCCGCCGTTCCCCGAGACGATCACGGGTCCGACCACCGTGTTCGTCAGCACGGATCCGGCCGGCGGGGTCGCGAACTTCACCGTGGCCAATTCCGGGAGAGTGGGCATCGGCCTGGCGGACCCCGGCTCGATGCTCGAGATCGGCGGCGCCGCGCCGGTGGGGCCGTACTTCCGCGTCGCCAAGGACAACACGAAGGATTGGCTCATCGTACGCAACGACGGTCGCGTCGGCATCAACACCGACCCTAGCGACGTGTCCTTCCCGCTGTCCGTCGGCAAGCCGTATGGGGGAGACGACTTCTCTGCCGGCGTGGGCCACGCCTCGGGCAACGCCCTGGTCCTCAGCACTCTCGAGGACGCGTCGCTCAACACGGGCACCGTGACGCTGGCCTTCCGGCAGTTCAACCTCGGCAACATGGGACAGATCAAGGCGGTCAACGAGGGAGGAGCCCCGCTCAGTCGAACGGCGGGGCTCGCGTTCTTCACCGAGGCCCCGGGCACGGGCGGCAACCAGGCCGAGCACGTGAGGATCACCGGCACCGGACGGGTGGGCATCGGCGTGACGAACCCCGGCACGAAGCTCCAGGTCGCGGGCACCGTGACCGCGACCGCGTTCTCCGGCGACGGCAGCGGCCTCACCAATCTGAGCGCCGGCAGCCTCGGCGTCGGAAGCATCGACTCGACGAAGCTCGCGAAACTCTCGGTGGACAGCGAGAAGCTCGTCCTGGGAGCGGTCCGCAAGGAGCACATGCGCGACGGCGCGGTCGAGACGGCGAAGCTGGCTGCGGACGCGGTCACCAGCGCCGCGTTGCTCTGGGATCCCTTGAGTTTGGGGAAAGTCTCGGGCGGCGCCCTGGTCTCGGCCGGAGAGAAGATCGGGGCCGGCGCTGCCCCGGGGATTTCTCGGCTGACGGTGTTGTCGACACCGGCGGGAGCCGCGGTCGAGACGTGGGCCTCGTCCGGGATATCGTCCTACATCCAGAGGGACGTGGACGGTACCACGTTCCGCGGCAACCTGACCTGGTTCGATGGCAGCAGCAAGTGGCGCTTGACATCCGCAGGCAACCTGCATCTGACTTCCAACGACAGCGACACCAACGGCGTCTTCATCAAGACCACGGGGGAGGTCGGCGTCGGGACGACGAACCCGGGCCAGCAGCTCAGCGTCGCCGGCGTCGTCGAGTCGACCTCGGGCGGCTTCAAGTTCCCGGACGCCACGACGATGACGAGCGCCAATATCAATGCGGCTCAGATCGGGGACCTGTCGATCGGCTCGGCGAAGCTGGCGGCGCTGTCGGTCGACAGCGAGAAGCTCATGGTCGGAGCCATCGGCGCGAGCCACTTAGCCTCCGATGCGAGCGGCTTGACCAAGGTGTCGGGCGGCGCGCTGCGGACGGCCGGCGGGCTGGTCGGCGTAGGCACCGCGCCTAGCGGCGCGGGACTGCACGTCAAGCGCAACTACGACGGCAACACCGCCGCCGGCCACCAGCTGCTCCTGGACGCCACGGGCGGCGGCGGCGCGAACGGGAACATCGGCATCCGCCTGACGCGCGACGGCGTGACCAACCATGCGGTCTTGGATTTCGGAGACAGCGGAACCTCCGACGTGATGCGCCTGTGGCAGGAGGGCACGGGCTCGAGCGGCGACCTGTTGATCTCGAAATTCCAGTCCGGCTGGACCGACCTGGTGCGCGTCGAGAAGGCGGGGGGCCGGGTGTCGATTTACAAGACCGGGACCTCCGCGCTCGATGTGGCCGGCGGGATCGAGGCCGGCTCCGGGAACGTGGGGATCGTCGGAGCCGACGGCAGGATCCCGGGCCTTACCGGGACCTACCTCGCGAGCCTGGACGGCTCCGCGCTCACCAATCTCAGCGCCGGCTCGCTCGCGCCGTTGTCCATCGACTCGGCGAAGCTGGCGGCGCTGTCCGTGGACAGCGAGAAGTTGGCGAAGCGTTCGATCGACACCGAGAAGCTGCAGCTCGGCGCGGTGCGGAAGGAGCACCTTGGGGACGGCGCGGTCGAGACGACGAAGCTCGGTTCGGGCGCGGTCAACGAGAACGCCATCCTGAACGGAGCCGTGACGGACCTGAAGATCACGGCGGTGTCGGCGAGCAAGCTCACCGGCACGGTGGCGGTCGCCAAGGGCGGCACCGGAGCCGACCTGTCGTCGACCGGCGGCTCGAACCAGCTCGTGCGCCAGAGCACCGCCGGCGGCGCGTTCACCGTCTCCCCGTTGGTCGAGGCCGACATCCCCGGCCTCGCCGCGACCAAGATCAACTCGGGGACCCTGGAGGTCGCTCGGGGCGGCACGGGGATCGACTCGTCGGCGTCCAACGGCATCCCGAAGGTCGCGGCCGGGGCCTGGACGGTCGATGCGACTCAAGATGACCTGCCCGACGGTACGACCTACAAGCGGTTCAATCCCGCGAGCGTGAGCATCACGGGCGGCACCATTGCCGCGAGCACGCTGGCGGCCGACTCGATCGATACGAGCAAGCTGCAGCAGGGCTCCGTCGACACCGACGTCCTGGCCCGGGCGGCGGTCGATACGTCGAAGCTGTCGCGTGGCGCGGTGGACACCGGGATCCTCAACGACGGCGCGGTGACCTTTCAGAAGCTCGTCGCCGGGGCGGTCAAGAGCGTCAGCATCGAGGACAGCGCGGTCACGAGCGCCAAGATCGCCGACGGCGCGGTCGCGACCGTCGACCTTGCCGGCTCGATCGACCCATCGACGGTGACGCACCTCATTTCCGACCTGGGCGATCGCGTGGAGCTGACGCCTTCCGGCTCGCAAACGATCATCTACCCCGGGGCGGGGTCCCAGACCATCCTGAAGATGGCGCCGTCGGCGGGAGCGTCTCCGTTTGTGATCACCAACGACGTAGACGCGGTTCGCTTCGAGGTGAACACGGCGGGCGACATCGCGAGCGCATCGGTGGGGGCCGCCGCCATTCAAAACGGCGCGATCGACACGCCGAAGCTCGTGCACGGCTCGGTGGACACCGACGTCCTGGCCCGGGCGGCGGTCGATACGTCGAAGCTGTCGCGCGGGGCGGTCGACACGACGATCCTCAACGATAACGCCGTGACCCCAACGAAGCTCCAGCTCGCCGCGTCCTCGCTCGTGCGCGTCACCGGCGGGGCGATGAACACCGACGGCACGAACGTGGCGATCGGCGCCGCCGCCGGAACGGCGCCCCTCCACGTGAAGAACTCTCTGGCGAATCCCCTCACGCCGGCGGCGAAGCTGGAACGCGCGGGCGGGGCTGGAGGTGGCACGATCTCGATGGTCGGCAACAGCGGAAACGGCTCGATCGTGGGAGTCGATATCGCCGGCAAACTCGTCATCGCGAACAAGGACGCCCAGCCCATCATCCTCGCGACCGGCGCGACGGAGGATGGCGACACGCTGACCGGCGGAGAGGCCATGCGCGTGCTCTCAGGCGGGAATGTCGCCATCGGCGCGACTTCCTCCACGGAGAAGCTCCTGGTCTCCGGCAATACCGGGACGATCGGGCTGCGCGTCGAGAATATCGCCGGCACTCCGACCGCCACGACCAACGCGAGCCTCTCGATCAAGCGCCCGGGCTTGGCCTCGAAGGCGTCGCTCGACTTCATGACGGCGGGGACGGTGGGCTGGAAGGTCGAAACCCCCGACGGCTTCGATGATCTGCGGATCTACGACCAAGCTAACAGCGTCGTCGCGCTGCGTATACAGCCCGGCGCGACGGCGAACCGGGTCACTATCTCGGGCGCCGGCACGGTCAGCGCGGTCGCCTTCGTCGGCGACGGCTCGGGCCTGACCGGCATTCCCGCGGGCGCGACCGGCGCGACCGGCCCGCCGGGACCGACGGGGGCGACTGGCGTGACGGGGCCGGCCGGCGCGACGGGAGCGACGGGGGCGACGGGAGGTCAGGGCGTGACCGGCCCGACCGGCGCGACGGGGGCGACGGGCGTGGTCGGCGTGACCGGCCCAACCGGAGCGACCGGCGCCACGGGCGTCGTCGGCGTGACGGGCGCGACGGGCGTGGTCGGCGTGACCGGCCCGACCGGGGCGACCGGCGCCACGGGCGTCGTCGGCGTGACGGGCGCGACGGGCGTGGTCGGCCTGACGGGCCCGATCGGCGCGACCGGCGCCACGGGCGTGGACGGGGCGACGGGCGTGACCGGTGCGACGGGTTTGCTCGGTCCCACGGGCGCGACCGGCGCCAGCGGCGGCCCGGTCGGCGCGACCGGGGCTACCGGCGCCACGGGCGTGGACGGGGCGACGGGCGCCACAGGGCTGACGGGCGTGACCGGCGCCACGGGCGTCGTGGGCGTCACTGGCGCCACGGGCGTGGTGGGCGTGACGGGTGCCACGGGCCTGACGGGCGTGACCGGC
>JACQPK010000494.1 GCA_016207565.1 Elusimicrobiota bacterium
ACTACCAGACGCCGACGACCGTCGTCAGCAACCAGGACAACCGCCAGGACACCGCGTACCTGAACTTCATCCGGCTGGCGTGGTTCCCGATGCAGTTCAACCTCGCCCGCACCATCACGGACACGCCGAACGTGGCCCAGACGGGCGACCTCTCCAACCTCGTGAACCTGCTCCAGTCCGGCAAGGTGACGACGTACAACGGCACCGCGAACGGCTCCTTCGCCTACGGCACCCTCCCGCGCCTGTCGCTGGGCTACGTCCGCGCGAGGACCGAGTACGAGCAGCTCAAGCGCCTGGACGACCGCAACACCTACAACAGCGTCTTCGCCTACAGCCTTCCGTTCCAGCGGCGCTATCTGCCGTCGACGATCGACCTGAACTACAGCTTCTCCCGCTACTCGGTGTCCTTCGACCGGATCGACATCCGGCGGCTCCCCGGGAACTTCAACACCGACGAGTACACGAACACCTACGGCGGCCGCCTCTCGTTCACGCCGTGGACCGGCTCCTCGTTCAACCCGAACTTCACGTTGAGCCAGGTCCGGGAGGTACGATCGGACCTCACCACCGGCGGCCCCGAAAAGATCCTCCGCTACCCCAAGTCGATCAACGAGACCGCGGGCTTTTCCTCGAACTTCCGCTTCTTCCAGTGGTTCAACCCCTCGGTGAACTACTCGATCACGAACATCGAGAACAACGTGCTCACGGTCTCGACGTTCGTCATCGTGGGGTCGACGAAGGTTTTCGACGTCGGCGACCTGAAGACGATCAACCGGAACGCGACCGGCGGGATCAGCTGGCTGCTCAACATCTCGGACATCTGGCGGAGGACCAAGCTCTTCAACACGCTCAGCTTCGCGAACCAGTACCAGCTCCAAGACGGCGACGTATGGAACAACGTCGAGCGTGACGTCGACTCGAGAAAGGCGCTCTGGGTCCGGACCCCGTTTAAGCCCCAGAACGGCGTCGCCGTGCGCCAGAACCTGACCCTGCGCGACACCTACAGCTCGACGCAGCGCTGGTCGCCGCTGCAGCTCTACGCCCTGTCGGGCCGCAAGGAGGCCTTCAAGACGTTCAGCCTCTCGAACAACTACCTGTACAGCGTGCAGCGGGCCGAGACGACGGGCACGCCGTCGAAAACGATCGCGACGACGCTGCCGGACATCATTGCGAGCCTCCAGCAGGTCGAGCGCCTCATGTGGGCGGACCGCTGGATGCAGAACGGCCAGATCAACCTGAAGTACTCCGAACGGAAGACGGAGGTCGTGACCACCAGCCTCGACCGCGACAAGGCGATGGGCGGCGACATCCGCGCGATCATCCGCAAGCGGTTCGACACGACGGTGAGCGTGAATTTCAAGGACACCGACAAGAAGGACCTCCGACTGGGCGTCATCACGAATCGCACGCACCACGAGGACGCCACCGTCCAGACGACCTTCGACATCTCGAAGTTCCGCTTCACGCCGAAGGTGGACTACGTGAAGGACACAACGGAGCTGGGCACCGGCGTCAAGCAGCAGGACGTGACCGTGATCACGCCGAGCGTCCTCTCGCGCGCCGACCTGGCGCTGCCGCGCGGCCTCGTTCTGCCCTTCACGGGCAAGACGCTGCTGTTCACGAACCGCATCATCTGGACGAGCACGCTGTCGATGGCCCTGCGTTCCTCGCCGGTCACGCAGGCCGACAACTCGAAGCACCTCAACTTCACGACGTCAGGCGACTACGAGCTCGCGAAGAACCTCCGCATGACGCTGAGCGGCCAGTTCTCGCGGCTGTGGCACAAGTTCCTGAAGGAGGAGGACTTCATCTCCTACCAGTTCGGCACGACGCTCACCTTCCAGTTCTAGACAATGTAAATTGGGGACTGTCCCCAATTTACTTTCTCCACTCGGCGTGGCCGAAGGGCCTACTAATAACATAGGCCCTTGGGGCCGGGGCGCGGGCTCCCCGTCGGGCCCTGGCCCGCCTAGCCGGGCTTAGGTATGCTGGCTGCGCAGTCCCAACCCGGCAGCGCCGAGTCCTCGGCGCCAACCTCCGCACCCGGAGCACCGTATGAAGAAACAGCTACTGACATTGCTCGTCGTCTGCGCCATGGGCCACGGCGTCGCGGCGCAAGACTCGCAGGGCCGCCAGCGCGTCCCTCCCTCCTCCGGCAGCTCGGGCTCGAGCGGATCGGGCGCGAGCGAGCGAAGCTCGCCGCCCAGCTCCTCGAGCGGGTCCGGCGGCTCGAGCTCGAGCGGCTCCTCAAGCTCCTCGAGCGGCTCGGACAGCTCCAGCGGCTGGGGCTCGCGCCGATCCAGCGACAGCGACTCGAGCTCCACCTCCGGAGGCGCCGTGCGCCGGGACAGCGGGTCCCGGGACTCCGACCGCAGCTCAAGCAGCGGCAGCACGTGGAGCGGCGGAGGCGGGACCGTCTACACGCCCCCCGAGCCGCAGGCCCCGGCCTGGACGGGCGGCGCGGTGCGCCGCATCCCGCCCTCCGAGCGGGCCGACGGCGAGTCCGTCTCGACCGTCTCCCGGGGACGCAGCGCCCCCGATGCCGTGCCGACTCAGGACGATCGCGGCCGCGACCTCGGCCGGGCCGTCCGGCGCGACAGCCTGCCGGACTACCAGAACACGGCGCGGATCCGCGAGACCTGGCGCGACGCCGAGTATCACCACCACCGCGAGCGTGACCGCGGCCGGTACTACTGGCACGACTACCGCGGCCGGCGCTACAGCCACTACGTCGACCACGACGGATACGACTGGTACCTCTGGTACTTCGACGACGACTACTACTACACGCGGTACTACGGCGGCCGCCACTGGCGCTACGATCCGGTCCGGGGCCGCTGGTGCTACCTGTACGACGACTATTGGATCTACCAGGACAACGTGAACATCTACCTCTACAGCGGCGACCGCTACCATCGCTACGAGGAGACCGGCGGGGCCGTCGTGCTCAAGCCGGAGGCGCCGACGGATCCGAACGCGCCGAGCGACGACGTCCGCGCGCGCTACTCCAGCACCGACCAGTCCCGGATGGTCTTGGTGAAGAAGAACGGCAACGCTTTCCTGTACTACGGGGCGGGCGGCTCTTACTTCTCGGGCCAGTTCCTCACGGATAGGGTCGTCGAGGTGAGCTTCGAGTACAAGCAGGGAGGCTCGCTCCGGCGCATCGTCGTCAACCGGACGGACGGCTCGAAGAAGTTCGAGCTCGACGGCAAGGCGGCGCAGCCGCTGATCGACCCGATGATCAACCTGCAGGTCGGCGGCCTCTTCCCGGTGAAAGGCGACGCCCGGGGCGTCGATGACGTCATCAACCGCAACGGCGAGTTCCTGAAGCTCGACCAGAGCCAGCTCAACGGCACCTCGGTCGGCGTGGAGGGGCTCGTCGGCGTGGGCAAGTACGTCGAGTTCGGCGCGGGGATCCAGCACGGCAAGGGCACCGCGGACACGAACTACAAGGACTTCACGCGGCCGGACGGCAAGGAGATCCAGCAGCAGATCACCCTGGGGCAGACCCAGACGGCGTTCACCGCGCGGGTCGTGCCCTTCGGGCGCGACAAGAAGGTCCAGCCCTACTTCGGGGCCGGCGTGGCGGTCAATAAGTGGAGCTACACCGAGAAAGGCGATTACATCGACTTCGCTAAGAACGGTTGGCCCGTCTACAACGAGACGTACTCGGCGAAGGGATCGATCACCACGCCGGTGGTCCTGGGCGGCATCCGCGTGCCGGTCAACGACCGCGTCTCGATCAACGGCGAGTACCGCTACAACGGGCGCAAAGACGTCCCGCTGAACCCGTCGCAGGGCTTCGCGGGCAACACGCTCAAGGTCGGAGGCTCGACGGTCCAGGCCGGCGTGACCATCCGGCTGAAGAAGTAAGCGAACGAAGACCCCGCCCCGCCTCTCCGGCCCGCTCGCCGGAGGGGCGGCGGCGGGGTCCTTCTATTCCGGCCTGCGTCGAAGGAGCCGCGCGGCCGCGACCCGCGGGGCCATGACGCGGCGCCACGCGGCCGGGACCAGGGCGATGACCACCATCGTCCCATAGCCCGCCGGCAGGCGCGGGGCCTCCGGCAGCAAGCGCAGCGTGGCGAAAGGCCGGGCCGCCGAGCAGTGATGGTCGGCGTGACGAGCGAGGTTGATCAGCACCCAGTTCGAGACGCGATGCCCCGAGTCCCACGAGTGCCAGGGCCGGACGGGCTCGTAGCTACCGGGCGAGAGCTGCCGCCGCACGAGCCCGTAGTGCTCGACGTAGTTGATGGCCTCGAGCAGAAGCACCGCGACCGCGCTCTGGGCCAGGAAGAAACCGACCCCGGCCGCCCCCCAGGCGCTCCAGACCGAGGCATAGAGGAGCGTCGTCGAGACGGCATACATCCGCATCCGGTCCGGGCGAAGCTTCCACGCGTGCCGGAGGCTTCCGGCCAAGGCGCGCGGCAGGAACCCCCAGAAGCCCTCGCCGAGACGGGAGGTCGCCGGATCGTCGGGCGTCGCCACCCGCCGGTGGTGTCCGAAGACGTGCTCGACGGCGAAATGCGGATAGGTCACGAGCGCCAACAGGACGTCGCCGAGGAGGCGCTCGAAGCGGGGCGAGCGGTGGATCAGCTCGTGGGCGAACGTGATGCCGACCGCTCCGGCCACGGCGCCCACCGACGCGATGAGTCCCACCCGCTCCATCCCGGACAGCGCTCCCGAGGCCGCCAGCCGCGTCGCCCACGCCGTGAAGGCGGCATGGACCGGCACCCAGAGCCACGTGATCGCCCGGAAGGCGGCGGCGTCGTCCGCCTCCGGCTCTCCGGGATGAGGAGTGCCGGCCGCCAGGTCGACGATCGGCAGGACGCCGAAGATCACCCCGATCGGGAATAGCGTCCAGAGCCCGCCCTGCCCCGCGCTCCAGACGACGAGCGGCGGAAAAGCGAACGCCAGGCAGAACGGCAGGGCCATCGCGGACCATCGTAGCATAGGGACCGAGGGAACTTTTCGGGCGCTTCCGCGTCTCTAGGGGTATGGTACGCCTGCTCGACTTCCTCGCGCCGCGCACCTGCGGGGCTTGCCGCGAGGATCTCCCTCCGCTGGTCCAGGGGCCGCTCTGCGGGAGTTGCCTCGCGGCCCTCGCGCCTCTGGCGGGACGGCTGTGCGAGCGCTGCAGCGCGCCGCATCGAGGCCGCGAGCGGCTCTGTGGGCGCTGCCGCGGGGCGCTGTTCGCGGTGGACGCGATCCGCGCCGGCTTCGCCTACCGCTCGCCCGTGCGCGAGCTGCTCCACGCCTTCAAGTACCGGGGGCGGTTGGACGCGGGACGCGCGCTCGCCGACTGGCTCGGAGGGCAGTATCGCCGGCACCCGGAGCTCCGCGGCGCCCGGGCGGTCGCGCCGGTCCCGCTCCACCCCCGGCGCCTCCGCGAGCGGGGCTTCAACCAGGCCGAGGTCCTCGCCGCCGCCGTCGCCCGGGCCGCCGGGCTGCCGCTCGCGCGCGGGCTGATCCGGCGCCGCGCGACCGCGCCGCAGTGGGGCCTGACCCGCGCGCGACGCTCGATGAACGTGCGCGACGCGTTTGCCTGGGAGGGCCCGCCGCCCCCGGACTCGGTGCTCCTGGTCGACGACGTGTGCACGTCCGGGGGCACGCTCGAGGCGTGCGGCCTCGCGCTGCAAGCGGCGGGCGCGCGGGAGATCCGCGCGTTCGTCCTAGCGCGAGACTAGCCTGGATTCTCCAGTTGGTCGTATTTGTTGCCACCTGGAGAATCCAGGGAAACATGTCGTTATTCGTTATCAAAGGAAGTTCCTTTGATGAATAATATTGTCCTGGATTCTTCAGACGTTGTTTTAACGAGCAACTGAAGAATCCAGGCTAGGCTGTGCCGGGCTTCGCCGGGCTATTGGAAGGCCCGGCCTAGCGCAGACTCGGCGTCGAATCGGAGGCAGCGGCTCGAGCCCGGGAAGCCGAAGCACCAGCCGCTCTGCCCGCCGACGCCCGCCGGGCAGTTCGCGTTGGTCGTGCACGCCTGCGCGCAGAGCGCCGTCCAGCGGAAGCCCGCCGGCGCCGAGTACGGGGCGTCGAAGCAGCCGACCGCGTCGTTGGGCACGGCCTCGCCGCGGGCGACCTTCTCCCGCCAGTCGCCGTCGATGAGGTCCATGTTGTGCTCGCCGAGCCAGCGCTTCTCCGCGTCGAACCCCTGCGCGCCCCAATACGCCTCGAAGGCGCCCTTCGTGCCTTCGTCCTGCGAGGCGAAGCTCTGGCCGTCGTTCGCCCTGAGCGCGGCCGGCCTCTGGGGCGGAGGCGGAGGCGATGGCGGAGGCGGAGGGACGACCGGCCCCTCCCGCTCGGAGCGTAGGTAGGCCGCGAGACGC
Source organism: Elusimicrobiota bacterium (assembly GCA_016207565.1). GTDB lineage: Bacteria > Elusimicrobiota > Elusimicrobia > UBA1565 > JACRDR01 > JACRDR01. Next base: position 6,333 of record JACQPK010000494.1, read on the forward strand.
TCCGCGATCGGCTCGAGATCGAACTTCGCCCAGTCCGCCCGCTGGCCGACCTGGAACAACGTCACGCCCACCACCTCCGCGTCTTTCCGCAGCTCGCCGTCGAGCCACCGCAGCCACGAGGTGTACGTGTCGGCGTCCGACCGGCCCTGCCACCCGCCTCGAGGGCCGTCTTGGCCTCCCTCCGTGAGCACGATCGGCACGCCGTGCAGTCCCGCCTGGTCGCGGATGAGCCGGTAGCGCAGCGCCCAGTATTTCTGGTCGTCGGGATTGAAGAGCTGATTCCCGTAGGCGTGGTAGCTCCAGCCGACCTTGTAGGGCTTCGACTTGATGACCTCGGCCAGCTCCCGCATCGCGCCGCCGCGCCCGAACAGTTGCTCGCCCTCGAGCGCCGGATTCCCGACGGCGATCGAGCCGAGCAGCGGATCGTAACCCGCCGCGTGGATCAGGTCGGCCAAGCGAGAGGAGAATGCCGCGAACCACGACGCGGCCGCCCCGTTATGGTACCAGTCCTCGACGTTGTCGAGCTCGTTGACGCCCTCGACCCAGTCCACCAAGGACGGCGGAGTCTCGACCAGCGCCGGATGGATGCGGCGGAAGAAGTCGGCGGCGGCGGACTCCGGCTCCGTCGAAAGCCCGTATTTCACGGACTGCGGGACGTAGACGCGGACGACGACCTGCCCTCCGGGGCAGCGCTCCCGGTAGCGGCGGATCGCACGCACCGCCCCGGAGTTCGCGAGCCACTTGGCGACCCGCGGGCAAGCGTCCTGGAGCATGAGCGCGGCCCCATCCTGGCTGTCGCCGAGCACATGCGGCCCGAGCTTGGAGCCCGAGAGCGCGAGCGCCCCGCCCGGAAAGGCGAGCGCCGCCGCTAGGACGTAGACTCGTCGGAAAGCCATGTTTCCCCCCTACTGCGATCATGATGCGCCGGAAGGCGCGGACGAGGGAGGAATCTTGCCGTCAGTCGAGGAGTCGCGGCCCGAGTTGGATTTTTCGGGTGCCGGTTGTTTCTCTTGATCAGCGCCCGAAGAGCCGCTCCCACCAGCCCTTCGGCTTGGCGGGCTCGACTTTCGAGACCGTCTCGGTGATGATGTCCGGCGGGACGAAGAAGGGGATCGTGAAGAGGAAGGTCGCGCCCTGGCCTTCATCGGACTCGACCCACATCTTTCCCTTGTGGAGCCCGACGAGCGCCTTGGCGATCGCGAGGCCGAGGCCGGTGCCGCCGACGTGCTTCTCGCCCGCCGCGATCTGCACGAACTTCTGGAAGATCTTCTCCTGGTCCGCCTTCGCGATGCCGGGTCCGGAGTCCTTCACGGCGTACCGGACGTACTTCACGCCGTCCTCGATGGTTCGGGAGAGCGAGACGGTGACGCCGCCGTTCTTCGGCGTGAACTTGATGGCGTTCGAGAGCAGGTTGATGATGATCTGGACGACGCGCTTGGCGTCCGCGTTCACTTGAGGCAGCGCGGTGCCCGTGTCGAGGGAGAGGTTGATCGACTTCCGCTGGGCCCAGGGCTTGAGGCTGTCGACGGCCTCCGCCGCGATCGCCTGAGGGTCGGTCGGCTCCGGGTGCACGGTCATCTGACCCGACTCGATCTTGCCGAAGTCCAGGATGTCTCGGATGAGGTCGTTGAGCCGGTCCGCATTGCGCAGCGCCGTGCCCAGCATGCGCTCGTCGTCGCCGCCGAGCTTGCCCTCGAACTGCCCCTGCAGGATCTCGAGCGCCGCCCGGATGGCGGAGAGCGGGGCGCGCAGCTCGTGGGTGACGTGCGCGATGAACTCGCGCTCCACCCGCGCGAGCTCCTTGTGCTTCGTCACGTCCGTGATGACGGACACCATACCGACCGTCTTACCGGCCTCGTTCTGGACGACGGCCGAAGAGGCGCGCAGCACCTTGCGCGATTCGTCGGTGCTGACCACGTCGACCTGAGGCGTGAACTGGCCCTCGGGCGGGGGCGGCGCGACCTGCTGGGCGAGCGAGAGGAGGTGCTCCTCCTTCACCGCGTCCGCCAGCGGCTTACCGGCGACCTCCGACAGCGAGGTCCCGTAGATCTCCTCGGCGGCCGGGTTCATCATCAAGATCTTGCCGGCGTCGTCGACGACGACGACGCCTTCCGCCATGTTCGTGAGGACGGTCTCGGTGCGCTGCGCCTCGCGCTCGAGCGTCGCCTTCTCGTTGCGCAGCGTCCGCGTCGCCTCGGTCACGCGCCGCTCGATGTCATCTTTGAGGCGCGCCATGACCGCCTCGAGCACCTTGGCCTGGTCGAGGGGGTCCTGGACCGCGGCTTTGACGAGCGCGAGGATGGAGTCCTCGACGTTCGAGGACTTCATCTTGTCGACGAGCTGCGCCGCCTGCTCGGCGGAGTTCGCGGTCGCGGTGGCGTTCTCCGGCGCCGGCTGCTGCTCGCCGACCTTCGCGTAGAGCGCCTCGTTGAGCTTGATGTGCGCCACCTTCCGCTCGGCCAAAAATGCGCTCGTGTCGAGGACCTTGGCCTGCTCGGCGCGCATCGCCGCCATCTCGCAGAGGGCGGTCAGCTCCTCGGCGGGAAGCCCGGAGCTGAAGGTGAGCGAACCGACGCGAAACCGGGCGAAGAAGACGCTGACGGCATTGGGGATCTGCGCGGCGGCCCCGACGATCCGCCCGTTGGCGATCAGCTTGTCGGCGTCGAAGGAGAACGTCACCTGGCCCTCGCCCGCCTGACCCAGCACGCGGGTGATGAGGTCGTGCGACTCCGTCAAGGTGGCCATCACCGCGGGGTGGCCCACCTTATAGAGGTTCATCTGGCTGAGCGTCTTTCCGACCGCCTTCAGGCCGTCGAGGCAGAGCCGCTCGAAAGAGTCGGCGGCCGGCGTGGGCGACGGCGTGTTCGGAGCGGACATCAGAGCCTAAACACCTTCGAGCCGCGCTGGCCGTTCATCGCGTTGCGGGCGTCGAACACCCGCCGCGCGCGGGCAGCCACCCGCCGGTAATCAACCTGGGAATGCGCGGTCAGGACCGCCACGACGTCGGCGGACCTCAGCGTCGCGTCGCTCAAGGGCTTCGACGCGAGCTTGATCCCCTCGACCTCGAGCGTCGGGACGTGGGGGTCGTGATAGGCGACCTTGGCCCCCTGATCCGCCAGGAGCTTCACCACGTCGATGGCCGGGGACTCCCGCATGTCGGGGACGTTCGGCTTATAGGCCACGCCGAGGACCAGCACGCGGCTTCCCCGGACGGACCGGCCGTCCAAGTTCAGGATCTCGGCCAGGCGGCGGACGACGAACTCCGGCATGGCGCTGTTGATCACGCCGGCGAGCTCGATGAAGCGGGGCTCGAAATTAAGCGACTTCATCTTCCACGCGAGGTAGTGCGGGTCGAGCGGGATGCAGTGGCCCCCGATCCCGGGGCCGGGATAGAACGGCATGTAGCCGAACGGCTTCGTCGCCGCCGCGCCGATGATCTCCCACACGTTGAGCCGGAGGCGGTGGCACATCTGCGCGAGCTCGTTGACGAGCCCGATGTTGACCGCCCGGAAGGTGTTCTCGAGGAGCTTCACCATCTCGGCGGCCTCGGTGCTGGTCACCGAGACGACGGCGTTGACCACCTCGCCGTAAAGCCGCGCCGCGAGCTCCGTGCACGCGGGCGTGACCCCCCCCACGACCTTCGGGGTGTTGTGGATCTTGTAGGTCCGGTTGCCCGGGTCGACGCGCTCGGGCGAGAACGCGAGTTGGAAGTCTCGCCCGACTTTGAGCCCGCTCTCGGACTGGATCAGCGGCAGCACCAGCTCCTTGGTCGTCCCGGGATAGGTCGTGCTCTCCAAGACGACGAGCTGCCCCTTCCTCAGGCGCGGAGCGATCTCCTTCGTGGCCTTGAGGATGTAGCTGACGTCGGGCTCCTTGCTCTTGCGCAGCGGGGTCGGGACGCAGATGATGACGGCGTCCATCCTCGCGAGCTCGTCGAACTTTCCCGTGGCCTTGAAACGGCCTGCCGAGAGCAGCCCCCCCAGCGCCGACGACGGCACGTCCGCGACATGCGACCGGCCCTTGTTGAGGCCCGCGATCACCGCGGGATTGACCTCGAAACCGACGACGGAGAACCCCTTCCGCGCGAACTCGACGCCCAGCGGAAGGCCGACATAGCCCAGCCCCAGAATGCCGATCCGGGCGGACTTGTCCTTAATCGATTTCTCTAGCGACACCAGCGCGTATTGTACGAAAATTAGCCGTGTCCACCATGCTGCCTCTCGAGCGGAAGTAAAGTGGGGACAGTCCCCACTTTACTTTCTTTAGTATCATGGCTCGCCGCATGAGACAGCATCGGATCTGCATCGTGGGCAGCGGCTATGTCGGTCTCGTGACCGGCGCCTGCCTGGCCGAGATCGGCCATCGCGTCGTCTGCGTCGACAGCGACAAGAGGAAGCTCGCGCTCCTCAAGAAAGGAAAAAACCCGATCTACGAGCCCGGGCTCGACGAGCTGCTCCGCAAACACCGCAAGAGCGGCTCCCTCACGTTCGCCGGTTCGATCACGGAAGGATTGCGCTTCGGCAAGGCGGGAGACGCCGAGGTCGTATTCATCGCCGTCGGCACGCCGCCGCGTCCGAACGGCTCGGCGGACCTCTCCTTCGTCGAGGCCGTCGCCGCCGAGGTCGCCCGCAACATGCGCTCCTACACGATCATCGTGGACAAGTCCACGGTGCCTGTCGAGACAGGCGAGTGGGTGCGCAAGACGGTCGAGCACTTCAACACGCGCAAGGTCCCCTTCGACGTGGCGTCCAACCCCGAGTTCTTGAGCGAGGGCTCCGCGGTCAAAGACTTCCTCAAGCCGGACCGGATCGTCCTCGGGGTCTCGTCGCGCCGCGCGGAGGAGCTGCTGCGGTCCGTCTACGCGCCGCTCCGGGCGCCGGTGCTCGTCACCGACGTCAAAAGCGCCGAGCTCATCAAGCATGCGTCGAACTCGTTTTTGGCGACGAAGATCTCCTTCATCAACGCCGTCAGCGTCATCTGCGAGAAGACCGGCGCCGACGTGCAGAAGGTGGCGGAGGGGATGGGAGCGGACCGGCGGATCGGCCCCCAGTTCCTCCGGGCGGGGCTCGGCTTCGGCGGCTTCTGCCTCCCGCCGGACGAACGCGTGGTGCTCCGCGACCCGAACGGAACGGTGCGCACGCTCACGATGGAGTCCGCCTACCGCGAGCTGCGGGAGTCCGGCGGCTGGGAGGCGCTGAGCCTCGACACCGGCGCGGACCGCCTCGTGTTCCGCGCCGTGACTTCGGTCAGCCGGCGCCCCTACGACGGGCTGCTCGTCCGCGTGCGGACCCAAGCGGGCCGCTCCGTCCGGGTCACCTCCGACCATCCCCTGATCGTCCGCCGCGGCGACGGGTGGCAGACGCTCGGCGCCGCCGATGCCGGAGCCAACGACGGGCTTCCCCTATGCCTCCGGCTCCCGTCCGGGAGCGGGGGCGCGGGCTACGATCTCATCGACGCGCTGAAGGCGCGCCGGCCGGACTTCTTCGGCCGGGTCCTGGTGCGGCCCAGGCACGGCGCGCGGTGGCGCCTCTCGCCCGACGCCCGGAAGGCCTTGCTCTCGATCGCCGGAGGGGATGCGCGCCGGGTGCACGAGGTCTCCGCGCTAGGCCGGCCGCTGCGGCTTTCGGAGTTCTTGGCGCTCGAGGAAACCGGCTTCCTGCGGGCCGAGCGGGCCTCGCTCGAGCTCGGGATCGGCACGGAGCCCTCGGCCTTCGTCCCGGCCGTCCTGGGGTCCTCCCCCGAGTTGCGCCGCCTCCTCGGCGGAGCACGCGGCACGAGAGAGGTGATCGCGATCCATTGCCGGCGGGACGACGAGTCGCAGCTCCACGAGGCGCGGACGCTCCTCTCCGGCCTGGGCATCCGCTTCTTCGACGCCCACGTACCGCGGCATCGCGCGCGCCGCGTGGCGGTCCGCTCACGCGTCTTCGCGTTCTTCGTCCGCGAGGTCCTCGGCCAAGGCCGAGACGCACAGGCCGACGCGCCGCCCCTGCCGCCGCCTCCCGGCGGCGCCCGCGCGACCGGGCGCGCCGCGGTGCTCGAGCGGGCCGAGGTCGCGCAGCTCTCGGGAGAGCTCGCGGTCGTCCGCGTGCTGTCGACGGAGCGCGAGCGCTACGCGGGTCCGGTCTACAGCCTCGAGGTCGAAGGGACGGAGACGTTTGCGGCCGGCTCGGGCCTCGTGGTCCACAACTGCTTCCCGAAGGACCTCGAGGCGTTCTACTGGATCGCCCAGAAGAAGGGCTACGATTTCAAGCTGCTGCAGGCGGTCAAGGAGATCAACGAGCACCAGAAGGAGTGGCCTCTCCGCTCGATCGAGACGGAGCTATGGAACCTCGAAGGCAAGACGGTGGCGGTGCTCGGGTTGTCGTTCAAGCCGAACACGGACGACCTCCGCTTCGCTCCGTCGCTCGAGATCATCGAGAAGCTGCACGCCCATCGCGTGAAGGTCACGGCCTACGACCCGGTCGCGATGGCCAAGGCCCGGCCCCTGCTCAAGCGCGTGCGGTTCGCCAAGAGCGCCTACGACGCCGTGACCGGCGCGGACTGCCTCATCCTGGTCACCGAGTGGGCGGAGTTCCGCGAGCTCGACTTCGAGAAGGTGAAGCGCTTGATGCGGCATCCGATCGTGCTCGACGGCCGCAACTTCTTCGACCCCGTGGGTCTCCGCGCGCTAGGCTTCACCTATAAAGGAGTAGGCCGGCCGTGAGGGCGCTCATCACGGGCGGCGCCGGCTTCATCGGCAGCCATCTCTGCGAGCTCTTCCTGCGCGAGGGGCACACGGTGATCTGCATGGACAGCCTGCTCACCGGGCGCCTCGAGAACATCGACCACCTCTTCCAGAACGACCGCTTCACGTTCATCAAGCAGGACGTCACGAACTTCATCCACGTGCCCGGCCCCCTCGACGCCGTGCTCCACTTCGCCAGCCCCGCGAGCCCCGTCGACTACATGCATTTCCCCATCCCCACGCTGAAGGTCGGCGCGCTGGGGACGCACAAGGCGCTCGGGCTGGCCAAGGACAAGAAGGCCGTCTTCATGCTCGCCTCGACCTCCGAGATCTACGGCGACCCGCAGGTCAACCCGCAGCCGGAGTCGTACTGGGGACACGTCAATCCGATCGGCCCGCGCGGCGTCTACGACGAGGC
>JACQPK010000502.1 GCA_016207565.1 Elusimicrobiota bacterium
GCGCGCACGGTTCACGACCGCGAGCTCGGTGCTCGTCCTCGCCGTATTGGCGGCGACGGGCACCCTGCAGTATTTCGCCGAGCGCAGGCAGCTGGTGTCCGCCCAGTCGGCGGCGCAGGAAGCGGCGGCGCGCGCCCTCGCCAAGGCCTGCGAGGAGGCGCTCGTCGAGTCCAACGACGTGGCGGCGTTGAACTACTTCAAGGCCTTCCGCGAGACCACGGCCCTGCACTCGATGGCGCTGGCCGGGGTCGGCGGCGAGCTGCGCCTGCACTCGGACGCGCTCGCCGGAAAGTCGGACTGGCAGACGCGCAACATCGGCGATGGCGCGGCCCAGCGCGCGCTCGGCACCGGCGCGCCGGTGCGCGACGAGGCGCAGGCGGCGGGGCTGCGCCTCGTGCGCTGGACGCTGCCGCTGCGCGTCCGCGACGCGCAGGCCGGGCTGCTCCGCCTCGAGTTCGACGCCCAAGCGATGGACCGCGCGGTCCGGTCCCAGCTCGCGTCCAGCGCGCGGCGCTTCGTGCCCGTCGCGCTCTCCTGCCTCGCGCTCGGCATCGTCGGCGCGGCCTGGCTCGCGCAGCGCCTCGTCGACCCGATCCAACGGCTGGCGGAGGCCGCCCGGCGCTACTCGGAAGGACGGCTCGAGCACCGGGTCGCGGTGACCGAACAAAGCGAGCTGGGGCTGCTCGCGGGCGACCTCAACCGCATGGCGGCCCGTCTGGCGGAGGCGGACGAGCTCAAGCAGCGCTTCTTCCACCAGCTCACGCACGACCTGCGGGTGCCGCTCTCGACGGTGCAGGGCTACCTCGAGCTCCTGCTCTCCGGGAAGGCGGGGCAGATCTCCGAGGACCAGCGCGCGCACCTGCTGCAGGCCGAGGAGGGCGCGCAGATCGTCGCGGAGTTCGTCGACAACATCCTCGACCTGGCGAGCATGAAAGGCCGCGAGCCGCTCGCGGAGGGAGCGGGCTGCGACCTCGCGCCCGTGGTGCGGCAGGCGGTCTCGCTCGTGCAGGTGCAGGCGCGGCGGCTCGGCGTGAAGGTCTCGTGCGACTTCCTCGAGGAGCCGCCGGCCGTCCGCGTCCCCGAGCGGCTGATCCGCAGGATCCTGCTCAACCTGCTCGGCAACGCGCTGAAGTTCACGCCGTCCGGCGGGCGGGTCGACGTCACCGCGAGGCGCGCCCACGGCATCGTGATGGTCGAGGTCAAAGACACCGGCTGCGGCATCCCGGCCGACAAGCTCGAGAAGGTGTTCCAAGACTTCTACCGCGTGCCGGAGACGATGAACAACCTCCGCGGCCCCGCGGGAGTCGGCATCGGCCTGGCGATCTGCAAGATGATCGTGGAGGCGCACGGAGGCTCGATCGCCGTCGACAGCCAGCTAGGCCGCGGCGCGCGCTTCACCGTCGCGATGCCGATCGCGCCGTATGTCGCGGCACCCGGGGGGCCCGGCCCGGAGAGCCCCTCGTTCGGGATGAAGGCGTGAGGGCCCGCGTCCTCGCCGTCGAGGACGACGCGCCGGCGACCTCCAGGCTCAAGGAGCTCCTCGTCCTGCCGGAGTTCGTGCTCCGCGTCGAGCGCCGGCTCGAGCCCGCGCTCGCCGCGGCGTTCCAATGGGAGCCGGAGGTCGTGCTGCTCTCCGACCGGCCGCGCGCGGCCTTGGAGCTCCTTGGCTCGCTCAAGCATGACGCCCGCACCGCCGCGACTCCCGTCTTTTGGCTCTCCTCGGGAGACGAGGGTTCGGCCCTCGGGGCGTTGGCCCAGGGGGCCGTGACGTATCTCGTGCGCCCCTACGAGCCCGAAGAGCTCGTCGCCCGGCTGCGCGCGATCGTGCGGCACTTCCGCGCCGCCTCGGGCCGCGACGGGACCCTCCGGTTCGGCCCGCTCATCCTGGATCGACCCGGGCGCCGAGTCTATCTCGCCGGCCGCGCGGTCGAGCTCGCGCCGAAGGAGTTCGAGACCCTCGAGTACCTCGCCGAGTCGGCGGGCCGGGTCTTGTCCCGGAGGCAGATCCTCGAGCGCGTCTGGGGCTTCGACAACTCCTCGGGGCCGCGCACCGTCGACTACCACGTCTTTCAGCTGCGCAAGAAGCTCGGCGCCCGGCTCTCGTCCGCGATCGACACCGTCTCCCGCGTCGGCTACTGCTTTCGCCCGGAATCGATCCGGTAGCGTCCTAACAGGAACCAAATAATTCCATAACAACCGTTCCCCACCCTTCCCTATAGAAGGGGGCTTCCATGGGGCGCAGGCTGCTGGTCATCGACGACGACCCGAATATCCGCAAGCTGGTCCGCTGTCATCTGGAGCCGGAGGGCTGGACCGTCGAGGAGGCGGGGACCGGGCAGGCGGGCGTCGAGCGGGCCAAGGCCGCCGCTCCCGATGCGATCCTCCTCGACTACCAGCTGCCCGACGGCGACGGCCCCGAGTTCTGCAAGCGCCTGAAGGCGAACCCCGGCCTCGCGCGGGTCCCGGTCGTGATGATCTCCGGCCTCCGGACGAACGTCGGCGACCGCGTGGAGGGGCTCGACCAGGGCGCGGTGGACTACCTGGTCAAGCCGTTCAAGATGGCGGTGCTCTCCGCCAAGCTGGAGGCGCTGCTCCGCTAGATGCGCCTCCCGCTCCTCGCCCTCATCCTCGCGTTCGCGCCCCTCTCGGGGGCCTCGGCCGGCTCGCCCGGCTCGACCGGCGCCGAGTTCCTCAAGTTCGGCCAAGGGGCGCGGGCGATCGGGATGGGCGAGTCGCACGCGGCGGTGGCCGATGACGCCTACGCCGCCTACTGGAACCCGGCGGGACTCGCGAGCCTGGTCTACCCGACGGTGTCCACCACGTACAACCGCGCGCTGCAGGGCGTCGACCAGCAGTACCTCTCGTTCGCCTATCCCTTGCGCTCCGGCTCGACGCTCGACCTCAACGTCACCCGGCTCGGCATGTCGAACCTGCAGGGCTACGACGCGCAGGGCACCAAGACGCGCGAGGTCGGGGCCTCCGACTACGCGGTCGGTATCGCGGTCGGCCAGACGCTCGTGCGCGACGACCGGGGCCGGGCGCGCGTCAACGCGGGGCTGAACGGGAAGATGATCCGCGAGCAGCTCGACCGCGTGACGGCGTCCACCTTCGCGGGCGACGTCGGCGTGCTCGCGTACGTGTACCGCAGCCGCGCCTCCGCCACCGCCGGGCCCGACCCGGGCCTGCGCCTGGGGCTCGTCGCGCGCAACCTCGGCCCGGGGCTCAAGTTCGACCGGGAGGCCGCGCCGCTGCCTACGACCTACACCGCCGGCCTGGCCTGGCGCGCGTATCCGCGAGGCGACGCGCTGACGCTCAGCGCGGATGTCGCCGTCCCGCGCGACGACTCGGCTCGCCCCTCGTTCGGCCTGGAGTACACGGCGTTTCGCGTGGTGGCGCTCCGCATGGGCTATCTGTTGGGCCAGGACACGGGCGTCGGATTTAGGGCCGGCGTCGGCTTCCGGTTGAAAGTCGTCGAGATCGACTACGCCTTCGCCGGCTTCGGCGACATCGGGCAGATGCACCGGGTCGGACTGTCGGTGCGGCTGGGCGGGCCGGTCGACCCGACGCCGCCCGAGGAGCGGCTCGTGAAGGAGGCGATGGACAAGGGCCAGCGCCTGCTGAAAGAGGGCCGCGCGTACGAGGCGGCCCTGCAGTTCGACGAGGAGCTGCGCCTGGACCCCGGCAACCGGCAGGCGCTGGAGTTCATGAGGCAAGCTCACGATGCTCTCAAGAAATAGGCCGGCGGCCCCTGTAGCCCCAGCGAGCGCCGGCACCGCGGGGCTCCGCCCCGCATGCGCGCTGTTGGTGTTATGCTCGGCGGCGGCCTGGGCGGCCCCGACCCGGGGCTGGGCGGCGCCGCCGGCGCCGCGCGTGGTCGCGCCGTCGCTCGAGTCGCTCGTGCGCGACAGCCGCGCGGCGTACTTCCGGGGCGACTTCGAGGACTCGGCGCAGCTTGCGATGGAGGTGCTGCTGGAGGAGCCCTCTCACACGGAGGCCCGCGACCTCCTGCGCCTGGCCGCGAAGGTGCTCGCGGAGCAAGACGTCGACCGCGTCCAGCGCGAGCGGCGGCAGCTCCTGCAGTCGATCCAGGAGGCGCAGGCGCGCCGCGAGGAAGACAAGCGACTCGAGCGCGAGCTGCTCAAGAAGGAGGAAGGGGAGCTGGCCGAGCGTCTCGCGAAGGTCGAGAAGGACCGGCCGCTGTGGAGCGCGTGGACGCGGGCGCACGTCGCGCACGGCGAGTGGCTCGAGGCCTACGGGCTCATCTTCCAGGTGAAGGACCAGTTTCCCAAGGAGGCCTGGGTCGAGCCGCAGCTCGACCGGCTCCGGTTCGCGCTGCGCGGGGGCGGGGCGAACCTCGACGCGCGCGCGCCCGAGTACCGCGAGGCGGTGCTGGCCTACGCGGCGTTCGCCGACGGGAAGTACAAGGAGGCCGCCGGTCTCTGGCGCTCGGCCCTCGAGAAGCCTCCGAAGGGGGCGGCGCTGCCGCGCGATGTCCTCGAGCGCCGGATCACCGAGGCGCTGGCGAAGGAGGCGGGGGCGGAGCCGAAGCCGGCCCCGAGGCGCCCCGTCGGGAAAGCGCGGCTCGCGGCCAAGAAGACGGAGCGCGTTCCCGCGACGACGCCGGCGCCCGTCGCGGCCGAGCCGCCTCCCGCCGAAGAGCGCGAGGTGCAGGCGCTCTACGTGCAGGGCCTCGTGCAGTACGGCTTCGGGCACGTGGCGGCGGCCGCCAAGACGTGGGAGCAGGTCCTCAAGCTCGACCCGAAGCATCCCGCGGCGCGCCGCGCGCTCGAGCGCGCGCGCCACGAGCTGGGGGTGAAGCCGTGAAGCTCGCGCTCTGGGTCTGGCTCGCGTGGGCGCCCGCCGCGGCGCAGGTGAGCTCGGGCGGCGCCTTCTCGCTCGACCGCACCAGCGCCGGCCCCGGCGGCAAGGTCTCCGGCGGCGACTACGAAGGCTGCGGCGTCGTCGAAGGCAACGCCGCGTCGACGACCCCCGATCCGCTGCTCCTGAGCGGCGGCGGCTTCGAGCTCCGGGTGGGGCTCACGAATCCGCCGCCGTTCACGCTCAGCTCGTCCACCTCGGCGGTCGTGCCGCTCGCCGGAGGGACGGTCACGATGGCCGTCTCGTCGGGCACGGTGCCGCTCCAGGACTTCGACCTCGTGGCGCGGCAGGACCCGCTCAACTTCCCCGTCACGGTCGACCCGAGCGCGATCCTCGAGGCCAACCGCGGGCTCGCGATCAACGACCCGCTTTCGGTGGTGCAGCTCCAGAACACCTTCGAGTTCAAGGTCATCGGCGAGCAGGGCTACTACGACGGGCAGTTCGCGGCTCCGATCGTCGTCTCGTTCGGCTACACGGACAACGACAACGACGGGGTCCTCGACGGCACCAACCCGCCTCTGCGCGCGCGGCTCCTCAACGTCTGGACGCTGGACGAGGAGAAGCGCCACTGGGTGGAGGTCCAGGGCGCCGTCGTCGACACGGCGAACAAGGTCGTGACCGTGCCCGTGCGCCACTTCAGCGTCTACGCCTTCGCCGCCGCCTCCAACCAGGACGTCGACGGCGTCTACGCCTATCCGGTCCCGTTTAGGCCCTTCGGGCCGGAGGCCGGGCCGGGCGCCGGGCAGACCGGCACGGAGGCGGGCGGCATCACGTTCACGAACCTCCCGAGCGAGGGGGCGATCGAGATCTACACGCTCACGGGCCAGCTCGTGCGCCGGCTCGAGATCCCGCCGTCCTTGGCGTTGCCGAGGCTCATCTGGGACGTGCGGAACCTCGCAGGCCAGTCGGTGGTGAGCGGCGTCTACATCTGGAAGGTGGCGTCGAGGACCGCGTTCAAGACCGGACGGCTGATGGTGATCCGGTGAGGTGCCTATGAGACGGCTGATACTCCCGGCGTTGCTCGTGGCGGCGTGCGCCGCGCCTTCGGAGGCGGCGGTGCCGCAGAAGATCGGCTACCAAGGATTTCTGCGCGAGAGCGGAGGTCTCGCCGTCGGAAACAAGAAGATGCGCTTCAAGATATACCCCTCCTCCCAGCCCGCGGCCGTCGCGGTCTACGACAGCGGGGAGATGACCGTAACCGTGTCGACCGGGGTCTTCCACGTCACGCTCGACGTCACCGGCGTCGACCTCGAGGCGGCCACGGCGTGGCTGGAGATCGCCGTGGGCAACGCCTCGGCCAGCACCGTGCTCTCGCCGCGGGAGCAGCTCACGGCCTCCGCCTACGCCCTCAACGCGTTCCGCGTCGAAGGCAAGCGCTTCATCTCGAGCGGGACGGCTCCCGGGGGCGCCATCTCGCCGGGCGACCTGTGGTTCGACGACGCCAACAACGTGTTGTACTACCGGTCCGGCGGCGGCTCCCCCGCCTGGGTCACGACCGCCGGCGCCGGGCTCCCGGTGGACCACGCCGCCGAGCACGCGCAGGGAGGCGGCGACCAGATCACGAGCCTGGGCGGCGTCACGTTCACCGCGAACGTCGGCTTCGCGGGCGCGCCGTCGGCGACCAAGATCGACGTCCACGGGGACGCTCAGTTCGGGCTGCTCGCCAAGAGCACCTTCACCTCGTCGGGCGGGCTCTTCATCGCGCGCAACTCCTCCGTCACGCTCTCGGGCCCGGCCGGGTGGATCGTCGGCGGGTCGTCGATCGTCGCCTCGGGGTTTTTCGGCGACGGCTCGGGCCTGACGAACGTCAGCGGCGTCACCGCGGGCACCGTCGACTCCACCAAGCTCGCGAAGGACTCGGTCGACAGCGAGAAGGTCGTCGCGGCTTCGATCGCGCGCAGCCACCTCGTCGACCTGACGGTCGACTCCCGCAAGCTGGCCGCCGGCGCGATCGACTCCGAGAAGCTGGCCTCCGGCGCCGTGCAGAAGACGCATCTAGCCGACCTCGCGGTGGAGACCGCGAAGCTGGCGGCGGACTCGGTCTCGAGCGCCACGCTGCTGCCGGACGCGGCGAGCCTCGCCCGGGTCTCGGCCGGCGCCGTAGTGTCGGACGGCGTCAAGGTGGCCGTGGGCGCGGCCTCCCCGAACGCGCGTCTACACGTCTCGCAGTCCGCCGCCACGGGAGCCGACACGGTGTTCCTAGTCTCCTCGGGGACCGCGGCCGGCCAGGAGCTCTTCTCGATCAAGGGGGACGGCCGGATCGTGCTCGGCTCGACCGTGACCTTCTCGGCGGCCGTGGCCGGCACGAGCGCCAGCTTCACCCCGAACGTCGTCTCCGAGAGCGTCTCCGGGAACCTCGGAGCGGGCGACATGCTGAGGAACGAAGACGCGCGCTTCATCGCCGTCGGCTCCGACGGCTTCGCGCGGCTGGTCTTCTACGACAACGGCTACACGGACCTCAAGTTCGCGCGCTGCACGAACCTCGACTGCACCGCGAGCAACGTGACGGTGATCGCGACCGAGGCCTCCGGCGTGGATCAGCCTTCCCTGGAGCTGGGCCCGGATGGATTCGCCCGGATCGCCTTCATCAACTACAAGACGCCCAACGAGCTGCGGTTCATCCAGTGCACGAACGACGACTGCTCGACCCGGGTCGACACCCTCGTCGACACCTCCGACAGCGACGGCCAGGCCGGCTTTTGGGCGACGTCGATCGCGCTGGGCTCCGACGGATTTGCGCGGATCGTCTACGACAACTACGACAACGGGGCGCAGGGCGCGGGCATCGCGAAGGTCAAGCTGGCGCGCTGCTCCGACGCGGGCTGTACGGTCAAGACGATCACCACGGTCGCCACCGGAGTGAACTGGCTCGAGCTGTCCGCCGTGAGCATGGGCCTCGATGGATTCCCCCGGATCGCCTACGGCAGCTACGGCTCCGTCCCGCGGGAGCTCCGCTTCATCCGGTGCGCCGACGACACCTGCGCCACGAAGACGGACACGCTGGTCGACACCGGCGCGGGCTTGTACTACCTCGACTTGGACAAAGACGCCTCGGGGCTCGGCCTGATCGCGTACACGGTGTCCACCGGCTTGAAGCTGGCGCACTGCACCAACCCCGACTGTTCGGCGAAGGTCCTGACGCTGGTGGACTCGTCGGCGATCGCCGAGGACGATTTCTCGCGTTGGAGCCAGGCGAGCATGAGGGCCGGGCCCGACGGCTTCCCGCGCATCGCGTTCAATACCGGGGACAGCGGTGGCGGCTTCGGAGGCGTGCGCTACGTCCGGTGCACGAATGCCGACTGCTCCAACCGCTCGAAGGCCTATCTGGGCGCGGGCGTGTTCCCGACGTCCTTGGCGATCGGCCCGGACGGCCTGGCGCGCGCCGCGTTCGCCACGATCGACGGGAGGACGCTCGTCGTCGTCCGGCTCGCCTCCGACGCCGGCACGAGCAACGTCACCGGCTCGAACCTGGGGAGCGAGGATGCGCCCTACGGCGAGGCGGCGATCACGCGCGTCACCTCGCAGGAGCTGAAGGTCTCTGGGGGCTCCGCGAACGCGCTCGCGCTGTTCGGGACGGACGGGTCGCAGGTGTTCACGGTCGACACCGCGACCTCGCCGCCCGCGATCCGGGGCTCGATCGTCTTTCCCGACCCGGTCGCGTTCACAGGGCGCGCCGGTTCGCTTGCGAACTTCGGGGCCGGGACGGCGTCGCCGGCCACGAAGCTCCACGTGGTCAGCAGCGCGACCTATGTGTTCCCCAACCCCGGCCAGCAGATCGGCATGCTGCACCTGACGGCGCCCGATCCGAACGGGGCGACGACCGCGCTTACCTTCGGCGGCCCCGGCGGCTACGCGAATACCGCGCTCTCGGGCATCTACAGCGTGAACGCGTTCTCGGGCGGGGCGAACCTCCACCTCGCCTCCACGGAGGATTTCAACGCGGGAGCGAAGGTCCGCATGACGGTCAAGAACGACGGCTTGGTCGACGTGCTCGGGGCGGCGCGCGTCGCGGGGGCGGCCCTCTCCGGGGATGGGCTGTTCGTCGGCAACGACTCCAAGCTCGTGGACATCGATCAGGCGGACACGCTCGGCCTCTACGGCGTGCAGGACGCCACGAAGGGGAAGCTCAAGCTCGGCTCCGGCGGCCCGATCCTCGCGGGCGCGAACGGCGGCCTCGACATCGCGAAGGCCGCCGGCGCCGGAGCGCTGCTCTCGGTGAGCGAGGCGGCGGCGAGCTACACGGGCTCGGGCGTCGCGGAGGACGGCGTGAACCGGCCCTTCAAGTTCTCGCCCACTGGCAATCCCTTCGGCCTGAACTTCGTGAGCCAGACGACAGACCCGGGTTCCGTCATTACGTCCAAAGCGCCTATCAGCCTCTACAGCTTCTCGGGCGGCGGCTCGCTGGCCTACCGGTCGGGCGTCACTCTCGCGGCGGAGTCCAACAGCGGCAGCGTGCGGCTCATGGCGCAAGCGGGCGGCGACGGCCAGACGAAGGAGATGGTGCGGGTGGAAGGCTACGGCGTGCGCGTCGGCGACGGGACGTCCCAGCCTGCCGCCACCCTGGACGTCGTCCGGACCGCCCCCTCCGGCGCGACGCCGATTGGGGATACCGTCCTATCGGCGCAGAGCAACTCGCACACCGCCATCAGCGTCCTGGGCCCGGACGGCGCCAACGTCGGCCTCACGCTCGGCACCGACGCCAACAACAACATCGGCGGGGTGGGCTACAGCGGCCCGATCAAGACCATGCACGTGGGGGCGCTCGCCCGCCGGAAGGTCAATCTCGTGATGGAAGGGCTGCCGCTGGTGACTCTCTCCTCCAGCAACTATAGCGTGGGCATCAACCAGCCGGACCCGCAGAGCAAGCTCCACATCAGCTCGGGCCTGGTCATCGTCGACGGCAACGGAAGCGGACTCGACGTCACCGGCACGCTGTCGATCCGCGCGCCGGACGGCCTGGCCGGGGGGACCATTTCTTCGATGAACGGCGGCGGCGGCACGCTCTATCACCAACCGGCGCCGACCGGCGGCAACGGCGCGCTGCACGTGTTCAAGACGCGCTCGGGCTCCGAGATCCTGTATCACAACAACGACGGCCAGACCGTGTACAAAGGGTTCCCGCAGGCCGGAGCGTCCGCCGCCGGGGAGGGCGCGATCTACTTCGACTCCGGCCTGAAGCGGTTTCGGGTGTCTCAGGACGGCGGGAACTGGGCCGATCTGGGAACCACGGGAGACCTGCGCCGGAGCAGCGGCGTGTTTTACGTCGACGGCGTGACCGGCAACACGCAGTCGGCCGTCGTGATCGGCACGCAGGCCCTCGTTTCGACCGCGATGCTGCAGGTCGGTAATGCGACGTTCACCGTGCTTCAGAGCGGGTCCGTCGGCATCGGGACCGCGTCGCCGGGCGGCAAGCTCTCGGTCGCGGGCACGCTGGGGACGTTTCAGGTGGATGCGACCGGCGCCGACATCACGATGAGCCGGCCGGCCCGCAGCTACATCTTCGCGACGGACCCGTTGGGCAGCATCGCCCTGGGGGCCGCGAACGTCGCGGACGTCGTCGTGATCAGCGAGACCGGAGCGGCGGCGCAAACGCTGAACGTGCGGGATGGCCGCGTGGGTGTCGGGGCGCCTGTGCCCGCGACCAAGCTCGACGTCCGGGCCGGCGCCGCGGCGGACATCCTGACGCTCGGCAACGACAACGGCGTCATGAGCGTGTCCGCCGACGGCTCGACGTTCCACATCGCGCGCGTGTCGGGCAACAACACCTTGAACCTGACGAACGGCTGGAACATCGTCAACCTCCCTGCGATGGGCTGCTACTCGACGAACTGCGACTTCGGCGGCCATCTGCACATGTTCAACAGCAAGAACATCCGCGTTTACTCCGACCAAGGCATCACCCAGACCGGCGTCTGGGAGTCGGGAAGCGGATTCCTCGGCCTCGGCACGAACGCGCCGGCCTCGAGGCTGCACGTGAGCACCGGCATGCTTCTCATCGACGGCGATTCCGGGTCCATGGAGATCAACCAGAAGAACGTCGCCGCGAACGACCGCTATCTCCGGGTGCGGGCCGACGACGCGACGGTATTCGACTTTTTCCGAGGCTCCGACGGCTCGACGGACAAGCTCGCGGTCGGTGATCTGCAGTTGACCAGCACGCGGGAAGTGGGTTCGGGCTCGGGCGGCGCCGTGACCGTCAATCCGGGCTTCTCTGGTAACGCCCCGCTCGTGGTATCCCAGGCGGGTTCCGGGCCCCAGGTGTTGGTGCGGCCGCAATCGGGCTCGCAGACGGGTGATCTGCTGCGGGTCAGCTCCGGCGTCTTCCGCATCGACGGCGTCAGCGGCAATACGCAGTCCGCCGTGGTCGTCGGCACGCAGCCGCTCATCACGAACGCGATGCTGCAGGTCGGCAGCGCCACGTTCACGGTGCTTCAGAGCGGCAACATCGGCGTCGGCCTTTCCGCCCCGACGGCGCGACTCGATGTCGCCGGCGGCGGCCCCCAGCTCGGGCTGAGCGACGGCGCCAGCCCGTGCATGACCTTCTCGGTCGGGACCACGAATTCCATCATCAACTCGTGCAACTCGAACTTCCGCGTGCAGGTGGGCGGCAGCGACGCCATCTGGATGAAGGACACCACCCAGAATGTGGGCTTCTCGGTCGACCCGACCGCCAAGTTGCACGTCCTGCAAACGAGCGCCGCCGACGCGCTGCTCATCCAAGACGAAGCCGGCGACACGACGCCCTTCGTGATCGATCAGGACGGCGACGTCGGCGTCGGGCGAGCCACGCCGGCCGCCAAACTCGACGTTGACGGAGACTTGATCTCCCGCATTCCGAGCGGCCCCGCCGCCGGGACGATCCAGTTCCAGACGGGTCACATCGGCAACGCGGCGGCCTATCTCGAGATATTCACCGACGGGGGCGGGGCCGGAAACGGCAAGACCCGGATCGGCTCGTGGGAGAACGACGTCACCTACCTGCAATCCGCGGGAGGGAATGTCGGCATCGGCACGGAGATCCCGCTGGCGCCGCTGCACGTCAACGCCGAGGCGGGGTCCAACCCGAGCGCCTACGTTTCCGACGCGGACGTGGCGCACGGCCTCACCGGCGTCGTGCCGACGAACGTCGTCGGGGCGCTCACGACGGTCGACTCCGGCGCGGGCGGCCTGGTCGTGCAGGGCCTGACCGATGCCGACGGCGTGACGCCCTTGAACCTCTACGGCACGATCGGCGTCAATGATCCCACGGACTCGGTCGCGGCGATCGACCTGCGCGCCCGGAAGTCCAACGGCGGCACGGGAGTCACATCGCTGGGGAGCTTGGAGACGGCCTTGACCGTGACCAACGCGGGCTCGAGTCTCCTGGCGATTCTCGGCGGCGGAAACGTCGGCATCGGAACCGCGGGTCCGGGAGCGCTGCTGGACGTCTCGGGCGACGGCGCCACCATCCTGCTTCCCCGGAAGAGCGCTGCCGGAGACCCCGCGTCCCCCGCGAACGGCATGATCTACTACAACTCGAACAGCAACCGGTTTCGCTGTTATGAGGGCGGGTCGTGGAAGGACTGCATCTCATCGGGGAGCAGCTCGTACACGGAAGACTACGCGCTCAAAACGGCCGACTTCACGCCCTCGACGACGGAGAGTTTCATCGCGTGCGATGCCAGCGGAGGCGCCATCGTCGCGAGCCTGCCGGCCGCGGCGACCGCCGGCGCCGGTCGCGTATACACCATCAAGAAGATCGATTCGACCGCGAACGCCTGCACGCTCGA
>JACQPK010000484.1 GCA_016207565.1 Elusimicrobiota bacterium
CCTCCACCATGAGCTCTGTCTCGCGCGCTTCGAGCGCGAGGAGTACCCGGCGCTGCGCCGCGACGGACTCGCCGCTCTGGCCGACCATTACCGGAAGACCGGCTCCTCCGCGCTGGAGCTCCCGCTACGCCTGGCGCAGGTCGAGGCGGCGGCGCCCTTCGGGCCCGAGGCCGTCAAGGCCGCGGAGGCCGAGCGCGACCGCGCGGCCGAGAGGGCGCTCGCCTGGCTTCGCAAGCCCCAGGGGGGCGTGCCGGCGGACGACTGGGCGAAGATGCTGCGCGCCCTGGAACGCCACCACCGCGAACGCGGAATGCCGCTGCCGCCCGAGGTCGCCGAGGCCAAGCGCCAGATCTTCGGTTCCACGGCGCGCGCCTTGATCGACTTGGCGCGCGGCCAGCCTCCGGGCTACGCGCGCAGCGCGTACCTCGAGCAGGCGGAGGCGTACGCGGGGGAGCTCGGAGACCGCTCGCTCCTCGACGAGATCGACCGCCTCCGGCGCGCGCCGCAGGCGGCCGGGCGATGAGCCGCGCGCGCGTCTTGCTTGCGGTCGCCTTCCTCGCCGCCTGCCGCCGCCCCGACCCGGGCCCCGCTCCCGACGGCACGGTCCGCTACGACGACCCCCGCGGGGCGTTCTCGTGCCGCGTCCCGGCCGAGTGGCGCGTCGCCGAGGAGAACGGCGGCGAGCTGCGCGCCACCTTCCTCGGCCCCCCCGGCGGGCCGGCGCCGTACTCGACCGCCCTCGCGCTGCTCTACTACGGCGCCGGGACCGTGGGCCCCGCCTCCCCCCGCGCCTACGCCGAGCGTGTCGCGATGGGCGAGGGCTCGGGGCCCGTCGTCGAGAAGCGGCTCGGCGACCGCACGGTCCTCGAGCTGCGCTCGGTGCGCTCCGTGCACGCCCGCCATCGGCCCCCGCCGTCTCCGCGAGTCGTGGAGCGCACCGTCGTCGTGCCCGCGGCGAAGGGATTTCTCGTCGCCGTTCACGCCGCCCCGCAGGGACGCGAGGCCGACACCGCGCCGGTCTTCCAGGCAATGCTCGACTCGCTCGAGTTGCGCTGACGGCGGGCCCGGCCCGAAGGCTCGCGCAGAAGGAGCGGCACGATCAAGACTTGGGCTCCACTTTGAGCGTCCTGAGCACCCTCTCGAACACCGGAGCGTACTCGACGTCCAGATCGATCGGCACCTCGTACTGAAGCAGGTAGCCTTTGGCTCCCGCCGTGAAGAACACCTTGTACCTCCGTAGCTTTACCGGAGCGGGTAAGGGAGTCGTGCGATGGTGCAGCTTCGCATATCTCGTTACCGTGCTTGTCAGCAGGTAGCCCCTCGTCCCCGCGATGGGGACCTCCGTAATCGGGTGAAAGCTGAAATTCGGATCTTCGCGAAACGTACGCTTCGTCGACTCGAGGCGTTTCTCGAGATCGGCTCTTGCGCGAGGTTTGTCCTCGTCGATCGCGATGAAAGCCCCGACCTCCCGCACTTCGTCGGGGGAGCTCAGAAAGACGAGCGCCCCGCCGCCAGGCACGTGCTCCCACGTCCGAGGGGCTTCGCAGCTTACCCCACCGCCCGAGACCGTATGAAACTCCAGCCAATGGCAGGAGCCGAGCAGCGCCGCGATCAGAAGAGCTGGGAGAATGCGTGACGGCGATTTCGAATCCATTCGTGTTTCCGCTCCTTTTCGTCAGTGTGCGCGGCCCGAGAACGCCTCACCGGGACCGGATTCCAGAGGTATGTGGCATGCCACTTGTGCTCCTCGAGGGTCTGAAAATCCTCGGTCAAATTCCAAACAGCGTCGGACAGGCGCAACGAGAATCCCACCACAAGTCGTCCCAGAGGCGGCAGAAAATTGCCAAGGCCAAGTATGGACTCGCGACGTTTTCGGTAGGCCCGCTCGACTTCATGATCGAATTCGCGGAGCGCGTCGGCCTTGATAGCCTCCGCGAACAGGCTAAAATCGGCGAAGAGAGGGTCAGTCCTCCTCAAGCGCGGCAGGCCGCTCCGAACCATCTCGAAATATACCACGAAGGACGCGAAAAACGCATCCTGCTCCGCCTCGATACACGGGACCATCTCCAGTTCGATCGCCTGGTTGGCATGGTATCCTTCGTGCGCGATGGTGACCGCCAGACTTACGGCATCTCGCTCCGCAGCCGCAGGAGGCAACACTATCGCGTTCGCACCGCGGTCGTATGCGGCTCCGGAACCGGGTGTCCAGTGCCGATTCCCGTCGACCCGAACGGGGATTTTTCTTGCTGCGAAGAAATCGGCGATAACTTGCCCACGCTCGCTCTTCCGCATTAGGCGCAGCGCTGCGTCCAACCCCTTTTGCGGCTTGGCGCAATGAATGATCATCTCGTCGCCGAGGTTTTCGGTGATCGTGAGTTCGGTGCCCGCGGGACAGGTCTGCGCCGAGGCCGTTAGCGGAGCAGCGGGCAGAAGCGCCGAAAGGGTTATAGCAACGCCGGCGGGCCGCACCGAGGCGATTCTAGCACCTTGACCATGCTCGGGACGCCCCGGCTGACTCGCGCCGACTCACCGTCTCGGAGGGACCGTTCGCTCAACGGAAGTCGTGGCTCGGGACCCACCCCCCCAGCGCCAGCGGCAGGACCCGCCGGGCCTTGACCGAAAGCGTGCCGGCCTGCTTCTGCAGGACGCCCTCGACGATGAGGCCGGCGTTCCCCAACACGACGTGCCGCGCGTCGCGAAAGAGCTGCGGCGAGAGGATCGCCTGCGTCATGCCGGTCTCGTCCTCGAGCGTCAGGAACACGAAGCCCTTGGCGGTCTCGGGGCGCTGGCGCACGATGACCGCTCCCGCCGAGCGCACCCACGCGCCGTCGGGCCGGCCTTCGAGCTCCGCGGCCGAGAGGATGCCTTGCCGCCGGAGCTCCTGGCGCATGTGTTCGACCAGGTGCGGCCCCGTCGTGAGCTGCGCGGCCTTGTAGTCGGCCAGCGTCTCCTCGGGAGGGGACATCTCGGGCAAGGGCGAGCCGGGGTCGGGCGGCAGCCCCGAGAACAGCGGCCCTTTCGGCGCCGCGACCTGCGCCGCCTGCCATAGCGCCGCGCGGCGGGAGAGGCCGAACGCGCAGAAGGCGCCCGCCTCGGCCAGCTGCTCGAGCTCGCCGGCCTGCAGCCCGGCGCGGCGCGCGACGTCTTGGGCGCCGGCGAAGGGCGCCCGGCCCGCTTCCGCCTCGATCGCGCGGGCGGCCGCGTCCCGCAGGCCCTGCACGAACCTCAGCCCGAGCCGCACGCCGCCGCGCTCCCACCGGCATTTCACGCCCGAGCGGGTCACGTCGATCGGAAGCATCTCGATCCCGCGGCGCTGGGCGTCTTTGACGAGGGTGGCGGGATGGTAGAAGCCCATCGGCCAGGCGTTCAGCAGCGCGGCGAAGAAGGCGGCGGGGTGGTGGTGCTTGAGCCACGCGCTCGCGTACGCGATCAGGGCGAAGCTCGCGGCGTGCGACTCCGGGAAGCCGTAGAGCGCGAAGGAGGTGATCATGCGCGCGATGTCCTCCCTCGCCTTGGGCGGGATGCCGCGCGCGTCCATGCCGGACCGGAGCCGGGCGGTGATCGCGTCCATGCGGTCCACCGAGCGCTTGAACCCCATCGCGCGCCGGAGCTCCTCGGCCTCGCCGCCCGAGAACCCCGCCGCCGCCATGGCCATCTTGAGGACCTGCTCTTGGAAGAGCGGGACGCCGAGCGTGCGTTTGAGGATCGGCTCGAGGCAGGGGTGCGGGTACTCGACCGGCGACTTCCCCGCGCGGCGGTCGAAGAAGGGATGGACC
>JACQPK010000485.1 GCA_016207565.1 Elusimicrobiota bacterium
CCGGCCGCCTCGATGAGCGCTTCCAGGGCGCGCTCGTCGTGGCCGGCCTTCAGGAGGCGCTCCAGCTCCACCACGATCCAGAACCGGGCGTCCGGGTCTTTCGCCTTGCGATACGCCTCGCGCAACTTCGCGATCGAGGCTGCGGGCTCGCGCGGGGCGGCCTCGGACGCGCTCGCCCCGAGCGCGACCGAAGGCAACCCCGCCGCCAACCCGAAGGCCAGGATCGCGGCGGCGGCGATCACTGAACGGAGTCGATGACTTGCAGCAAGCGCTCGTTGGTCGGGTGCCGCCGCAGCATGTCGACGAGCGACCGCGTGGCGTCCAGATCGCCCAAGGATGCCAGCGTCCGGCGCAGCTTCCAGACCTTCTGGAGCGTCTCGGGCGGGAACAGCAGCTCCTCGCGCCGCGTGCCGCTGTTCTTGACGTGGATCGCCGGGAAGCAGCGCGCCTCGGCCGCCGGCCTCGACAGCACGAGCTCCATGTTGCCGGTGCCTTTGAACTCCTGGAAGATCACCTCGTCCATCCGGGAGCCGGTGTCCACCAGGATCGTAGCGAGGATCGTCACCGACCCGCCCTCCTCGAGCTTGCGCGCGGCGCCGAAGAAGCGTCGCGGCACCTCCATCGCGCGCGAGTCGAGGCCGCCCGACATCGTGCGGTTGCCGCCCGACGCGGTGTTGTGGACGCGGCTCAGGCGCGTGAGCGAGTCGACGACGATCATGACGTCCTCGCCGGCCGCCGCCCCGGCCACCGCCTTCTGGTAGACCGTCTCCGCGAGCCGGATGTGCTCGTCGTAAGCGCGGTCGCTGGAGGACGCGAACACCTCCGCCGGCACGCTGCGCTTGAAGTCCGTCACCTCTTCGGGCCGCTCGTCGACCAGGAGGCAGTAGATCTTCATGTTCGGCTCGGAGGCGTGCGACGCCACGCAGAGCTGCTTGAGGATCGTCGTCTTTCCCGTCTTCGGGGGAGCGACGATCAGCCCGCGCGTGCCCTTGCCGATCGGCGACAGCAGATCCACCGCACGCATCGCCGGATCGTTGAGGCCTTTCTCGAGCCGGATCCATTGATTCGGGGTCAGCGGCGTGCGAAGCAGGAAGGCGTTCTCCGCGTCGGTCCGCCGCCGCTCCTGCGGCCGCTGGTCCCGGTGCCCTCCTCCCCCTCCTCCTCCGCCCCCGTGCCGGTGGGGCCGCCGGTGGTGATGGTGCTGGTGATGCTGATGTGACATGTTTACTCTCCTGGGCGCTGGGCCTGGGCCCGCGCCTTTTCATCGAAGCGCCAACGAGGCCGCTTCCAACTCAAACGAAAATCGTCGGCGTCGCGTCGCCGCGCCCGCCGCTCGGCCTCTCGCCCGTCCACGAAACGGATGAGCTCGAAGGCGACCCGGCTGGTGCCGTACTGTCCGTCGAAGGTCCGGGCAAAGTCGTTGGGCGCCGGAGGCCCGGCCTCCCGCGAGCCGCGGGGCTCGAGGGCCAGCGGGGTCCCGGCGTACGCCCACAGCACCAGCTCGGCGGAGTACAGCGCCCGCGGGTCTCCGACGTCGTATGCCCCGTCGTGCGGCCGTCCGACCGCGGTGAAGGCGCGCAGCGCCGCCTCGAGGCGCGACTCTCGAGGCAGGAGCGCGCGTAGGACCGCCACGCTGTCGGCCGCCGCGGCCCGTTCGAGCGCCGCGAGGCGGACGCCGCCGGGAGCCGCGACCACGACGCGCTTCGCGAAGCCGCCGTCCGGCTTGAGGCTCGACCAGTACGCGTCGGGCGCGGCGGTGTTGATGCGACCGTCGAGGTCCTTGCTCTTCGTGAGCCGTTCCCGCTCTTCGGGCGTGCCGACGTAGAGCCCCGCGCCGGTCCACCAGCCCCCCAGCCCCGGCTCGTCGATCCGCAGGTCGCGCCGCCACAGGAGGATGTCCCCGGGCTCGAGGAGATCGGCGAGCGAGCCGAGCTGTTCCAACGACACGAGAGCCGCGGGACGCGTCCCGGTCGAGGGTTCGACCAGGAGGCGGATGATCCGGTGAAACGTCGACTCGGGGGCGACGACGCCCTCGACGGGCAGCGTGGCTCCGAACACCGACGTCCACGGAGACGAAAATGGAGACACGCTCGCGGCGAGAGCTCCGGACCAACCCGCGGCGCCGAGGCCCCCCGCGGGTAAGGACGCGGCGAGCCGCGCCCGCACGGAGCCGGGGGGGTGATCCTGTTTCGGCTCCGTTGCCTTTTGATCATCGGCGCCCCACACCCCCGCGCTCCAGACCGGCCACGCCCACGGCGAAAATACCGGGACCGGCACGGCGCCCCCGCGGGTCGGGGCGGGACGAACGCGACGGGTGTCCGCCTTGATCCCCGCCACCGCGAACGCCGCGGCGTTGCCGAGACGCAGCAGGCCGGCCGCCTTGGGGGAGTACGCGAGCGCCTGGGCGATGGCTTCGCGCCGCTCCGGGGAAGACCCGAGCTCCGAAAGGGAGCTCAGCGTCCCCGCCCGCAACCCGATCGACGGAAGGCCGACGTCGAGGGCCGCCCCGAGGGACGGATCAGCGGCCGCGGCCGTCCAATCGCGGGCGTGGCGCGCGAGGGCGGCGTAGGCGGCGAAGGCGGTCGTGAACGCGGCGTTCCGGCGCTCGGCGTCCTGCACCTCGTCGAAGCGGCGGTAGCGGAGCACGATCGAGTCGAGGGCCACGAGGCGGTCCACCGCGCGCGTCCAGATCGACACCGCTTCCGCCTCGTTGTCCGGAAGCAGCGCCTGCGTCTTCTCGTCCTTGACCAGGATCCTCGCGCGCCGGGCGCGCAGGAGCTCGAGCTCGGCCTCGAGGCCGGACCGCAGGCGGCCGACCAGCTCGAGATCGTCGCGCACGCGCGTCCACGACCAGTCGGTCTCCAGCTCGATCCTCGGCGGCGCGGCCTTCCCCGCCGCCGCCCCGGCGCCGCCCGACTGCAGCCACGGCGCAGCCCCGGGCAGCGCGGCGGCCGCCGCCTGCGCCCACGCGGGACGGGCCTCGACCGCCGGTTTTCCCTGAGCGTCCGGGGCGGTCAACCACGGGGACGCGGAGGCGCCCTCCTGGGCGGCGAGCGGCGCGGCGAGGAGCAACACCCAGAGCGTCATGGCGTGAAATACCCCGGCCAGCGCGAGTCGAGCGCCCGCACCGCCTCCTCCATCGCGCGCGCGGTCATGGCCAACACCGCCTCCGCGGGGAGGCGCGCCGGGGCCTCGCCGAACGCGTGCGCCCACGGCAGGCCCGAGGAGCCGCCCGCGAGATGCCCCGCGCAGAGCCGGGCGGCCTCTTCCGACCAACGGCCGGCGTCGGCCTCCGGCATCCCCGAGGCGGTGAACCGGGCGCGCAGCTTCTCGGCCGACCAAAGCCGTCCCCAATCGCGCTCCCGGGCCTCGCCTTCGAGCTCCGCGACGCGCTCCGGCCCGCTCCCGCCGGCCGCCCAGCGCATGTCCGCGGCCAGCTGGATCACGGCGCGCGCCAAGGGAGCCGCCTCGGCGGCGTGGTGCTCCCGGCACAGGAGGATGATGGCGTCGCACAGCGCGACTCCCCTTCCCCCCGCCGCGTGAAGCCAGCCCGCGACCCGGTCGTCGCCCGAAAGGGTACGCCCGATCCGGCTGAAGCCGTTGTCGATCGCCGCCTTCGAGCTCCCGATGGACCGCGTCGATTCCTCTGTCGTCGGCATTAATATTGTATCCTGCGGCCGTGGCGAGGATCCTTATCGTCGACGACGACGCGGACCTGGTGCAGATCCTGACCAAGGCCCTCGAGTCGCACGGGCACCAGATCGCCTCCGCCGGCGAGCCCCGGTCCGGCCTCGAGAAGGCCCGCCAGTGCAAGCCCGAGCTGATCATCCTCGACTACCACATGCCCGGCGAGACCGGCGCCCACCTCTTCGAGTCCTTCCGCCGCAACTCCGCGACGTCCAAGACTCCGATCCTCTTCATGAGCGGCGAGGCGACGCAGGAGCAGATCGTCGAGGAGACCGCGGACTTCGCCAACACTCGGTTCCTCGCCAAGCCGGCCCACATCGCCGATCTCGAGCGCGTGATCCAAGAGATGCTCGCGCCCGCCAAGAAGTAGAGTCACCGCTCGTCCGTCCACACCTGCTTCCTCTCCTCCAGCAGCTCCTTCGGCAGCCGTAGCGTCATCGAGCAGATGTCGTCGTAGGTGTAGTCCGTCTTCGCGACCTCGACCTGCCGCAGAAGCTCCCGGATCTTGTCCTTGGGCGCCAGGCGCTTCAGCTCGCCGATCATCTTCTCCTGCGCGGCCAGCGCCGCCCCGTCGCGGGCGGAGTTGCGCCGCGCGGCCTGGTCCGTCTGCCCATCCTCGGGGTAGCCGCGGCCGACGACGGTCACGTACTCCCGGCCGTCCGGCCACTTCACGAGATTGTTGAGCGTGAGCTCCTCGAACGGGGTGCCCTTCTGGCCTCCGCGCGGAGGCTCGCTGCAGGCGGCCACCGAGAGGCAGACGGCGCACAGGACGGCGAATCTCATTCGAACCTCCAGATCGTGACTCGATCGGCGGTCACTCCGAGCAGGCGCTTCGCGAGGGAGAGGAAACGCTTCGGGCCGTCGGAGGCGAAGAAGCGGTGAGCCGCCTTGCGCCTGGGACTGCGCAGGTTCAGCCGCTCGAGCAGCTCCGCGACCTCGCGGGCCGTCTCCTCGGCGGAGTCGATCAACCGCACCCCGGGGCCCACCACCGAAGCGAGCGCCGGTTTGAGGAGCGGGTAGTGCGTGCAGCCGAGGATCAGCGTGTCGACCCGCGCCTTGGAGACCTCGGCGAGATACTCGCGCGCGACCGCGGTCGTCACCGGGTGCGACCACCACCCCTCCTCGACCAGCGGCACGAACAGCGGGCACGCCTTGCCGACGGCCTTGACCCCGGGCAAGAGCCGCCGGAGCGCCGACTGGTAGGCGTTCGACGACACGGTGGCTTCCGTGGCGATGATGCCGACGCGGCGCGTGCGCGTGGCCCTGGCCGCCGCGCGGGCGCCCGGCTCGATCACGCCGATGACCGGGATGCCCAGCTCCCGCTTCAGCCTCGGCAGCGCGAGGGCCGAGGCGGTGTTGCAGGCGACGACCAACAGCTTGATATCGCGGCGGCGCAAGAAACGCGCGACCTCGAGCGAGAAGCGGGTGACGGCCTCCCGGGACTTGTTGCCGTAGGGCAGGTGCGCGGTGTCCCCGAAGTAGACGAGCGACTCCCCGGGAAGACGGCGGGCGATCGCCTGCAGGACGGTCAACCCGCCCACGCCGGAGTCGAACACGCCGATGGGTCGGTTCATCGAGACGAGGAGATCCAGTCCTGGCGCTTCGCGAAGTCGCGTATACCGCCGTAGATGCCGTCGACGATCTTCCGCCGGAAGGCCTTGTTGTCGAGCTTCGTCTCCTCCGACGGGTTCGAGACGAAGCCCATCTCGACCAACACGGCGGGCGCGTTGGTTCCGCGCAGCACATAGAACGCCGCCTGCTTGACGCCGCGGTCGGGCAAGGGGACCGTCCGGGCGAGCGCCTTCGACATGATGCCCGCGACCACGGACGCGTCGTTGATGAATTCGGTCCTCGCCATCGCGTGGAGCAGCAGCGCCGCCTCCGCGTCCGCCGCCCCTCCGCCCGACTCCAGCGCGAGAGAGGCGTTCTCGCGCTCGGCGACCCGCTCGGCCTCGGGGTCCGAGGC
>JACQPK010000486.1 GCA_016207565.1 Elusimicrobiota bacterium
GGCGACGAGCCCGCGCGTCTCGATCATTCCCAGTGCGTCCATCTGCCCTCCTTTCACCGGTCTCATCGTTTCCTTTCACACGGTGAAAGGAGGATAGACCTTATCAAGAACATCCTTCTCCGCTGAAAGCGCTTCGCGCTTTCAGCAGATATTCACCCTATCGCCCGATTTCACCCACGCGGCATTCGCTTCGTCGGTGTCCAGATGGATCTCGAGGGAGAACTGATCCGAGACGCGGATCAGCACCTCCTCGAAGACCAGCTCGCGCGGCCCGCCCGTCCCGGCGCGGACGCGCACGACCTCCCCGTCTTTCACGCCCATGGCCTTCGCCTCGAGCGGATGGAAATGGATGTGGCGGCGGGCGATGATGAGCCCTTCCTTGATCTCGATCGTGGCCTTCGGGCCGACGACGCGGACGCCCGAGGAGCCCTCGAGCTTGCCGGAGTCGCGCACCGGCGGCCGCAGGCCGAGGATCGAGGCGTCGGTCTTCGAGATCTCGACCTGCGTCTTCGGGCGGTGCGGCGCGATGAGCCTGACGTTCTTCACCTGCCCCTTCGGCCCCTCGAGGTCCACGGTCTCGTAGGCGGCCCAAAACCCGGGCTGCTTGACCGCGCGGAACTTCCGCGGCTCGTTGCCTTTTCCGAACAAGAGGTCCCAGTGCTCTTGGTTGAGGTGCACGTGGCGGTTGGAGACGCCGATCGGGATCGCGGTCTTCGAGCGCTCCATGCGCTGCACGACCTCGGCGCTGATCTTCTTCGCGAGCTCGGGATCCTGGTCCATTTCAGCTCCTGACCGCCGCCTGGTAATGGATGATGCGCAGGAACCCGATCGGCTTGAGGGACGCCCCGCCGACGAGGGCGCCGTCGACGTCCGGCTGCGCCATCAGGCTGTCGACGTTCTCGGGCGTGACCGACCCGCCGTAGAGGATGCGCATGCCTTGGGCGAGCCCGTCGCCATAGAGCGCCGCGACCTGCCTGCGCGCGAAGACGTGCGCTTCCTGCGCCTGCTCGGGCGTCGCCGTCTTGCCGGTGCCGATCGCCCAGACCGGCTCGTAGGCGATGACGGCCGAGGACAGGTCGGAGGGAGCGAAGCCCGTCAGCGCGCCTTTCACCTGCGTCTCGAGGACCTTGAAGGTCCGCTGGGACTCCCGCTCCTCCAAGGTCTCGCCGATGCAGACGATCGGGAGGAGCTTGTGGGCGAGGGCGGCCTTGAGCTTCCTTTGGACCGTCGCGTCCGTGTCGCCGAAGAGGCGCCGGCGCTCGGAATGGCCCAGGATGACCGCGTGGCAGCCGGCGTCTTTCAGCATCGCCCCGGAGACCTCGCCGGTGTAGGCGCCGGCGTTCTCCCAATGCATGTCCTGCGCGGCGAGCTTGATGGGGCTCTTCTTGAGCAGTTCCCCGACGACGGTCAGGGCCGTGAACGGCGGGGCGACGATGACCTCGTGGCCGACCGAACCGAGGTCTTTAGCGAGCGCTTGGACGAGCTCGGCCGCGTCCTTCAGCGAGCCGTTCATCTTCCAGTTTCCGGCGATCAGGGGGCGGCGGTGGGAGGCGGTCATAGGTTTGTGGTCACTTTGGCCACACGCGGCGCATCCCGGTGCGGCAGCGGATTATAGCACAGTGCGGACTAGGCGGTCAGCAGAAAGTCGCGGATCCGCCCTACGGTCGGCAGGGGGTCGATCGGCTTGCCCGAGTGCTTGGTCTGCACGAGCACCATGCGCCCCCCGGGGAAGCGGTCGGCGAAAAGATTGATGTGCGCGGGCTCGTTCTCGAACCCGGCGGCCACGGGGCCCCACTCGGCGACCCGCTCGAGGGCCTCGTGCTTGAACTGCAGATCGGGGGTGTCGAAGCGCGGCTTGAGCACCAGGCGCGCGTCGCCGCGGCCGGGCACGGGAAATCCCTTCTGCGCCAGGCTGATCTCGGTCCCGGGGCGCATCGCCTCGTCGCGGCCGGTCACGTAGGCCAGCACGGCGCCCGCCTCGGCCAGCGTGCGGCAGAACTCCGGGGCGCCCGGGACGGGAGCGTCCTCGAGCACGTATTCGCTGCGGAAGAACCTTTCGAACCAGAACTCCTTCAAGGCCGAGAGGACCTCGGTCCCCTCCACCCGGGCCGCCCTCGCGATGTCGACGACCGAGTACGCGTGCGGCGGCGGCTCGAGCACGGAGAGCTGCCCTGCGGCCTCGGGCCAGCGCTCGGCTACTTCGGTCTCGGCCGCGAACTCGCGCAGGATCCGCGCGTGCCGGCGCGTGGTCGAGAGGATCGTATCATCGAGGTCCAGCAGCACGACCGGCCGCGTCCCCCGTCCCGCGAGCTCGCGGACGCGTTCGACGACCGCCTGCAGGCACTCCGCCTG
The DNA here is from genome assembly GCA_016207565.1 of Elusimicrobiota bacterium. Classification (GTDB taxonomy): domain Bacteria; phylum Elusimicrobiota; class Elusimicrobia; order UBA1565; family JACRDR01; genus JACRDR01. The sequence goes on from JACQPK010000486.1 coordinate 2,353, forward strand.
GGTCACGCCGGCACCGCCGCGGGCGAGGGCGCCGGGGCCGTCGCGGGAGACGCCGCCTTCTTCTTCTTGGGCGCCGCGTTCCAGATCTTCAGGCAAAGCGCGAAGCCGATGACCGAGAACGGCAGGAGAAAGAGCGGCCAGTGAAACCAGTTGTTCGGGTCCTTCGCGGCGGCGCCGGTCGGCGTGATCAGCCCGATCAGGACCGACTGGAGGCCCGTGCCGAGATACACCATGCCGTCGACGATGCCGACCGCCGCGCCGGCATTCCGGGTCCCGCCGAAGTCCGTCGTGGAGGTCCCGGAGAGGATGCCGTGGACGCCGATCACCGAGAGCGAGATCAACAGGGTCGCCATGCCGCCCCACCACGGGTTGGCGCCGAGGGTGAACGCCATCACGGCCGCGCAGACGGCCATCACGCCGTAGAGGATGCCGGCCATCGGCGCGCGGCGCGACTGGAAGAACTTGTCGGAGGCCCAACCCGTCAGGAAGGCGCCGCCCATGCCCGCGATCAGGAGCGTGAGGCCCCAGTTCTGGGTGATCCAAAATGACTTCTTGAAGCCCACCTCGGCCGCGAACAGCGGGTACCAGTGCATGACGCCGTTGCGCAGGATGCCGCTGCAGAACTCGATGCCGCAGATCACGAGGAGCACCGGGTGCGTGACGATCTTGTAGAAGACCTCGCGCACGGGCAGGCGGCCGCCGTCGTCGGAGATCGACTCTTCGCCGGTGTCGAAGTCGGCGTAGCCGGCCTCGCTCGGCGAATCGCAGAGCCACTGGTTCATCGCGAGCCAACAGGCGCCCATCATGAGCGCCGGGGTGAAGAACAGCCACCAGTTCTGGTCGACGCCGGCCCCGCCCAGGCCGAGGGCCGCGCCGAAGATGCGCGCCCAGAATCCGGCGTCGGCCGAAGGCGTCGCCCGGGTCGCCGCGACGAGGGCAAATCCCCAGTCGAACGCGAAGAAGATGCCGAGCGTGATCATCGCGCCGAAGATCGTCGAGAAGGTGCCGCGCTCGCGCACGTGAAACCACGGCGCCTTGACCGTGACGATCGCCACCGCGCCGTAGCTCTGGAAGTGCATGTTGATCGCGTAGAGGATCGTGAAGGTCCAAAATATCGAGACCGTCCAGCCCCAGTTCGTGATGCCGTAGAGCACCGCGCCCATCGCGGTGTTCACCGCGATCGTGCCCGCGGTGGCGATCAGCATCGCCCGTCTTCCGCCGAGCTTGTCGGTCAGCGGGCCGGTGGCCAAAAACGATAGCGCGTAGACCCACGCGCCGATCCCGAAGATCGTGCCGAACTGGGCCTTCGACATGAGCTCGTCGCCGAGCGCGCTCTTGGCGACCGTGAGGTTGTAGCGTCCCATGTAGAAAAAGGCGTACGCCAGACCGAGCGGGAACCAGTTCAAGGCGCGGCGGATGCGGTAGGCGGTGGAATGGACCGGCGTGTCGACGGATTGGGCCATGGAGAACCTCGTAGGCCATTGAGTATACCGCGGCCCCGTTTCCCGAGGGAGAGACGTTCGGGCAGTGCGTCGGGGGCCAAAGGTCCTATAGGGTTTTTCCCCTGGCGCACCGCCCCGCGAGCGCCTATACTCGACAGGCGGGGCGTAAGTGAGAATCGTCCATAAACTCTTCCTTTTATTGGCCGCGATCTCGGCCGTGCCGCTCGCGCTCGCCTCCGCGGTGCTGATCTGGCGGACCGCGTCGGACCAACGCGAGACGCTGCGCCTCATCGGCGGCGCCTGGGACCATACGACCCAGGTCGGCCAGCGCACGGTCTCGCGGCAGGCCTGGGGATCGCACCAGCGGCTCATCGAGGACCGCGCGGCCGCTCTGCAGGCCGGGTTCGAGACGATCCGCCGCTCGGTTCAGCTCGAGCGCGTGCTCCTCGAGCACGCCGTCGCCGAGGCTCCGCCGAGCTCGCCTCCGCCGCTCTTCGAGGGCAACGAGGCGGCCGATCTCCTCGAGAAGAAGGACCCGCGGTTTTTGGAGATGCGCGGCAAGGAGCCGTACGCGATCTACCGGCTGGTGCCCGGCGCCTCCCTCGACGAGAAGCGCCCGCTGATCACACGGCTCTCACGGCTCGCGCCGTACTTCGCGCAGAATCACCGCACCCTGAACTGGATCAAGTCCTCGTACGTCTATTACGACGGCGTGCTGTTCGGCTACCCGGGCGGCGGCCGCTTCCCGGCGGACTACGACCCCCGCACCCGGTACTGGCTGCGCAAGGCGCAGGACAAGCAGCGCTTGATCTGGACCAAGATGTACCGCGACAAGGACGGCGAGCTGCTCCTCACCTACGTCGATCCGATCCTCGCGGCCGACAAGTCGCTCGTCGGCGCGGCCGCGATCGACATCCGGGTCGGGCCTCTGCTCGACCGCCTATTCGACCTCGGCGGCGTGCCCGTCGCCGACGCCATCCTGCTCGACTACAAAGGCAACGTGCGGGCGAGCGCGACGTTCGCGAAGGGGACCGGCCCGGCCGTCGAGGACCTGATGAACGACGGCAAGCCGTTCCTCGAGATGAAGTCCCTGGCCGTGCGCCTCAAGCCCGTCTACCGCGCCATCCGCGAGAAGCCGAACCGCCTCGCCGGCATCGTGACAGACGACGGGCGGCGGCTCGAGGACGCGGGCGATCTGTCGGACGTGTCGGAGCTCTACACGTACGCGCGAATCCTCGCCGTCATGAGCGACGAGATCAAAAACGACTGGTACTACATCGTCCGATCCCCGATCGCGCCGATCCTCAAGCCGGTCGGCGACATCCAAAGCGCGTTCGACCGGCTCGAGACCGACCTCTCCGACGAGATCGACGGCCGCACCAAGCGCCGCGGCGCCCAGGCCCTCATGGTGGTGGCGGCCGTGCTGGTGCTCGCCTCCGCCGTCGCGCTCAAAGGGGCCAAGGCGACCGCGCGCCCGCTCGTCGAGATCGCCGAGATCGCCGACCGCATCAGCCAAGGGGACCTCGACAAGCGCCTGACGGTGACGGCCAAAGACGAGGTGGGACAGGCGCAGACGGCGATCAACCGCATGGCCGACGAGCTGAAGAAGGGACTCTTCGTGCAGAACACGTTCAAGCGCTACGTCGCGCCCTCCATCGTCGAGCAGCTCATGAAGGACCCGGACCGCGTGCGCCTCGGCGGTGAGCGGCGGCACATGACGGTGTTCTTCTCGGACGTCTCGGGGTTCACGACGCTCGCCGAGCACATGGACGCGGAGGCGCTCGTCGAGCTGATCAACGAGTATCTGAGCGCGATCACCCTGTGCATCTTCGCCCAGGAGGGCACGATCGACAAGTACGAAGGCGACGCGATCGTCGCCTTCTGGGGCGCGCCCCTCGACCAGCCGGACCACGCGGTGCGCGCGTGCCAGGCCGCGCTCGACTCCTACATCGCGCTCGACGCGCTGCACCACAAGTGGCTGAAGCTCGGCCTGCCGCTCCTCGACATGCGCATCGGGCTCAACACGGGGCACATGGTCGTCGGCAACATGGGCTCGATGGTGAAGATGGACTACACCGTCTTGGGCGACGCCGTGAACCTCGGCTCGCGCCTCGAGGGGGCGGGCCGCGCCTACGGCACCCACATCCTCTTGGGCGAGGACACCTACGAGACCGCCAAGGACTCCATCGAGGCGCGCGAGCTGGACCTGCTCGCCGTGAAGGGCCGCAAGCACGCGGTCCGCGTCTACGAGCTCCTGGGCATGAAAGGCAAGACGCCCGGGGACAAGCTGAACGCGGCGCGCGTCTTCGAGGCGGGCCTCACCGCCTACCGCTCGCGGGACTGGGACTCGGCCCAATCCAAGTTCCGCGAGGCCGACCGGATCGCCGGCGGCGACGGGCCCTCGCGGATCTTCCTCGCGCGCCTCGACCGCTACCGCGTCCAGCCGCCGCCGCCCGACTGGCGCGGCGTCTTCACCTTGACGGAGAAGTAGCGGCTGTCAAAGGGCGGTCGGACCAAGCCTCCTTTCCACGAAAACGATCCGGTGACCGATCCCGCGCCGTGGGTCCTCCCGCCGTTCTAGTGCCAATGCCGGAGCGCCGGGCTCCGGTCGCTCCGGGCACGCGGCGCCTCTACGCGTCATACTGCTTCAATCGCGGGAGGACGTGATGAAGATCGAGCTACAGATCGTTGGACTGACGCTGGTAGGCCTTGGCTCCGCAGCCTGGGGCCTGGAGGCGGAAGGCACGGGCGATCCGGAGCTTCACGACGACCATTCGCTGTCGGACTCCGTCAAGGACCTAGGCGCGAGGATCGCGGCCAACGGCGCAAGAACAGCCCGGCGGGCTCGTGGCGCTCAGGACCCGCCGGCGAATCCAGCAGATCGGTTGAGAGCCATCCTGCGGACGACCGAACTCACCAGGAGCGGGGATTACCCGGCGCCGTCGACCCGGAAGGAAAGCGGGACGGTGCCTGCCGCCTACGACTACTCGACGATCGATGGAATCGACCGTCTCATCCGGTGGCTGGATGGGACGCTCCATGACGGCGGCCAGAAAACGCGCGTTCTCTTGCCCGCGTTGGAGTTGGCTCGGGCGCTTGCGCCCGCGGAGCCGGATCATCGCTGGCCGCGCCGGATCGCGAGGCTCATCGAGCAGTTCGAGATCAGCGGCGGCGAGATCCCAACCGCGGCTTACTTCACGGCGCTCCCGATTCTCGAATGGATCTCGACCTCCTCCGCGCTCGACCGGTCGGGCCGGTTCGCCCTGAGCGAGGCTGTGCGCTCTTTGATCGCGGCGGTGGGCGCAGATGAGGGAGCGCGCGCCGCGGCAGCCGAGGTGTACTTGAGGCTCGCCGCGGCGGGCGAACCGGGGGACCTGGCATCGGCGCTCTTCTTCTTCTCCGAGAGCGAGGCGAGCGTCGGCACCGAGCGACGGCTGGACCTCATGAAACGAACGTTGCTCGCCATGGTGGCGCTCGATGCGCCATCCTGGTGGCAGCCGGGCTTCGTCTTGCCGCGTTGGGACAGCCCCCCCTTCGCCGCCCTGAGGACCATGAATCACCCCGACCGAGTCTGGATCAAGGGACGGCCGTTTAAGATCGCCGAACTGCTGGAGGAGAGTTATCTCACCACGAGGAACCTGCTCGTCGTGCAGCAACCCGTGCGCCGCTCGAAGGCCCAGCGGATCCGGCACATCGAGGAACTGTTCCGCTGAGCCTTCGAGCGGCGCATGCAAGGCTCCGGAGGGGGCCCAGCGCTGCGCCGAGCTGGGCGTCGCGGACCTCACGCTCGCTCCGAAACCCGTCCACGGGCCGCGAGACGTAAAGCCGCTCAGCGGCCCGCGACTCTAGGGAACGGGATCGCCGCCCCGGGGCCGGGTCCCGGGGCGGCGACTTACGGCCGACTACGCGGCGACCAGACCGCCCGCGCGCGCCGGGCGCGCGGCGGGGGCCGCCGAAACGGTCGCGGCGCCGCGGCGCCGGTGGTGCTTCGGGTGGTGGAGGACCGAGCTGACTCCGCCCTTGCGCTCGGAGACTCCCGGAGGCGTGTAGCGCACCAAGGCGCGCAAGGCGAGCTCGAAGAGAGAGCCCGGGTAGGTCGAGCGGACCTCCCACTCCTTGAGCTTGAGCGCGAACCGGTCCGCCGGGAGCTTCGACCAGCGGCGCACGCCGGCCCGGAAGGCGCGCATGGGCTCCGGGGAGTCCTCGGGCATCTCGACGACAGCCTCATCGGCCGCGCCGACCGGCCGGACCTGGAAGGCCGCGCCCTTGGGAGACGCCGCGAATCGCCGCGGGATATTCGCCCCCGCGTCGCAGGCCTTGATCGTCTCGATCCAAGCCGGATCGAGCGCGGCGATGCTCATCTGGATGGTTTTTTCGAGCTCGGCGGCGGTAGGCAGGCTCAGCTCGCAGACCTCGGCCACGGACTGGCCGCCCAGGCCCAGCTCGAAAGCCTTGATCGCCGCGAGCCAGACCTTCGCCGGCAGGCGGTGGCGGCCCAGCCAGCGGCCCGTGAACTTATAGAAGGAGTAGCGGCACTTCGCGCAGCGCAGGCGGCCGCCGCTCAGGTTGTAGAGGCGGTCGGCCCCGCAGCGGCGGCAGCGGGTCGGCTCGGCCTCGCAGGCGGCATCGAGCATCTGCTCCGCCTCTTTGGGGTCCAACCGGAGGATGACACCCATCTCGGCCAGCGCCTGCGTCCAAGAGATCGTTCGATAACCGTTCATCTGGTTCCCCCGCTCCGATCGCGGGGCCCGCGCCTACGTTTTTTTAGGGACAAAAAAAACGGGAAGGGTGGCAGCAGTGCCGTCCCTCCCGTGGCCCCCCTCGTTTTCGGCTGTTGGCTCTTGGATTTTCTTGCCCTGGGTCCGGCAAGCCTCCTTCGAGCCTGGCGAGGTCGTAGATGCTCCGGCGCCGTATTCGCCGGACTACACGGTTTCTCTCAGGCGCGGGCCGAGTGCTGAACTCCCGCGAGTCAATGAGCTACGGGGATAGGATAGCCGGATTCCTTGGGCGGGCGAGAGGCACCCGGCCCAAAACATCCTAGGTCCTAGGGCCTATGGCCGACCCCTCCTAACCGGCACCCAGCCTACGGCGCGGTCAGGGCGCGCGCCAGGGGCGACCCCACCAGGACGGCGCAAGGGCGCACGCCGAACTCCTGAGGCGTGAAGATCTGGCCGTCGGCATCCCCGATGATCCATCCCTTTTCTTCGGCCTGCTCGCGGGTGATGAAGGGAAGGCCGTTCCAGGCGGACAGGGGGATGCCGTTATACGTGCGCTCGGCGGGGGGCTCCTCGCGCGGCGGCGGATCCTCCCCCGTCCCGGTCCCGGTGCCGCTTCCCGCGCCCGTGACGGTCCCGGACCCGCTGGACGTGGTCTGGGCCGCGGCCCGGGCGACCGCCGCCTCCAGGGCGCGCGGGAAGTCGTCGCCGCACTTGGGCGACGCGGCGCAAGCGGCCCGGCAGTCCGGGACCAGGTCCGCCCTCACGCAGGCGGTCGGGATATCGCAGACGTCGTCGTTCTCGCAGGTCCGGAGCAGGAGGTCGCGCTTTCCCTTGGGCATCTCGAGGAAGGTCGAGGACAGGAACTCGGTGACGTCGGACCCCGAGCCCGCCGCGTTCGTGGCCGCGAGCTTCTCCACGGCGTGAGCGCCGTCCTTCGCCGTCTCGATGAGCGGCGGCGGGTGGCTGCCGGACCTCCCGGACGAGAGAGCCCCCTTGGCGCCCGGCGCGCCTCCGAAAGAGGACTTTCCGAAGCCGGCGGCGCCGCTCGCCTTCTCGGTTCGTCCGGCTTCCCTCACCGGGGCGAAGACCGCCGCCGGCTCGGCGGAAACGACCGGGGGCACCAGGGAAGAGGAGCCGTGGAGCGCCCCGAAGGGCGCCGCCTCGGCGGCGTCGACGAACACTTCGACACCCGTCTCCCGGCCGACGCGCGACAGAGCGCCCCTCACCTCTCGATCGGCAAGCAGCCGCTTCGCCTCCGCGCGGTACTCCTCCGTCCCGCGCACGCGGTCGAGGAAGTCATCAAGAGGCGCGTCCTCGCCACGTTCGGCGGCCAGCTGATCGTAGGCGCGCTTGAGGACCGCGTTTCCGCGGATGGCGCCCAACACTCGCTCCGCGACTCCGGAGGAGGCCCGAGCGGTCAGCAACTCGAGCAGGCCCCTGAGGGTGAGCGTGCGCCGGCCGGCGGGAAAGACCGCGCCCGGCTTCGCCCCTCGGACCGTGATCACCGTGTCCTGGAAGGAGTCGGGCGCCCGGGCGAGGGGATCCGTGGAGCGGTTCCCGGTGACGAAGTACGCCGCGGCGCCCGCGGCGAGAAGCGCCGCGGCAAGCCAGTGGCGCGCCCGGCGGCGGTCTTCTGCCGTGGCCATCACTCAGCGATCGCTGAAGGGCAGGACGAACTCGTTGAGGGTCCCGGGATGGTAGTCCTCTTTGTAGGAGGACTGCGGGCTCCGCTTGATCCGGACGGTAAAGACCTTGGCCCGGCGGCCTTGCGCGATGTCGGAGTCGGAGTCTCCGAAGTAGAGGACGTAGTTGCCCTGCTTGAGCACGTGGTGCTTGGTCTCGCGAGTCTCGTTGAAGACGAACTGGCTGGCGAGGTGCCGCCATTCCTTGCGCAGGGGCTCGCCGTCCACGTTCGGGCGCGCGGCGATGATCGTCACCTTGAAGCCGAACACCCGGAGCGCCCACGCCATCGCGTAAGGGATCAGCTTCGGGCGCTCGATGTCATAGCTCGAGTTGACGATGGACCAGAACTGGGTCGAGAACGGCTGCAGGCTCGTCTTGAAGGCCTTGTTGAACGCGGGAGTCGAGAACACCAGCGTGTCGTCGTAGTCGAAAGCGACGCGAAGCCGCCCGATGGTGACCAGGCTGAAGATCAGGCCCCAGACCATCATGAAGGCGACGACCTTCTTCGTGGTGGTCCACGCCTTCTCCGCCTTGTCCTTGGCCGCCTTGACGATTCCGCTCATCAGTCCTCTGCCACGATCCGCCCTCCCTCGGGCGGCTCGATCAGCTTGGCGCGCTTCGCGCAGTCGACCAGCACGTCCCGCATGAGGACGTCCGTCAGCATCGTCCCTTCGCCCTGCCCCAACGTCGCGTACCCATCGCCGCGCTGCACCAGGAAATCGGCGGTCGTGACCGTGTAGCGGGCTTCGTCTTTCACCGGCCGGCCGTTGATGCGGACCTCGACGAGGCGCTTCCCCGGCTCGGCGGAGCGCTTGTACCGGAGGCTGAGCCCCGAGACTTGCAGCACGCCGGTCGCGCCGCTGACGCCGCGCTCGAGCGTCTCTCGAAGCTGCGCGCCCGTCAGGCTCAGCGTCGCGATGTGGTTGTCGAACGGCATGATCTCCCACATGCGGCGGACCGGCACCGGGCCGGCCGGGAGGTCCGACCGGATGCCGCCGCTGTTCTGTAGGGCGACGTCCGTGCGCCCCCACGCGCGCGTGCAATCGGTGAACCACGACCCGATCGCCGCCTCGCCGTTGCGGTTGCGCGCCAGCGTGGACGCGGCGGTCGCCACGACGACGCTGAGCCGCTTGTCGGCGTCCTCCTGGTAGCGCGCGACGAGCCGCTTCACCTCGGGATCCTCGCCCACCTCGTCGATCCATAGGTCGATCAGCCGCCCGCTCGACTCGACGACCTTGCCCGTCTCGCGGTCGACGCTCAGCTCGACGCGGCCGAGCTGGCTCAAATACGAGCCCGCCTGCACCAGGAGCGTGCCGTGCCTGGGGTCTTTGACCGGGCCGGTGACGCGGGAGTGCGTATGGCCGCCGACGATGAGGTCGATGCCCGGCACCTCGCCGGCGATGAACTTGTCGTCCTCGAAGACGCGCATTCCGGGTTCCATGAAGCCGACGTGGGTGACGGCGATGATCACGGTCGCGCCCTCGGCCTTGAGCCTTCGCACCATGTCGCGCGCCTCGTCGGCCTCGCGGCGGAACCGGAGCCCCGCGATGTTCTCCTCGAAGGAAAGCTCGCGCATGTTCGTCGTGAGGAGGCCGAAGATGCCCACCTTGACGCCCGCGACGTCCTTGATGAGCCAGGGCGTCACGTAGTCGGGACGCGTGTCGTCTTCGGCGCGGTAGATGTTCGAGCCGAGCACCGTGGGCTTCAGCCGGCGGGCGAGGGTCTCGAGCTGCGGCTGGCCGTAATCGAGATCGTGGTTGCCGACCACGACGGCGTCGTAGCCCAGCGCGTTGAAGCAATCGACGACGGCCGTGCCGCTCGAGAGGGCCGCCTCGGGCGTGCCCTGGAACCAGTCGCCGCCGTCCAGCAGGAGCTTGGGGAGCGTCTCCCCTTGCAGCACCCGGGCGGCGGCGGCGAAGCCGCCGATCGGCCGCTTCGGGTCCTTGGCATACCACGTCGCCGGCTTGGGGTGGATCCAGCCGTGCACGTCGTTGGTGTGGTAGACGGCGATCTTCACCGTCTCGGCTCCCGCGGACGCGGCGGCCAGGAGCAGCGCCAGGAGCATCATCGTCCGAGGACCTCCCCGAGGAGCTCCGCCGCCTCGGCGGCGTGCTCGGCGGCCTCCGAGAATCTTCGGTGCAGCCCGCGCAGCTTGATGGCCACCACCGCGTTGGGCTCCGCGCCCGTCGCCCGGGTCGCCTCGCGGCGCACGTGCTCGGCGCGGCCGGCGGCGCGCGCGGCGGCGCCCGCGTTCGGCAGCGCCTCGGCCGAGGCGCCGCCGAGGCGCTCGACGGCCTCGGCGATCTCCTCGGCGGCTCGACGAGCGGAGTGGGCCATCTCCGCGAGCTGGGGGTCCTCGGAGACGCCGTAGCGCGCGGCCTCGAGAGCCAAGGCGCGGCCGGCCGTGGCGAAGCGGCCGAGCGAGCGGGAGATGAGGAACAGCTCCTTGCGGCGGCCTCTAGGCGCGGGAACGTCCTCGAGGCTCTGCTCGAGGCGAGCGGCGGCCTCGGCCGCCGATTCGGCGCGTTTGGCGGCCTCGGCCGCCGACTTCCCCCGCGGGTCCTGAAAATGCCGCTCGATCGCGCGGAATTCGTCGACGGTCGCGCGGGCTTGTTCGAGCAGCAGCTGATTCAGGTCAGGGGGGGCCATTGACGGCGCGTGACCGTCATGCTACCAAAATTTTAGGCTCATGCCCGACCCCTCGCCCTTCCCCCACCGGCGGCTCGCCGCCCTGGCCGTGTTTCTGCTCGCGATCGGCTTCGGAGTCGAGAGCCGCCGGCGTCTCTTCCGCGCGGGCTCCTCCGAAGGCGGCTCCGGCGGCAAGACGGCTCGTCCGAGCCGCGCGCCGCTCGGCCCGCTCTCCGGCTTGTCGATGACCGAGCTCGAGTCGCTCTTGACCGGACCCCGCGGCGCGTGGATCGCCGAGCGCCTGACGGAGGAGCTGCTCAAAGACGCCGCGCTGCGCGCGCGGTGGGAACGGCTCGCCGGAGCGGCCCGCACGCCCGCGGGGAGGCTCGCCGCGATGCTGGAGGAGCCGGGCTTCGCGGAGCTCCTGAGGAGCCTGGAGAAGGATCCCTCCGTCGCGGCCGCCCTGGCGGGCCGAGACCGGCTCTCCGCCCGCCTCCCGTCCGACGCGGCGGGCCCGACGCGATTCCACGGCGGCCCGATCGATGGCGTAGCGCAGCCCTCCCCCGCTCTCCCCGCACAGCGGGGAGAGGGCTGGCGTGAGCGGCACCTCGGCAGCCGCCGCGCAGGCACGTCCACCCCCCCTCACCCGAACCCCCTCCCCCGCTCCGCAGGGGAGAGGGAAGAGCTCAAGGCGCTGGTTTCGGCGAACGCGGCCGCTCAGCCGAGCCGGCCGGGGAGCGGAAGGGAGACCGGCGCCACGATTCCGCTCGCAAACATGAACGACGCGGAGAGCGAGCGCATGCGCCGCCTCCTCGAGGTCTACCCCTGGCTCGGCCGGCTCAGCTCCGCGGAGCGCGAGCGCATCCTCGGCGGCATCGACGGCTACGGCCTTTGGGGCTCGTGCTTCATGGAAGGGCTGTACGCGCGGTGCATGTCGGCGTGCAGCGGCGCCCGGGGCAGTTGCGTGCCGCTGGCCGGGTGGAACGCGTGCCTCGAGGCGATCGGGGACTCCGACCGCTGCCGCGCGCTATGCGCCGCCCAGCCGGGGTGCGTCGCCGGCCCCCCCTCGACGACGCCGCCGCCGGAGCCGGTCCCCGCGCCGTGCCCCGCCGGCCGTGTCCCGCCCTATTGGGGCGAGAAGGGTGGGATGTGCCTACCCTCGTGCAGCTCCCTCGGGGGCACGTTTTCGGGGACGAGCGTCTGTCCGAGCTACGACCTGCGCGACGCGGGGAGCGCCTTCGACGCGGACTATTGCTGCAAGCCGATCTGCGATCCGACGAGCCAGCCCTACCCGCACTTCGGCCCGAAGAACGGGCAATGCCTGAAATCGTGCGGCGGGATCGGCGGCACGCACAACTACGACGAGGGCTGCGAGGTCCACGGGCTGATGGAGATCGGTCCTCAATTCGACGTGCAGCACTGCTGCGTCGTCCCTTAGGGACAGACCCTTTGTCAGGATTCTGTCAGGTTTTGCATCGGCGCACCCCGAAATCCTGACGGAATCCTGACAAAGGGTCTGACCCTATTTCGTCAGGATGCTCAAGAGGCAGCAGACCTTGCCTTCGGACTCGCCCTCGCCGAGCACCCGCTCCTCGCGGAGCGTCAGCCCCTCGGCCTCGAAGCGCTTCCGGAAGCCCTCGCGATGCTCCCTTTCCTTCGGCCCCGCGAAGCCGTGAGCCAGCACCAGCGTGCCGCCCCGCTCGAGCCAGGACGCGACCCGCGGGAACGTCTCGACGAACTCCGCTTGCACCAGCGGCTTGTCGAGATAGTAGAGCACGTCGCCGAGTACGATCGCCGAGAACGTCCACCCCGGCTCGGGCGACCAGCGCCGGAGGTCCGCCTCCTCGAGCCGCACCCCGGCGCCCACGCGGCGGCGCGCCCGCTCCAGCGCCACCGGGGAGATGTCGAGCGCGACGACCTCGCGCGCGAGCTTGGCCAGCCGCGCCGTGAAGAGCCCCTCCGCGCAGCCCACCTCGAGCGCGCGGGCGCAGGGCTTGAGCGAGGCCTCCATCGCGTCGAGCCGCGCGCGCTCGTACGGCGACTCGGCGTAGCGGTACGGGTCCTCCCCGCGCGAGAACACGCGGTTCATCTTCCGGCGCGTGTTGAAGCCGTGCCACCAGACGCGCAGCGACGAGAGGACGCTCACGTCCGGACCCCCGGGATGGCCGCCAGCGACTTCTGCCAGAGCGCGAAGACCGCGACGCGAAAGAACAGGCCCGGGTCGGCGGGGCCCCCGCCGTGCGCGAGACGCCGGCGCGCGGCCGCGAGCCGGTCGGCGTCGAAGACCTCTCCCACCGCCGGATCGCGGATGAGGTCGTCTAAGAGCGCGTTGTCCGGCCGCCGGACCCACTCCTCCCACGGCACGATGAAGCCGTGCTTGCGGCGCCACGCGATCCGGCTCGGCAGCCACTTCTCGGCCAGTCGGCGGAGGATGTACTTCCCCTTCAGCCGCCGGAGCTTGAGCCCGGCCGGCAGGCTGAAGGCGAAGGAGACGACGGAGCGGTCGAGGAAGGGCACGCGGGCCTCGAGCCCGGCCCGCATCGTCGCCTTGTCGACCTTCATCAGGAGCGAGTCGCACAACACCGTGCGCAGGTCGTAGGCCAGGGCCTGCGCGAGCGAGTGCGGCTCGTCAGCAGGGCTCAGCCAATCGAGCGGCTCCGGGCGCTCCGCGTCGGCGAGGAAGTCCGCGCGGCAGACGGACCTAGCGTCGTCGGACGTGCCGTGCGCGTTCCCGTCGGCCCAGTCGCCGACCGTCTCGAGCGGGAGCCCTTCGAACAAACGCCCCTTCCCGAAATGCCGCGCGACCGAGGCCGCGACCGGGCGGCTCCAATCAGGCAGGCGGAGGATGCGCTCGGAGAGATACGAGGCCTTGTAGCGGCCGTACCCGGCGAACAGCTCGTCGGCGCCCTCGCCCGTCAAGACGACCTTCACCTGCTCCCGCGCGAAGCGCGACAGGAGGAGCGTGGGCAGGATCGCCGAGTCGGCGATCGGTTCGTCGAGCGCGGTGGCCAGCTCCTCGAGGCGGTCCAGCACGGTGGCCGGAAGCACGAGCTCGTGATGGTCGGTGCCGAGGTGCCGGGCCGCGGCGCGCGCGTGGGCGCTTTCGTCGAGCCCGGACCGGGCGCCCGAGAATCCGATCGAGAAGGTCTTCACCCTCCCGCGCGCCTCCTGGGTCATGAGGGCGGCCACGACGCTCGAGTCGACGCCGCCGGACAAGAACGCGCCGACCGGGACGTCGGCCAAGAGCTGCCCGCGCACC
>JACQPK010000495.1 GCA_016207565.1 Elusimicrobiota bacterium
CCGCCTGCGAGGGCGCGCTCGAGGCCATCCGTTCGGACATCCAGCACATCTACCGGATGGACGTCGGCTGCGCGCAGTTGGAGGCCGCCGCCAAGCTCCTGCCCGTGGTGGACATCTCTCCCGCCCTCGGCACGTGGTCTTACGGCGGCGAGGCCGATATCCGCGAAGAGCTCTGGCGGCGCTGGCAGATCCGATTTTCGACGGCCGTCATGCCGATGGGCCTCGTCGAGCGCGACGCCCCGGAGGGCGGAGGCTGGCTGATCGTGTTCGGCCTGGAGCTCCCCCGGCGCGCGTGGGCGCTGCTCGCGCTGACGCAGCACGAAGGCCGCATCCCCAGAGCCGGGCCCGCCGCGGTGCTCGCCGAAGGGGCGCTCTACGACTGGCTCGGGTTTTACCGGCGCGATCCCGAAGGCGGCGTGTCCAAGGACGGGAGGTGGATCAAGCTCGAGGCCGGCGGAGCGTGGTCGCCCCAGCGCCCGCCGCCTCTCGGGGAGACCCGCGCCTGCGTGCCGTGCCGCGGCTGGCTCTGTCCGCCCGACCCGATCGCGTGCTTCTCCGACTTCAACTTGAACGGGCAAGAGGAGACGGTCCTGATCGACGACTGCCAGCCGCACGCGTGCGGCGTGCGGCTGCTGGAGCCCGACGCCAAGGGCCAGGTGGCGATGCTCTTCAACGAGCCCGGCGTGTACGGGCAGTGGACCCGCCGCGCCGAGGGCTGGATCCTCGTCTCCGACGTGTACTGCCCCTGGGGCGAGTTCTGCGGCGAAGGCGACGACAGCCTCGGCAATCCGAACTGCGAGCGGCCGTCCGTCTATCGCGTGCGCAAGGACGGACGGCTCAAGGCGGACCCGGAGCTGCGCGACGAGTACTACCCGATCCAGAACAAGAAGGCCCCGCTGAACTGCTCCATCGACTCGGATCTGGGCGTGATCGTCTACACGAAGGAAGGACGCTTCGTGCGGTACCTGGCCCAATGAGCGCCCCGGCTCCGAAGCATCTGATCGGCCGCCTGCAGACGCTGCTCTTTTTCTTCGTCCTGGCGCTCGGCCTGGCGTCCGTCCACGCGGACGGGACCTGGCTGCACCTGCGGACGGGCGCCTGGCTGTCCGAGATGGGCCGCCTGCCGGCGACCGACCCGTTCTCCTACATGGCCGGCGCCGCCCCGTGGCGCGCGCACGACTGGCTCGCCGATTGGGTCTTGTACCGGCTTTGGACCGCCGGAGGAGCCTGGCTCGTCGTCCTGGCAAAGGCGGCGCTGATCGCGGCCGCCTTCGCGGCGCTCGTGCCGCTCTCCCCGGGGCGTCCCATGCTCGCGGCCGGGACCATCGCCCTCGCCGCCTGCGGCGCGTGGCCCGGCTTCATCGAGACGCCGGCTTGCTTCGACTTCCTGCTGGTCGCCCTCCTGCTGCGCCTGTTGAGCGGGCGGACCGAGTACTCCGTCGGGTTGTTGTGGCGGACGGCGGGCCTCTCGATCCTGTGGGCGAACCTCCATCCGGCCGGGGAGTGGCTCGCCGTCGCGCTCACGGCGGTCGCCGGGTTCCGCCGGGGGATGAACGCGCCGAGGACCCAGAAAGTCGGGTGGGCGGCCGTCGTCGGGGTGGCGGTGCTCGCGCAGTGTACCAACCCCCACGCCGGGGGGGCCTGGGCGGCGGCCGACGCCGCGCCGGAATGGACCGCCGGCGCGGACCTCTTCAACCTCCACGGGCTGTTCCTCGCCGCGGGAGTCGCGGCGGCGTGGGTCTGCCTGCAGGAGGACTTCGTGCTGGTCGTGTCGACCATGCTCTTGGCCGCGCTTTCCGTCGTGCGTCCGGCCGCGGCGCCCTTGTATCTGCTCGCCGCAGGGCCGCTCGTGACCGCGGGGCTGGGGCACTTCCTCGAGCCGGTCGAGCCGGGCCGCCGGAGGTTCGCGGCGCTCGGGGCCCTGCTCGGGCTCATGCTCTTGTCCTACGTGGTGCACGTGAGCCTCCCGCGCGGACGCGTGAAGGGATTCACCTCGCGGCAGACCGCCGAAGGCGCGTTGGAGTTCCTGGAGGCGAACCGGATCGGCGGCCGGATGTTCAACGACCTCGCGTCGGGCGCTTACCTCGTGTGGCGCGCGGCGCCCGAGCGCCCGGTGTTCGTCGACCCCCGGCCGGGCCTCTACGACGCCGGCGTCCTCGAAGACGCGCGGGCGTGGCCTTCGCTCTGGCCGACGCTGGCCTCGACGTACCGGTTCGATTACGCCGTGATCGAGAACGCGGGCGCGGGCTATCCCGCGCGCGCGATCGACGCCGACCGGGGCTGGGCGCTGGCGTATTTCGACGACGCCTCGCTCGTCTACCTGCGGAAGGCCGGTCCCAACGACCGCGTGCTCAAGCACGGCTCGTTCCGCTGCCTCCGGCCCAACCGCTGGCTGGACCCGGTCGAGGAGTGGGCGATTTCGGAACCCGCGCACCACGCCGACGTCCTGGAGGAGACGCTGCGCGCGCTGACCTACGCGCCCGTCTCGTCGACGCCTCCCCTCGTGCGCGCGTACGTCCTGCAGCGGCTCGGCGACCGCCGGGGGGCGGAGACCATGCGCCGGCTGGCGCGGCTCCGCGGGTTCTGGAAGCCGGAGCACCGGGGCTTGGAGGGGAGGATCCTCGAGCTGGGCGGGAACTGGGAGGCGGCCGAGAAGGCCTACCTGGCGGCCCGCACCGCGGCCGCCCGGGCGGGCTCGCCGCTCGTCGCCTCCGCCCTCGACGCGCGGCTGGCGACGGCGTACGCCGAGCGGGGGAACCTGCGCAAGGCCAGGTCCTTGGCGCGCCGCGCGGCGCGCCTCGATCCCGGGAACGAAAAAGCCGCTGAATTGTTGAGAAAGTTATAGAGTCCTGTTATAATCCGGCTACGCCGAGCCACATGATACGCGCCCGACTCTCGATCGGCGTCCTCCTCTCTGTTTTCGCCCTGTCGGCCTGTCAGCCGCCCAAGTACGTCCGGTTCGTCTCGCCGTACAAGGACTTCGTCTGCGAGGTCCCTTGGGGCTGGGCGGTCTACCTGGACTCGTCGGGCTCCGACTACACGAGCGCGACGTTCACCGGGCCCTTGGAGCCCGACTTCTACCGCGGCACGCCCAGCCTGTCGGTGCGCTGGTACGCCTACCACGCGCCTCACGCGCTCCTCGATTCCTCGTCGGAGAGCTTCGGCTCCATCGACGACTTCACGCGGCAGATGCTCTACGATGTCTACGCCCCCGACGGCTATACGAAGGCGGAGTCCGACTTCGACCAGCAGCTCGCCGCGTCCCGCGGCGAGGCGGTGCCCGATTACAAGCGCGTGAGCGTCTCCGGCGCGGTGTCCACGCACTACGTCGTGTACCGCACCATGCCCGCCCCGAAGGGCATCAACCTCGGCGTCGTGCACGACGGCAAAGGCAACGCCGTGATCCGGCAGCGCCATGCTTACGTCCTCATCCCGCTCAAGAGCGGTTTCTACGTCATCACCTATCCCGCCACGCGCGAGGGCTACGAGAAGTACAAGACGGCCTTCAACCACCTCGTGAAGAGCTTCAAGCTCTTGAAGGAAGGCCCGGCCGGGCCCACCGCACGATAGTCGCGTGCCGCTCACGCTGCAGATCGTCGCCGCGATGGCCTGCGGGCTCGGGCTCGGCCTCCTCGTGGGCCCTTCGGCCGCCGGGCTGGGCGAGCTCGGGCGGGTGGTCATCCAGCTCATCAAGGCGGCGGCCGCGCCGCTCCTCTTCCTCGCGATCGTCCACGCGGTCATCAAGACCGAGGTCGGCCTCCGCGCGGCGGGGCGCATGATCGCGATCGCGACCGTCAACGCGACGATCGCGCTGTCGATCGGCCTGATGATCTCGAACGTCTTCGAGGCGGGCCGCCACCTGCCGGCCTCGGCCTTCGCCGCCGGCGCGGGGGCTTCGGCCCCGGACGCGCGCCCGATCGACTTCCTCAAGACGGCGGCCGGCTTCGTCCCCACGAGTTTCGCCCAGCCGTTCGTCGAGAACAACATCATCATGCTGGTCTTCCTGGCGCTCCTCGTGGGCTTCGGATTTAGGCGCGTGCGCGGACAGCAGGAGGCGAGGGGCGAGCGCTCCTATCAAGCCGTCGAGGCCGGAGTGGGCTCGCTGCTGTCCGTCCTCGAAACGGTGCTCGGCTGGATCATCCGCCTCGTGCCCCTGGCCGTCTTCGGCGTCGTCGCGAAGGCGGCGGGAGAGCACGGGCTCCAGCCGCTGCGGGGCCTCGGCGCGTACGTCCTCGTCGGGCTCGGGGGCCTGGCGCTGCAGGCCCTCGTGACCTACCAGGCCTGGCTCGCGCTCTATGTCGGCCTCCCGCTCAAGCGCTTTTGGCGGGAGGCCCGGGTGCCCGTCGTCTACGCGGCCGGCGCGAACTCGAGCCTCGCCACCTTGCCGGTGACGCTGAGGTCGCTCGAGCGCCTCGGGGTCTCCAAGGAGTCGGCGACCCTCGGCGCCTGCGTAGGCACCAATCTGAACAACGACGGCATCATTCTCTATGAGGCGATGGCGGTCCTCTTCGTCGCCCAGGCGCACGGGATCGAGCTCACCCTCGGCCAGCAGGTGCTCGCCGCCGTCTCGTGCATGGTCGCGGCGGCGGGGATCGCGGGGGTGCCGGAGGCCGGGTTCGTGTCGCTCTCGCTGGTGCTGGCGACCGTCGGGCTGCCGCTGGAGCTCCTGCCGCTCCTGTTGACGGTCGACTGGATCGTCGCCCGCGGCCGCTCGATCGTGAACGTGCTGAGCGACATGCTGACCTCCATCATCCTCGACCGGTGGGAAGGCCGGAACTTCCGGCGGGCTCCGACTCACTAAGACCTGGAGGGGCCGGCCTTGCGGGTATCGGCGCGCCGCGCTATGCTTTCGGAGCATCGCTCCCATGAGCCGCCGGGTCCAGATTGCCGCCGAATACAACGACATCACGCGGTTCGAGGCCGACGCGGTCGTCGTCCGGCATACGAGCGGCGCCGCCGGCGCCGTCGCGGAGGCTCTCGGCTTAGACGGTGATCGCCTCCGCAAGGCCTTGCCCGCCGTCGGCAGCCTGCACGTGTTCCCCGGCGAGGGCCGGATCGCCGCCCAAAGCGCCGCGTTCTTCCGCACGGTGCCTCCCTCCTCGATCGACCTCCCCGAGGTCAAGAAGTTCAGCGGAGCCTTGCTCCGGGGGCTGCGCGCGGCGGCGCCGCAGGCGAAGCACCTCGCCATGACCCTCCATGGCGTGATGTTCGGGCTCCGGGTCGAGGACGCGCTCCGGGCGCAGCTCGAAGGCTGGCGCGGCGCCCTCTCCGACGGCGAGTATCCGGGGAGCCTCGAGCGGATCACGGTCGTCTCCGGCGCGCCCGACGAGGCGCGCGAGATATCGACGCTTCTCAGGGGGGCGCTGCTCGACGGCGCCATCTCGGCGTCGCCGCCGCCGGCCGCCGCGCCCGCCCCGGCGGGGCAGGGATTCGACGTGTTCATCAGCTTCAAGTCGGAGGACGCCGAGCACGCGGCCCGCGTGTACGAGTTCCTCACCGCGCGCGGACTGCGCGTGTTCTTCAGCCGCGCGTCGCTGCCTCGGCTCGGCTCGGACGAGTACCACGCCCAGATTGACAAGGCGCTCGAGCAGGCGAAGCATCTCGTCCTCGTCACGTCGTCTTCGAAGCACGCGAGCTCTCAGTGGGTGGAGTACGAGTGGCGCCTGTTCTTGGGCGAGAAGCTGGCCGGACGGAAGGCGGGGAACGTCTTGAGCGTGCTCGCGGGCGGGATGCGCCCGCAGGACCTGCCGATCAGCCTCCGCAACCGGGAGGCGCTGCGCTGCGAGCCCTCGGAGCTCGAGCGCCTGCTCGAGTACCTGCGCGACGGGAGGGCCTGAGCCATGGAGACGAACGGCGACAACGAAAAGGACTCCCTGGAAGACCTGCTGGGCTCCGTGGATGACGCCGGAGGGTCCGAGCCGACGCCCGAGTCGCCGGTTGTCAAGTTCGTCAACGACCTCGTCGCGCAAGCCGCCGACCCGGGGGTCGAGGCGATCCACATCGAGCCGGGGGATAAGCCCGGCTCGATCCAAATCCGCCTCCGCCGCGTCGACCGGAGCCTGTCGCGCCTCGAAGCGCCCCCGGGGGCCATGGGCGCGGCAATCCTCTCGCGGCTGAAGATCATGGCCCAGCTCGACATCTCGGAGCGTCGCCTCCCGCAGGACGGGGGCATCAAGGTAAACGTGTCCGGCCGGCCGCTGTCGTTGCGCTGCGCCACCTTCCCGACCGTCGCCGGCGAGAGCGCCACGCTCGTCGTCATGCGCGAGCGGGCGGCGGCGGGCTCGTTGGCGGAGTCGGACGCCCCCGGGGCCGTCGTCGCGGCCGTCCGCCAGGCGCTGGGGGAGAGCGGGCTCGTGCTGCTCTCGTCGAAGGACCCGCGGCGCGGGGATGAATTCCTGGGCGCCGTCGCGCGCGAGATCGACGCGCAGAGCCGGGTGGCGATCGCTTTCGGGCTCGATCCGAAATGGCTGCCCTCCGGCGCGCTCGCGGGATCCCTGGTCCCGCAGGCCGGAGCGACGGTCGCGGCGTCGATCCGTGCCGCGCTGCGGCTGGACGCGGACGTCCTGATCGTGGGCGAGCTGCGCGAGGCCGAGGCCGGGCCGCTGCTCGTGGAGGCCGCGGAGGCCGGCGCGACGGTGCTCGCGCGCGTCCCGGTGTTCGACGCCGCGAGCGCGCTCCAGCGCCTCGTCGACATGGGCCTGGACCGGCCGCGTCTGGCGGAGGTTTTTCGCCTCGCGCTCTGCCGCCGCTCGTCGCGCAAGCAAGGTCGCGAGGTGTTCGAGTACGAGCTGATCCAGAACAGCCCGGAACTCAAGCGCACGCTCGCCTCCGGCTCATAGGCCGCCGCGCCGCCGAGATAGCCGAAATAAAACCCGGCCGCGAGCGTACTCATGCCACGGCCTATGGCGGGACTCGAGCTCGAGCGTTTCATCCGCGCGCGTTATCCCATCGTGTATCTGGTCTCCTGGGAGGAGAGCCGGGTCGAGGAGCTCCTGATCGGCCTCGGGCGGCGGCTCGGCAAGAACGTCTTCACCTGGTCGGTGACCCGCGGGATCGCGCCCGCGGGCGCCTCCGTGCAGTCCAAGCGCGTCCTCAACGCGTCCACGGCCGATCCCGTCGGTGGCCTCAAGGAGGTCCTCGAGCGGATGGACCCGTCCTTGTACCTCTTCAAGGACTTCCATCCCTACCTGCGCAGCCCCGAGGTGATCCGCCTGTTGCGCGATCTCGGCTCGCATCTTCGGAAGTCGCCGAAGACGCTGATCCTACTCTCGCCGCGGCTCGAGCTGCCGGTCGAGCTGGAAAAGACCGTCACGGTGGTCGACTTTCCGCTTCCCGACTTCGGCGAGCTGCAGGCGTTCGTGTCGAACCTGGCGGCCGATCTCGGCGAGAAGGGCCGTTTCGAGGTGCGCCTCCAAGGAGAATCGCGGGAGCGGCTGGTGCGCGGTTTGGCGGGCCTGACGCTGGAGGAGGCCGAAAACGTCCTCGCCAAGTCCGTGATCGAGCGCGGCTCGCTCGATGGGGCGGCGCTTCCCGGGGTGCTCGAGGAGAAGAAGCAGATCATCCGCAAGTCCGGGGTCCTCGAGTTCCAGGAGACTTCCGAGAGCCTCGAGCGGGTCGGGGGGCTCGAGTCGCTGAAGGCATGGTTGGGGCAGCGGCGGGACGCGACCTCCGAGCGGGCCCGCGATTTCGGCCTCCCCGCGCCGAAAGGCGTCCTCCTCCTCGGGGTGCAGGGCTGCGGCAAGAGCCTCTGCGCGAAGGCGGCCGCCTCGGCCTGGCAGCAGCCGCTGCTGCGGCTGGACGTCAGCCGCATCTTCTCGAGCCTCGTCGGGTCCTCCGAGAGCAACGTCCGGCAGGCGATCAAGATCGCCGAGTCGGTCGCGCCCGCGATCCTCTGGGTCGACGAGATCGACAAGGCGTTCGCCGGCGTGCAGAGCTCCGCCTTCTCGGACGCCGGGACCACGGCGCGAGTGTTCGGCGGCTTCATCACGTGGCTCCAGGAGAAGACCGCCCCGGTCTTCGTAATCGCGACCGCGAACAACGTGGCGGCTCTCCCGGCGGAGCTGCTGCGGAAGGGCCGCTTCGACGAGATATTCTTCGTGGACCTGCCGGGGGCGCAGGATCGCGCCGAGATCTTAGCGGTCCACCTGAAGGGCCGGCGGCGGGAGGCGCGCGCGTTCGACGTGGAGCGGCTCGCGGCCCTCTCCGAGGGCTACAGCGGGGCCGAGCTCGAGCAGGCGGTGGTCTCGGGGCTCTACGCGGCGTTCGCGGCGGGGCGCGAGCTCTCGACCGACGACGTCGCTCGGGCGATCCAAGAGACCGTGCCGTTGTCGAAGACGATGTCCGAGCAGATCGAGGGGATGCGCGCCTGGGCCAAGGGAAGGGCCCGGCCGGCCGCCTGAACCTATGTCGGCGATCTGCGTCTTCACCCCGATGGTCGTCGAGCTGGCCTGGCCGGCGCTCGCCGCGGCCCTCACCGCGTCGCTGACCGCCGCCGGCTACCGGGCGCACTCCACCCGGGAGCGGAACGGGTCGAAGGAAAGGGTGTCCAAGGAGCATGTCCCGGAAAGAACGCTCGAGTTCGACTCGGTCCACGGCGAGGGGCTGGCTGAGGGAATGGGAGAAGAGGAGCAGTTGGTGTTTCAGAAGGACGGCCTCGCGCTCAATCTCCGTCGCGCGCCGGACGGTCGGCTGCGCGTTTGCGTCACCGGCCCCGGCCGCTCGGACGCCGAGCTCGAGGCGGCGGGCCGCGCGGCGATGAACGCGTTCCTGCAGGACTACGTCCGGCAGCGGGTCACGGCGGAGCTGAAGAAGCGCGGCTACTCGCTGGAGGAGGAGCGTCTGCCCGACGGCACCGTGCGGCTGAAGGCGAGGAAGCGCGAATGAACGAGCGCTTCGACTGGCTCGAGACGGAGCGCAAACCCGCCGCGGCGCCCGCGCTCCCGGCGGAGGGCTTCGATGCGCGCGCCTACCTCCAGCGCGCGGAGCGCGCGTTCCGGCGGGGGGATCGAGAGGCCGCGCTCGCGGCTTACGGGCAGGCCCTCGGGGAGGACGCGGCGCTCGCCGAGGCGTGGGTGGGCCAGGTGCGGTGCCTCGTGGAGCTCGACGAGCTCGCCGAGGCCCGCGTGTGGGCGAATAAGGGGCTCGAGCGCTTTCCGCAGAACGCCGAGCTCCTGGCGGCAAAGGGGCTCGTGCTGGCGCGCCAGGGCGAGGCCCTCCCCGCGATGGAGTTCTCCGACCTCTCGTTGTCGCGCAAGGACGCGTCGCCTCTGGTGTGGCTGCTGCGCGGTCTCGTCCTGCTGCGGGTCGAGCGCGAGCGCAGCGGCGAGGCGCGCTGCTTTCGCAAGGCGCTCGAGGCGGGAGACCCGGACGGCGCGCTCGGGCTGCGCGCCGGGCTCGGGTATCTCGACGCCGGCGAGCCCGCGAAGGCCCGGCCCCTGCTCGAGGCCTGCGTCGCGCGCGATCCGGAGAACGCGCTCGCCTGGTACGCGCTCGGGCTGGCGTTCGAGCGCCTCTACGCCCTCGGCCGCGCGGTGGCCTGCCTGGAGCGGGCCTACGGGCTCCGGCCGGAGTTCAAGCCGAAGGTCGTCGACGCCTTGCGGGCCGTCCGCGAGCGGCCCTGGTGGCGGAGGCTGCTGGGGAGCGTCCGAGCGGCCCTCGGAGACGCGTGATGGAGCTCGACATCACCATCGCGCCGGACGGCCGCCTGACGCTCCATATCAAGGGAGAGAAGGGAAAGGCCTGCGCCGACACGGTCGCGCTGTTCGAGCGGCTCGTCGGACCCCAGGCCGAGAGGAAGTGGACGCCTGAATACTATGAGCCGGATGAGAACGTCGCCCGCGATGTCCGCCGGGGCTGAGTCGAGATTCTATCCCCCGCGGGCGAAGGACGACCCGTGGTGGGGCCGGGCGCTCGCGTCGCTCGGCCGGGCGGCGGTGTTCCCGTGGGAGCTCCTCGGCTCGGCCTTCGAGCGCGCCTGGGAGCTTCACGACGCGCGCGCGCGCTCCCGCCGCCGGACGGCGGAAGACGCGCCGGCGGACGCGGCGCTGGTCCTCGATCCCTGGCTCGCGATGGCCCTTTCCGGCGCGCCCGGGCTCGGGCACTGGTTCGTCCGGCGGCCCGGCCCGCGTCCCTGGGCGCTGGCGGCCGGGTACGCGGCCCTGGCGTTCGTCACGCTCTTGTTCCCGCCCGCCGGCCTCCAGCAGGCGTGTTTTCTCGCCCTGTTCGGCTTCCACCAATGGGTGCTGCTCGACAGCCACGGCCGCTGCCTCGACTCCCTCTCGCTTCCCCGCCCTCGCGGCTTGGCGCTCTTCTATCGCGGCGCGGCGGCGGCGACGCTGCTGTCGCTGCTCTACGCCGCCGCCGGCGTGCTCCTCCGGGGTCTGGGGGGACCGGTCCTGGTCGACCGCGACGAGCTCGCACCGGTCGTGCGGCGTGGCGACCGGCTGTGGATCGTGCCGCGGCGGAGCTACGAGCGCGGGGCTCTCGTCTACTCCCGCGTCCGCGGCGGCCTCGAGCGCGTCGTGGCGCTGCCCGGGGAGGAGGTCTCCGTCGAGGCCGGACGCATCTTCGTCGATGGCCGGGCGCTGCCGGAGGCGCAGTACCCGATCTCCCGCCGGCTCCTGCAGTCATCGAGGCTGGACGGCGCGCTCTTGGTGGTGCCGGCGGGGGCGTATCTCGTCCTGTTCCCGGCGCGGCACGCTTACCTCTACAAGAACGAGCTCCTAGGCCGCTTCATCATCGGCCAGCGGGAGCTTGCCGGAGAGGCGACGCGGCGCTACTGGCCCCGTCCGGAGCGGCTCTGATGGAGATCGACACCCTGATCCGCAAGGCGATGGCCCAAGGGGCGTCGGACATCCACCTCGTCGCGGGCCTGCCTCCGACGTTCCGCATCGCGGGCGAGATCATCGCCACCGACGAGGAGCCGCTGACCGGGGACTCCGCCCGCGAGCTGATCTACCGTCTCCTGTCCGACGACCACCGGCGGCACTTCGAGCGGGACCTGCAGCTCTGCTTCTCGAGCGTGCTGGAGGACGCGGGCC
>JACQPK010000487.1 GCA_016207565.1 Elusimicrobiota bacterium
AGTAAACCCTGGGGACTGTCCCCAGGGTTTACTTTTTTGAGGCGGGGGCTTACTTCGCGGCGGCGGCCATCCACTCCTCGCCGCGCTGCTTGATCTGCTCCGGCGTGAGGTCTTCCTTGTGCGTCGCGATGCTCCAGACGTTGCCCCAGGCGTCCCGGACGGAGCCCATCCGGTCCCCCCAGAACTGGTCCGTCGCCGGCTGCTCGGGCTTCGCCCCGGCCTTTGCCGCGCGGGCGAGCAGCGCGTCGCAGTCGTCGGTGTAGATGTAGAACCGCGACCGCGTCGCCTCGCAGCCCCACTGCGGGAACGCCTCGGACACCATGATGATCGAGTCCCCGATCTTGAGCTCGGCGTGCATGATCTTGCCGTCCGGCCCTTTCATGCACTCGTGGACGTCGGTCGCGCCGAACGCCTTCTTGTAAAACTCGATCGCTTGGGCCGCGCCGTCGATCGCGAGCCCCGGGGTGACCGCCCGGTATCCATCGGGAATCGGCTTTACGTTCTTCGCCATGAGTACGCCTCCTGTGTGCGTAGGGGATTCCCCTAAGCGCGGCTATGCTAGCCCAATGCTCGAAGTCCGGTCAAGCGACAAAATCTTGACGCATAGGGGCGTCGGACGCATACTCGAGGGCGTGACCGACGGCGAGTGGGTGGCGTCCGGCTCGTTCAAGATCGACCGGGCGGCCGCGCTCGAGAAGCTCGCGCGCTACCAGTCCCTCGACCCGACGCGCTTTTTGCTGTCGTGGATCCGCGCGGCGGTCGCCGCCGGCGCGCGCTCGGTCACCGTCGAACGCGCGGACCGGACCCTCGTGTTCGAGGCGGCCGGGGGCCGCTTCTCGCGGGACGAGTTCGCCGAGGTGTACGACCCCCTCCTAGCGCCGGTCGAGGGTCCGGCTCGGGCGAAGAGGTTCCACCTGGCCCTCGGGTTCCTCGCGCTCGAGCGCATGGAGCCAGAGGAGGTCGAGATCGAGCCGGCGAACGGGCGGGGAGCCGTCGGCGGAGCGCGCATCGTCGTCCGGGCGCGTCCCTCGTCGCGCGGCGGGCGGCTGTTTCGCGCCCTCGAATGGCCCGAGACCGAGTGCGCGGGCTGCCCCATTCCGATCACGCTGCCCGGAATGGAGGTCCCCCGGCTCGCCGCCTCTCGCGGCGACTGGCTGGAGTACCGCCACCGGTCGGTCCGCGCGTGGGTCCGCCCGGCCCTGACGCGCCTGCAGGGACACCGCGCGGCGTTCTCGTGCCTTGGCGTCCGCGGGGCGACGCTCGAGCTTGAGAGCGACCTCGCGGGCGTCGACGGCCTGATCGAGCACCCGGAGCTGGCGCTCGACCTTTCGCAGACCGGCGTGGTCCGCGACGAGGCCTACGGCGCGGCCGTCGAAGCGCTGCGGCAGGCCGCGGGAAGGCTGATCGAGAGCGTCGCGGCCCAAGTCGCCTCCGACCTGCCGCGGCTGCTCTCTACCTGGGTCGACGGGAAGGACGGCTATCCCGTGTGGCGCAACGCGCTCTCCAACGTCGCGCCGCGCGAGGTCTACGGGACCCCGCCTTGGATCGAGGGGTCGAGGCTCGGCTGGGCGGCCACGGCCGCCCAACTGTTAGTACCGCTCTCGTCCTCCCTCGACGCGGGCCTTCGAGAGCCCGAGTATGCGCTCGCCCGGAAGGTCGCCTGGCTGCGGTCGGCCTGCCTCCGGCTCCTGGATCCCAGGGCGGACCGGGGCCGGCCCGGCGCCGAGGCGCTCTGGGGCTGCCCCTGCTACGCGACGAGCGGTCGGAGCGCGGTCGCGCTGCGCCGGATCGAGCGGCGCCGGGCGAAGTCCGGGACCGTCTTCCTCGCGCCGAGGCTGTGGACCTCGGGCCTGCTGAACCTCTTCGGCGCGCGCGCGCGCGAGTGCGCAAGCGTGCCCGAGCTGACGAAACTCCTCGCCACCGAGGCCGGAGACAACCTGAGCGACGAGGTCTACGGATGAAAGGCGAGTGGGCCGGCTCGGGCTCCTTCAAGATCGACCGCGAGGCGGCGCTCCGCAAGCTCGAGCGCTTCCAGCTCGCGGACGCCGGCGCGTTCCCGGAATGGTGGGTGCGGTGCGCGATCGCCTCCGGCGCCTCCGAGGTCCGAGTCGAGCTCGAGGGGGGCCGGGTCGCCGTCCGTTTCAAGGGCCGCCGGTTCACTCCCGAGGAGCTCGACCGCGTCTGGGAGCCGCTCCTCGGGGAGCCGGGGGACCCTCGGCTGGCGCCCCGGCGGTTCCTCGCGATCGGGCTGCTCGCCGCGCTTCGTTTGAAGCCTAAGCGGCTCATCGTCGAGAGCGGCGACGGCGAGTCGTGCCATCGCCTCGAGCCTCCCGGCGGACGGGTCGAGGCGCTCGGCGCCCCGCTCGACGGGACGCTGGTCGAGGTCGCGCTCCGGCGATCGTGGTTCAGACGGCCCGCCCGGGAGACGAGAGAGCGGCTCCTGTACCGCTGCCTCGGGAGCCCGGTGCCGGTCCGCTTGGGCGAGGAGGAGCTCCCTCGGGTCCGATCCCTCGAGGGCTGGTGGGCCTTCCGCCGGGACGGGATGTCCGGCTGGCTCTCACCGGTGCGGGCCCACGGGAGCCGCTTCGACCTCTGCGTGGCCGGCGTCCGGGTGTGCTCGGAGCACGTCGTCCATCCGATCGCGCAGGTCGACGGCGTGCTCGAGGACGACGACTTCCGGCTCGACCTCTCCGGCGGGTCGGTGCTGAAGGACGGCCGGCACTCGAGGGCGCTCCGGGAGGCGGAGCTCGCGGTGGACGAGCTCATCATCCGCGAGTGCCGCCGGGCGGCCCGGGCCGAGACCCGACGCTTGGGATGGCTGCGCGACGCCTGCACCCGGCTGACGGAGCCGACCCGCGAGCACGCCCGGCCCGCGATCAAGGCGCTGTGGGACGCCAAGCTGTTCAGCACCGCCCAGGGCCGCCGGATCTCGCTGCGCCACGTCGCGGAGGTCCGGCGGCGCTCGGGGATGCTGCACCGGGCAGCCGGGCCCATCCCGGTCGGGGATTTCGAGCAACTCGTCCTCGCCCTCCAAGAGCACGGCGACGCGCTGAGCGACATGGTGTACTAGCATGTCTATCGAAGGCGAGTGGGTCGGAGGAGACTCGTTCCGCGTCGACCACGCCACGGCCCTGCGCCGGATGGCGCGCTACCAGCTCGCCGACCCGCACGCCTTCCCGGAATGGTGGGTCCGCGCGGGCGTCGCCTTGGGCGCGCGCGAGATCGTCCTACAGGCCGAAGGCCCCCGGTTCGCGGTGCTGTGCAAGGGCGTCCGACTGCGCCAAGACGAGCTCGCGACCGTCTGGGACCCGCTGATCGACGAGGCCGGCGACGCCCGCACCTCGGCGCGGCGCTGGCTGGCGATCGGGCTGCTCGCCGCGCGGCGGCTCAAGCCGCGGCTGCTCCACGTCGAGAGCGGCGCGGGCCACGGCAGCATGCGGATGGACGTCCTCGAGGAGCGCGGCTCGCCTCTCTCGGCCTCGCTCGACGGCCTGCTCATCGAGATCGTGTCGAGCACGCGCTGGCTGCGCGCGGACGCGAGCCACGCCCTGGCGCGGCTCTGGAACGCGTGCCGCTCTTCCCCCGTCCCGATCCGCTCGATCGAGGGCGACGTTCCGCGCGCCGAGGACGAGGAAGGGTGGTGGCGTTTCGCCCTCCCGAGGCTCACCGGCTGGCTCCGCGCGTCCAACGAGCCGAGGACGCGGCTCGAGCTCGGCGTCGCGGGCGTGCGCGTGAGCGACGCGTCGTTCGTCCATCCGATCGTGCAGGTGGACGGCGTCCTCGACTGCGGCGACGTGGGGCTGACCCTGTCCGGCAGCGCGGTGATCCGCGACGAGCGTCTCGACAAGGCGCTGCGCGACGTCGTGGCGGCAATGGACCAGCTCGTCGTCCGGGAGGCGAAGCGGCTGCCGCGCGAGCTGGGCAAGCTGCGCGGCGACCCCCGGCGCGACTCGCCGGCGGAGTCCCGGCTCAGGGCCCGGCTCGAGTGGCTACGCTCGGCCTGCCGCGTGCTCCGCGATCCCGAGCGCGACGCCTCCCGGCCGGCGCTGAGGGCCCTCTGGGACGCGCGGGTCCACCGCACGGGCCTCCTACGGCGGGTCTCGTTGCGCGAGGTGGAGGAGGTCCGGCGCCGGACGGGCCTGCTCTACTGGGGCGAGGAGGCCCGCCGCGTCCGGAGCGTCGCGGAGCTGGCGGAGTCGCTGCGGGAGCTCGGCGACGGTCTCAGCGACGCCCGCTACTAGACGGCCCAAGGGAACTTCAGCTGCTCCCAGCCGCCGCTCGACGACGGTTTGGGAGGCAGGAGCCTCGCTCGCTGGGCGTAAGGGACCGGAAGCCTCCTCAACCCGCCATGCGCCTCGGCCTGCTCGAGGATCCGGCGGATGCGGTCCTCGTCCACGCCGTCGTTTCCATTGCGCGCCATCTCACCCTCCCGGCTTACGGTAGATGACCTTCCAGGCCTCCCCCTCCCGACCGCGAACGGAAATCTGAAGCCCCTTCAGGCGCTTGCCGTGCCGGGAGTCCATCCGGGCGCGGATCAGGGGCACGCTCTCCCAGCGAAACTGGCTCCACGGGCCCGCGTCCAGCCCGCCGCCTAGGTCGATGCCCACCTGCGCGCTCAGCGGCGGCTCGGACGAGTCCTGCTTCGGCAAGGGTTTCCCCCGCTTCGCCTGCCGCAGGCTCTCCTGATAGCGCAGCAGGTCCTCGCGCGAGAACAGCAGCGTCTTCGGCCCGAGCCGCCGGTGGCGCAGCTTCCCGAGCCAGACGAGCCGGTAGATCGAGAACGGGTGGTAGCCGAGCACCCGCGCGGCCTCGCGCACCGTGTAAAGACGGACGCCGGACTCGGCGTCGTAGAGCTCCTCGCGAATCATGATAAGGTACCTTAACAGGAGTTCCGAACCTTGTCAAGGGCGCGAGGCGCGCTGATTTTTTTAGCGGAGGAGCGTGGCGACGGCGTCGGCGAAGAGCTCGACCTTCGGGTGCGCCTTCTCGATCGGGGTCTTGAGGCCGTTATCCTCGCGGCGAGGCAGATCGGGACCCACGACGACGATGCGGCCGGCGAACGCGGACGCAGGCACCGCCCCCGCTCGCACGGCGGCGAACGAGTGGCGCTTGCGCCCCTTCCCCGGCTGGGTGAACCGGATCGGGAGCGCGCCTTCGTGGTCGAGGGAGTAGGACACGCCCGGGCCGAGCAGGCGCCAGGCGCCTTGGGCGCCCGGCTTGAGCGCCAAGGCCGACGTCGAGACGCCTTTCGCCCGCGCGGCGACCAGCAGCGCCAAGGACGCGTACCGCTTCCCCCCCGCCATCGACACGACCTGCCAGCGCTCCGCCGCCCCGCTCTTGGGGTTCAGCTTGACATGCACGAACCCCACGCCGGCGGAGGCGGCCGCGAGCCCCTGCGGCGGGAAGACGACGCTCGGCCTGTCGTCGAAATCGGCGCCCTCCCCGCCGGCGATCGCCGCGGGGCCGAGCAGGGCCGGATCCGGAGGCGCGCCCTCGTCGACGCCGGCGCACTGCAGGTAGACGTTCTTGTGCCGGGAGAGCAAGCCCGCGACCGCGGCGTCGTCGACGTCGGCGAAGAACTTGAGCGCGACGGCCGCGGGCCGTCCGGCCTCGATCTTCTTGAGTCCGTCCACGAGCGCCTCGGGCGGCAGCGGCCAGCCGACGGCCTTCTCGGTGGCCTCGTCGATCACCACGAGGACGATCTCGGGCGCCGCCTTCGAGGCCGCGAAGGCGGAGAGCGCCAGGGCGAGGAGTAGAGCGGTCACGGGCGCAGTATACCTAACGGAAGGGGCCCACGGAGCGGAAGCTCGACACGTCCTCGAACCAACGCGATCGCCCATGGAAGCGGATCCGGACGGCGGGATCCTCGGGGCGCGGGCACCACAGCACGGGCGGATCAAGCTGCATGTTGGTGAACAGGCGCCGGCAGACCGGGAGGACCGTGGTGAACTTCGCGATCTCGTCGAGCCGTTCGATGCTCAGCGGGACGCCGTTGACCGACAGGTAGAGCGCCGCGCGGTAGAGCTTCTTCAGGACGGGGTCCTGGGGCTCCTCGAGCGGCAGGGCGGCCGCGGTCGAGCGCAGCCACGCGCCCGTCGTGGTATCCCAGGCGATCAGCCGCTCGTACTCGTGCTGCTTGCCGGCGAGCCACGCGAGCACGCGGTCGGCGTCGCGGCGCCGGTCCAGCTTCAGCATCCCGAGAAGCCCGCTGAAGAGCCCCGCGCGCTCGAAGAGGAACCGCGTCCATTGCCCGTAGCCGTGCTCGTGCCCGTTGACCGCCAGCTCGAGGAGGCGCGGCACCTTCGCGTCCGCGGCCTTCAGCGCGCGGGTGAACCGGTCGTCCATGATGACGCCGGATTGGGAGGCGTCGAGGGCGAAGGCGGGGTCGTCGAGGTGGGCCTCGGCCTGCGCCGGATGGAAGGTCCAGTCGACCGTGCTCACGCGCACGCCGCCGGTGTAGAGGTGCGCCTTTCCGGCCATCGCGTCGGGGTTGAGCGGCGGCTGCAGGAGCCCGCGCAACCCGCCCTCCTCGAACCGCACGAGCGAGCCGTCGTCGGCCGCGGCCAGGGGAGGGATCGTCCGATCCGGGCCGCTCATGATCGAGATCGAGAGTTGAGCTCGCAGCATCCCGCAGCTCGTGCTCAGCAGGTTGAACATCCGGATCCGCGCTCCGTCATCGATCGCGCCGTCCCAAACCGCCTCGAGCGCGGTCTCGGTCCGGCCGGCGGGGACCTCGAGAGGCTCTACGGTCTCGGGCCCGAGCGCCATGCCGCGCCCCCAAGACGAGACGGCCGCCCGCCTCGCGCCGAGCCGGAAGGCCGCGAGCGCCCCGAGCACCAGGTGCCGGGCCGGCGAGGCGGCGGCCTCGTCGAAGAAGGCGCTGTAGGGGTCCTCGAGGTCCGCGCTCGCCCAAGCCTTTCCGTCGAAGCGCACCGCGATGCGCTTGAGGTCCAGCGCGACGTGGATCCAGGTCGCGTCCGACTCCGCGCCGGCGCGCACCCAGGAGAGGACGAACGCGGCGGGGTCCGCGAGCCGGTAGGCGGCCAGCTTCCGCAGCGCCTCCTTGCGGTCGACGCGGAAGGTGCCGGAGCGGACCTTCTCGGGCTTCGGCTCGAGAGACTCCACAGGCGTAGCATAGCGTTGACGGCCCAAGACGGCAAGCGGTATCATGAGCGGCAGCGTGCCAGGTCTCGATCTGCCGGCGTAACCACGAGACCCGGCACGCACCGGAGAGCAAACACAATGAACTCCCCTCTCGACTACGCCGAGAAGCACCGCAAAGACTTCATCGAAGACCTGTCCAAGCTCGTCGCGATCCCGAGCGTCAGCTTTCCGGGATTTCCCCCCGAGACCGTCGAAAAGTCGGCGGCCGCCGTCGCCGAGCTGCTCAAGGCCCGCGGCCTCGAGAACGTCGAGATCCTCCGCGTGCCGGACGCCCACCCTTACGTATACGCCGACTGGCTGCACGCCCCCGGCCGGCCGACCGTGCTGCTCTACGCGCATCACGACGTGCAGCCCGCCGGCCGCGAGGAGAAGTGGAAGACGCCCCCCTTCGTCGCGACCGAGAAGGACGGCCGCCTCTGGGGCCGCGGCACGGCCGACGACAAGGCGGGCGTGATCGTCCACACGAGCGCGATCGCCTCCTGGCTCCGCGCCGAAGGCAAGCTCCCGCTCAACGTGAAGGTGATGATCGAAGGCGAGGAGGAGATCGGCTCGGGGCACCTCGAGAGCTTCCTCCAGAAGTACGCGAAGAAGCTGGCGGCCGACTTCATCGTCCTTACCGACACCTCGAACTACGACGTCGGCGTCCCGAGCATCACGACCGCGCTCCGCGGCCTGGTCTCGATGGACGTCGAGGTCCGCACCGCCGACCATCCCCTCCACTCAGGCATGTGGGGAGGCCCCCTGCCCGACCCGGCGCTCGCGCTCTCGAAGATGCTCGCCTCGCTCGTCGACGACGAAGGGCGCATCGCGATCCCCGGCATCTACAAAAACGTCCGACCCCTCACGAAGCTCGAGCGCAAGAGCCTCGAGTCGCTGCGCTACTCGGACAAGGACTTCCGCGCGCAGGCGCAGGTGCTCCCCGGCGTGGACCTCGTCGGCGGGAAGGCCAGCCCGCTCGAGAAGATGTGGCGCCTCCCGTCGGTCTCGGTCAACGCGATCCAGGTCTCCTCCCGCAAGGACTGCGCGAACATCATTAACGAGTCGGCGTGGGCGCACGTCGGCCTGCGACTGGTCCCCGACATGGACGCCAAGGCCGCGGTCAAGGCCCTCCAGGACCATCTCCGCAAGCACGCGCCGTGGGGCGTGAAGGTCTCGTTCTCCAACGCGCACGGCAGCCCGGCCTGGCTCGTCGACCCCGAGGGCCCGGCGTTCGAGGCGGCCGCGCGCGCGATGACCGAGGGCTTCGGCCGCGAGGCGGTCTTCATCGGCTCCGGCGGCTCGATCCCGTTCGTCGGCCCGTTCGGCAAGGTGCTCGGGGCGCCGGCGCTCCTCATCGGCGTCGAGGACCCCTACACGAACCCGCACTCCGAGAACGAGAGCCTGCACCTGGGCGACTTCCACAAGTCGATCCGGTCGGCGATCCTCCTCTACCGGGAGTTGGGGAAGCTGCCGGCGAAGGCCGCCCGCCGGGCGGCCCCTCGCGCCGCCGTGGCCGCGTAGCCGTTGCCCTCCCGGCTCGGCAGGCGGCTGGTCGATCTGCTGCCGGGCGCGTGCCTGCTCCTGCTTTGGGGCCTCGGCGTCTCGTTGATCTACACGGGCAACCGAAGGCCCCCTAAGGCGGGAACGCAAAAGCCGGCCACTCTCGGCGAGAACCTCGCGCCGGAGCCGTCGCGCGATCCGAGGAGCGGCTGGGAGCATCGGCCGTACCGCCACGCGGAGGACCACGGCGAGAGCCTCGACCGGGACATCGACCTCGCCCCGCTCGCGCCGCTCATCCGGAAGGAATGCTGCGCGCTGACCGTGACCGGCGACCTGCGTCCGGACCCGCCGCGACAACCCGCGTCGCGGAACGTGACCGCCGTCTACCTCTCCGTGTGGGGGTACGCGAGCGCCCCGAGCACGGCCGCGTTCCGGCTCGCGCAGCACGTCCTGTCGGGGCCAGGCTGGAAATGGCACCCACCCAGCGGCTCGCACGGCCGCGATCCCGGCTCGGACCGAGACCCCGTCGCGTGGCGTCACGTCTCCACGACGGTCGACCTCCCTCCGGAGACGGCTCGCCTCTGGATCCACCTCGGACGCGAGGCGACTCCCTTCCCGGGCACGCCCCCGGCCGCCTGCTTCCGGGATATCAAGGTCGTCGTGCACCGGCGGCGCTGACGACGCGCGCGCGACACGCGCGCGACGCGCTGTTGACAGGATTCGTCGACGGACCTACAATCCCCCGGTAGTGCCCGGGAAGGGGAGGCTCCTGCATGACACCGCCTGAGACGCGCCGCACCCGGCTCGCAGCCGTCACGTTGGCGTCGCTCGCGGCGCTCTCGCCGCTCGCGCGCGCCCAAGGCGCGCCGCCGCCGCTGGCCTCGGCCGTCGGCGGGGCGGTCCAGGACTGCGGGGCCGGAGGCTCCGTCCAGGTCCCGATCATCACCTGGGGCGGAGACATCCCGACGATCCATGCCAACGGCGCGCAGGGCGCCACGGCCTCGGGCAGCCTGTTCGCCAAGGAGGGCCTCAGCCTCAAGCTGGTCCGCGAGGACGTGTTCGCCAAGCAGCTCGAGGCCTACCTGAAGTGCGAGTCCCCCTACCTCCGTGGGACGGCGGGGATGATCATGATGGCCTCCGAGGCCGCCAACCGCGACCCGCGCACCAAGCCGGTCGCGATCTACCAGCTCACGTGGTCGGCGGGCGGCGACGCCTTGGTGGTCAAAGACAGCATCCGCAACCCGAAGGACCTGCGGGGCAAGACGATCGCGCTGCAGTCCTACGGCCCCCATGTGGACTACCTCGGCAAGATCCTCGCCGGCGCGGGCCTCAGCTTCGCCGACGTGAAGCTGCGCTGGGTAAAGGACCTCACCGGCACGAAGAGCACCCCGGGCGCGGCGCTCCACGAGGCGGGCGTCGACGCGGCGACGGTGATCACCCCCGACGCCCTCGCGCTCACCTCGGGAGGCAAGACGGGCACCGGCGCCGAGGACTCCGTGCGCGGGGCGCGGATCATGCTGACGACGAAGTCCGCGAACCGGATCATCGCCGACCTGTACGCGGTGCGCTCCGACTACCTCGCGAAGGAACGCGGCAAGGTCGAGGCGTTCGTCCGAGGGCTCCTGAAGGCGCAAGAGGAGGTTAAGGCGCTGTTCAAGGACAAGCAGTCGCGCGCCGGCGACTACGGGAAGCTCCTCGCGGCGGGCGGACAGCTCCTCCTCGACAGCCCGCAGGCGACCAAGGACGTCGAGGGGCTTTACGCCGACGCCGAGTTCGCGGGCTACCCCGGCAACGTGCAGTTCTTCAACGCGCCGCAGAACCCCCGGGGCATGGCCAACCTCGTCGCCGAGATCCAGAGCGGGCTCGTGCCGCTCGGCCTCCTGGGCTCCAAGCAGGCGCTCGCCAAGCCGCCCTGGAGCTTCGACCAGCTCAAGTCCGGGCTCAAGGAGACCTCGGCGGCCGCCGCTCCCCGGTTCGACCAGGCGCAGGTCGCCCAGGTGGTGTCGAAGCGGCAGAAGCAGGGCACGCTCGCGCAAGGGGGCCTCTTCGCCTTCGAGGTGTTCTTCAAGCCGAACCAGTCGGATTTCCCGGCCTCGCGTTACGAGGAATCCTTCAAGAAGGCGATCGACCTGGCCTCGACGTACGGAGGCGCGGTCCTGACCGTCGAGGGGCACTCCGATCCGCTAGGCTATCTTCGCAAGGCCAAGGAGAAGGAGTCGGACCTCGTCCTCAAGCGCATGCGCCAGGCCGCCCTCAACCTGAGCCTCTCGCGGGCCAACGCCGTGCGCGACAGCCTCGTGAAGTACGCTAAGTCCAGCGGCATCAGCCTCGACGCGTCCCAGTTCGCGGTGGTCGGCCACGGGATCGACCAGCCCCGGAGCGGGATCTGCGGCGACGCCCCCTGCGCGCCGAAGTCCGAGCAGGAATGGCTCGACAACATGCGCGTCGAGTTCCGCATCATCGAGGTCGAGGCCGAGGACGCGGTCTTCAAGCCCCTGTGAGCCAGAAACGCTCCGGACGCTCCCTCCTGCTCTGGCTCGCCGCCGCCGGCGTGGCCTGGGTGTGGTGGCCGAAAGACACGCCGCGGCCCTCCCCGCCGCCGCCGCCCGTCCACCTCGACGCGCCGGTTCCCCCGGCCCCGGCGCGGCGGGCCGGCTGGGTGAAGTACGAGTGGCCGCGACAGACCGGCGCCGCGCCGGCGCTCGCCGCCAACCTCGCGGCTCGCAACGTCTACGTCGTGCTGGTCGGCTCCGGCAGCATGGGCGAGAAGGGCTGCTCCGGCAACCTGACTAAGATGGAAGCCGCCAAGCAGGCGCTGGCCGAGTTCGCGAAGGCCCTGCCGGCGGACGCGCAACTCGGGCTCGCCGCGTTCGACGGAGCGGGGATCTCGGAGCGGGTGCCGCTCGCCGCGGGCAACCGCGACGCCTTTCTGGCCGCGGTCATGGCGGTCAAAGACAACGGCGGAACCCCGCTCAAAGCCGCGATCACCATCGGCGTCGACAAGCTCGAGGAGGCGGCGCGCCGCCAGCTCGGCTACGGCGAGTACACGCTGGTCGTGGTCACCGACGGGGTCGCCGACTCGGGCCAGGATCCCGCGGGCGTCGTGGGGGACCTCCTCGAGCGCTCCCCCGTCGCGGTCCACACGATCGGCTTTTGCATCGGCACCAACCACTCGCTCAACCAGCCGGGGCGCACGCTCTACAAGTCCGCGCAAAGCGTGTCCGAGCTGCGGGCGGGACTGGGCGCGGTCTTGGCGGAGGCGGAGTCGTTCGACGCGGCCAAGTTCGCCGCGCCGAAGTAGGCCGTGGGAAAGCTCGGCGCCTTCCTCGCCTTCCTGATCGTGGGGACGCTGGGCCTCATCGGAGCCTATTTTCTCCTGCCCCGCCTCGCGGCGAAGCGCCAGCTCGAGACCTCCGACGCGAAGGACACGAAAGGGACGATCCGGGTCGGCGTGGACAACTGGGTGGGCTACTTCCCCCTCTGCAGCCCGGAGCTCCGCCGGCGGATGCGCGGCGCGAAGTACCTCCTCCAGTGCGTCGAGGACACCGCCGATTATCCGGCCCGCATGAAGAAGCTGGGGCGCGGCGAGCTCGACTTCGCGGTCGCGACCGTGGACTCCTTCCTGCTCAATGGGCCCGCAGAGCGGTTCCCGGGGGCGATCATCGCGGTGCTCGACGAGTCCAAGGGCGGCGACGCCATCGTCGCGGACCGCCGGCGGGTCAAGAGCATCGAGGAGCTCAAGAACCGGCCGAGGCTGAAGATCGCCTTTACGCCCGCCTCGCCGAGCGAGCACCTCTTGAAATCCGTGGCCGTCCACTTCGACATCCCGGCGATGCGCGAGCGGCGCGGCGCGTGGCGCGTCGAGACGGACGGCTCTCCGGCCGCCTTGAAGCTGCTCGAGACCGGAGAGGTCGACGCCGCCGTCCTCTGGGAGCCCGACGTCTCGCGGGCGACGGCCCGGCCGAACGTGGTCAAGCTGCTCGGGACCGAGAGCACCCGGCGCCTCATCGTGGACATCCTCCTCGTCAATCGCGACTTCCTCGCCCGCGAGCCCCAGGCGATCAAGGTCCTCCTCGCGAACTATTTCCGAGCCCTGAAAGCCTACCAGCAGAGCCCCGAGACGCTCAAAGACGACCTGGTGAGCGCGACCAAGCTCAGCACGAAGCAGGTGGAGTCCATGCTCCAAGGAGTGCGCTGGGCCACGCTCGCCGACAACGCGTCGCTGTGGTTCGGGATCGGGCTGGGCTCGGAGACCGGGGACGAAGGGTTGGTCGACACGATCGAGTCCTCGGCCCAGATCCTCGTCGCCAGCGGCGATTTCTCCTCCTCGCCCGTTCCCGAAGGCGACCCCTACCGCCTGCTCAACAGCTCGTTCGTCTCGGAGCTGGTGAAGGCCGGAGGGTTCGAGGGCTTCGGGACGGCCGCCTCCGTCAAGAGCGCGAGGAGCGACTTCCCCCCGCTCGACGAGCGCGGCTGGTCCCTGCTCCGGGAGATCGGCACGATGAAGGTCCTCCCCATCACGTTCCAGAGCGGGACCGCCGAGCTGAGCCTCGAAGGCAAGCGAGAGCTCGACAAGGCCGCCTCGAACCTGGAGCACTACCCGGGCTTCCGCGTGCTCCTGCGGGGGCACACCGGCCTCAACGGCGACCCGGCGCAGAACCGCCGCCTCTCGCAGGAGCGCGCGGAGGCCGTCCAGCGGTACCTGACGGTCACCCACGGCATCGACGGAGACCGCCTTCGCGCCGAGGGGATCGGCTCGGCGAAGCCGCTGGCCCGCCTTCCGAACGAGGGCGACCGGCCGTACAACTACCGCCTCCCCCGGGTCGAGCTGTGCCTGGTCATGGAGAGTTTGTGAGGATGCCGTGAGGAACGTTCCCGCATAATGGGAAAGGTGGCCGACTTCTCGCGCGACGCGACCCGCAAGGCCGTGCTGCGCGCGGCGCTGGAGAACCCCCTGACGATGTACTCGACCGGGGTCGGGCTCCTGGGCACGCTGGCCGTCGGGCTCTTCGGCGCCGCCGCCGCCCCGGTCGCGGTCGGGGGCCTGGGCCTCGGCTTGGCGAGCGGCCTCTTCACGTACTTCGTGCGCGGCAACGCCGTGGCCGACCGCCACGTCAAGGCGCTCTACGAGGAGCTCCAGAAGCAGCGCCAGGCGCTCATGGCTCGGCTCGAGAAGTCGCTCAAGGATCTGGCCCGCGACGCTCAGGGAGAGGTCTGCGAGCAGGCCGACCAGGGGGCCAAGCAGTTCCGGATGGCCCGCGAGCGCTTCGAGAGCCTCCAGCGCACGCTCGACGACAAGCTCCAGCCCGGCGAGCTCACCTACTCCCGCTACCTGGGCGCCTCCGAGCAGGTCTATCTTTCCGTGCTGGACAATCTCTCGGTCGTGGCCGCGCTCCTTTCGAGCGTGAGCGCGATCGACCCCCGCTACATCGCCGCGCGGAAGAAGGCGCTCCTGGCCTTGACCTCTCCGCCGGAGGCGGACCGCAAGGAGCTCAAGACGATTTCGGAGCGCGAGCGCCTGCTCTCCGACAACCTCGAGAAGGTCAATTCGCTCCTGACGAGCAACGAAGAGGCGATCACGAACATGGACAAGCTGGGCGTCGCCTTGGCGGAGATCCGGACGAGCCCCGACGGCGGCGGGGCCGATCTCGACACGGCGATCCAAGAGATGGAAGAGCTCGCGAAGCAGGCTCATCGGTACGGCAGGGACCCCGGAGGCGAATCATGAGCAGTCTGGTCACGGCGAACGAAACGGAAGCGAAGAAGGAGCTCGGTCTCGTCGACCCGAACGAGACGGCCCTCGAGCCCGGAGAGGACCCCAAGCTGGAGAAGAAGGCCGACGCGGTCCTCAAGGAGCTCTTGGATCTCAAGGGAGACAAGGAGGCCGCGAAGGCGCGCGGCAAGAACACCGTCGACACGCTCGGCGGAGAACTCCAGCGCCAGGCGGCGCTCCAGAGCGCCAAGCTCAAGGAGCCCGTCAAGAAGCTCGCCGGCCGCGCGGGCGACGGCGGCGAGGTGGCGAAGTCGCTGCTCGACCTGCGCGACACGGTCGAGGACCTCGACCCGATGCGCTTCGACTTCGGACCGGGCTTCGCCACGCGGATCCTGGGCTACATCCCGGGCGTGGGCACGCCGCTCAAGCGGTACTTCTCGCGCTACGAGAGCTCGCAGACCGTGATCAACGCGATTATCCGGTCCCTCGAGATCGGCTCCGACCAGCTCAAGCGCGACAACGTGACGCTGGCCGAGGACCAAAGGCGCATGCGCGACCTGACCGAGAAGCTGCTGAAGGCGATCCGCTTCGCGCAGGTCCTGGACCGCAAGCTTGAAGGCAAGCTGTCGGAGCTTCCTTCGACCGACCCCATGCACGCCTTCATCTCGGAGGAGCTCCTCTTCCCGCTGCGTCAGCGCATCATGGACCTCCAGCAGCAGCTGGCCGTCAACCAGCAAGGGATCCTCGCCATGGAGATCCTCATCCGCAACAACAAGGAGCTGATCCGGGGCGTCAACCGGGCGCTCAACGTCACCGTCGGCGCCCTGCAGGTCGCCGTGACGGTCGCGTTGGCGCTCAACGACCAGCAGATCGTGCTCGAGAAGGTGCAGGGCCTGACGAAGACGACCACGGACCTCATCGGCCATACCGCCGCCCGGCTGAAGACCCAGGGCGCGGAGATCCACAAGCAGGCGGCGGGGACCATGCTCGACATGGAGGCGCTGAAGCGGGCCTTCGCCGACATCCGCGACGCCATGGAAGACGTCGCGCAGTTCCGCAGCCGGGCGCTGCCGCAGATGGCGCAGAACATCAAGGAGCTCGACGACCTGACCGACCAAGCCGGGGCGTCGATCGCGAAGATGGAAAAAGGGACGAAATCGGTTCCGGTGATTCCGCTCGACCTGGATTAGGAGACCCCACATGAAAACGACTAGACGTTTGCTGCTCGCGCTGGCGCCGCTCGTCATCGGCGCGGCGTCCGCCTTGCCCGCCGCGGCGGAAAAGAAGACGTATGCGGTGGCCTGGTCCCACTACACGGGCTGGGAGCCGTGGGCTTACGCCGAGGAATCCGGGATCCTCAAACGCTGGGCCGACAAGTACGGGATCAGCATCAAGCTCTCGCTGATCAACGACTATGTCGAGTCCATCAACCTCTATACCGCCGGAAAGTTCGACGCCTGCGTCATGACCAACATGGACGCCCTGACCATCCCCGCGGTCGGCGGGGTGGACTCGACGGTGGCGGTCATCGGCGACTTCTCCAACGGCAACGACGGCATCGTCCTCAAGAAGGGCAAGACCGTCGCGGACCTCAGGGGCCGGCCCGTCAAGCTCGTGCAGCTGTCGGTGTCCCACTACCTCCTCAGCCGCGCGCTGGGAATGAACTCCATGTCCGAGAAGGACATCACCATCGTCAACACCAGCGACGCCGACATCGGCGCGGTGTACGCGACGGATCCGAACGGCAGCGCGGTGACCTGGAACCCGATCCTCATGAAGGCGCGGAACGCCCCGGGCTCGACGCTCGTCTTCGACTCCTCGCAGATCCCGGGCGAGATCATGGACCTCCTGGTCGTCAAGACGGGCGCGCCCGAGGAGCTGAAGAAGGCCCTGACCGGCGCCTGGTACGAGACGCTGCGGACCATGTCCGGCAAAGACAAGAAGGCCGCGTCGGCGATCGCGTCGATGGCCAAGTTCGCGGGCGGCACGACGGCGGAGTTCAAGGCCCAGCTCAAGACGACGCGGATGTTCTACGACGCCGCGGAGGCCGCGTCCTTCGCGAAGGGGTCGGAGGTCAAGAAGACGATGGAGTACGTCCGCACGTTCTCCTTCGATCACGGGCTGTTCGGCGAGCGCGCCAAGGACAAGGACTTCGTCGGCATCGAGTTCGCGGACGGCTCCGTCTTAGGCGACAAGAACGTCGTCAAGCTGCGCTTCACGGACCGATACATGAAGCTGGCCGCCGACGGGAAGCTGTAGGTGGAGCGGACGGAGGCGGCTCCCGGCGGCCCGGGCCCCGGGCCCGTCGCCATGGGCAGCGCGCGCGCGCCGAGCTTCTGGGGCCTTCACGCCCGGCCCGGCAGCCGCGCGCGCTGGGCCCTGGGAGCCGTCCCGTTCGTCCTCACGCTGGCAGTGTATCTGGGGTTCTCGCGCGCGAGGCTGCGCGAGAACCCCATGGACAAGCTCCTGCCGTCCCCCCAGGCCATGGCCGAATCGGCGGGCCGGATGGCCGCGGAGCCCGACCGGAGGACGGGAGAGAGGCTGCTCTGGGCCGACACTCGCGCGAGCCTCCGCCGGCTCGGGCTGGGCGTCGGGACCGGCGCCCTCGCCGGGCTCTTCGTCGGCTTGAACCTCGGCCTGCTGCCGGGCCCGGCGGCGCTGCTCCAGCCCTTCCTCACCGCGGTCTCGATCATCCCGCCCTTGGCGATCCTCCCGATCCTGTTCATCGCCTTCGGCGTCGACGAGCTCTCGAAGGTCGCGCTGATCTTCATCGGGACGTTCCCGGTGATCGCGCGCGACGTCATGCGAGCCGCCCGCAAGACCCCGGCCGAGCAGGTCGTGAAGGTGCTGACGCTCGGCGCCTCTCCGCTCGAGGTGATCTACCGCATCGTCTTGCCCCAGGTCCTTCCCGCCCTCGTCGAGACCGTGCGGCTCACCTTGGGCGGGGCGTGGCTGTACCTGATCGCCGCGGAGGCGATCGCGGCCGAGAGCGGGCTCGGCTACCGGATCTTCCTCATGCGCCGCTACCTGGCGATGGACGTCATCATCCCCTACGCCCTGTGGATCACCGCGATCGGGTTCGCGCTGGACTGGGGGCTCAAGACGCTGACGCGCCGGCTCTACCCGTGGTACTTCGCGGACGAGGAGGAGGGTTCGGAGTCATGAAGAAGGCCGTCCCGCGCTCCTCCGACCCGGCGGGGAAGCTGCTCTACCTCGAGAACGTCTACAAGGCCTACGGCGCCAAGCTGGTGCTCCGGGACATCGACCTGTCGGTGCGTCCCGGCGAGTTCTGCAGCGTGGTCGGACCCAGCGGCTGCGGCAAGACGACGCTCCTGCGCATGATCCTGGGCTGGGAACGCCCTTCTTCAGGCCGGATCCTGCTCGAAGGACTCGCGGTGTCCGAGCCCGATCCCCGACGCGGCATCGTGTTCCAGAGGTATTCTCTGTTCCCGCACCTCTCGGTCCTCGACAACGTCCTGCTCGGCCCGCGGCTGAGCACCGGTTTCTTCGCCTGGCGGCGGGAGCGGTCCGCCCGCCGGGACGAGGCGATGGAGCTGCTGAAGACCGTGCGCCTCGAGCGCGAGTGGTCGAAGTACCCCCACGAGCTCTCAGGCGGCATGCAGCAGCGCGTCGCGATCGCCCAGGCCATGATCATGCGGCCCGCCGTGCTGCTCATGGACGAGCCCTTCGGGGCGCTCGACCCCGGGGTCCGCGAGGAGCTGCAGGTCCATCTCCTGCAGACCTGGGAGCGCCTGCGCATGACCATCTTCTTCGTGACGCACGACATCCCCGAGGCGCTGTTCCTCGGCACGCGCGTCTTCGTGCTGTCGCAGTTCTACCGGGAGGACACGGCCAAGGGCCCCGAACGGCACGGGGCGAGGGTCGTGGCGGACTACCAGATCAAGAAGGGCGCCAGCTCGACGGACGTCAAGCGCACGGCCGAGTTCGCCGACCTCGCGCAGACCATCCGGCACGACGGCTTCGAGCCGGAGAGCCGCAAGCACGTCGACGAGTTCGACCTCCACCATCCGGACTCCTGGAGATCGCCCGAGCCGGAGGCCTAGGCCTTCGGCTCGACGAAGGCGTCCTTCGCCTGCGCGGCCTCCGCGAACGAGGCGGATTGGGCCCGCCCCTCCAGCAGCCAGGAGCGGAGGTACGCGACCCGCTCCCGTTGGGAGACGGCCAGGGGGACGAGCCGTTTCAAGGACGCCGCGACGTCCTTCGTCTCGAACTCCCGCTTCTCGTTGAAGGCGGCGACCATCGCGTCGGCGACGGCGTGCTCGAGCTCGGCGCCCACGTAGCTCGCGGAGGCGGCCGCCAGCGCCTGCAGGTCGAACGACTCGGGCTTGCGCCCGCGCTTGGCGAGGTGGACCGCGAGGATCGCCTTGCGCTCCGCCAGCGTGGGCAGGTCGAGGAAGAAGATCTCGTCGAACCGGC
This sequence comes from Elusimicrobiota bacterium, assembly GCA_016207565.1. Classification (GTDB taxonomy): domain Bacteria; phylum Elusimicrobiota; class Elusimicrobia; order UBA1565; family JACRDR01; genus JACRDR01. The sequence goes on from JACQPK010000487.1 coordinate 18,794, forward strand.
CGCGCCTCAGGAGCTCCGGGGGCAAGGCCGAGATGTCGTTGGCCGTCGCGACCACGAAGCACGGCGCGCGCTTCTCGGCCATCCAGGTGAGGATGGAGCCGAACACCCGGGTGCTCGTCCCCGAGTCGTTACCCCCGTGCGCCAGGGCCTTCTCCATCTCGTCGATCCACAAGACGCACGGCGAGACCGACTCGGCCAAGCGCAGCGCCTTGCGGGTGCGCACTTCCGATTCGCCGACGAAGCTCCCGAAGAGCGCCCCGACGTCGAAGCGCACGAGCGGCAGGCCCCAAAGGGCGCCGACCATCTTGGCGGAGAGGCTCTTTCCCGTGCCGGGGATGCCGATGAGCGCGATGCCCTTCGGCACGTCGAGGCCGTAGCGCCGGGCCTCCTCCCCGAACGCCCCGGCCCGGGATCCGAGCCAGCGCTTGAGCACCTCGAGCCCGCCGACGTCGGAAGGGGCCGCGGACACAGGATAGAACTCGAGCGCCTTGCTCTCGCGGATCAGCTCCTTTTTCTCCTGCACCACGAGCGCGACGTCCGACTCGTCCAGCATGCCGTCGGAGACGAGGCCGCGCGCGAAGACCCGCTGCGCCTGCGCGCTGGTCAACCCGCGGGCGGCCTGCAGCAGCCGGCCGCGACGGTCCTCGTCGAGCCCCTCCTTGGGCTCGAGGCTCGCGAGGAGCTGGTCGAGCGCCGCCCCGAGCTCGGCCTCGCCGGGGAGCGGCAGGCTGAGCAGGACCGCGCAGTCCCGGAGCTCCTCGGGGACCGCGTCGGTCGGAGCGGTGACCACGATGGAGCGCCGGGTGAAGCGCAGCTCCTGCGCGACCGAGCGGAGCTTGCGTTTGATCTTCTTGTCGGTCCACGCGTCGTGGAAATCTCGGAAGACGTAGACCGCCTTGTCGGGCCCCTTGCGCACCTGCTCCAGGGCCGAAAGCGGGTCCGCGCCGGACTGAAGCGGCGTGTTCTCCTGCGTCAGCGCGACGAAGCCGTCGGCCAGGTCCCACGAGTAGCACGGCCGGGACTTCCGCTCGCACACGCCCTTGACCAGCTCCACCGCGCGGATCTCCTCGGGGGTCGAGAGCACGATCAAGGTCGACCGCGCGCGAAGCAGGACGTCGAGGTCTTTGGCGAGTTCCATCAGGCGGGCGCCCCCTCGGCCAGCAGGCCGAAGTCCTGAGTCCGGTTGAACGCCTGCAGGCGCGCGAGCAGGGCCTCGTCGCCCGCGCGGATGAAGGAGCCCCCGGGCACGGCGAGATTCTCATCGTAGAGGCCGAGGAAGAGCGAGATCCTCTTGCCGCGCGCCGCCAACCCGGCGCGCTGAAGCGACTCGAGCCGTGGAGGCTCGTAGCGCCCCGCCCTAAACGCCTCCGCGAGCGGGGTCCCCTTGGCGACGTAGGTGGCGTTGAGGTGCATGCTGATCGCGACGCCGTATTTCGTCGCGAGCGCGTCGAGGTAGTCCACCCCGCGCGCGACGTCGGCGACGGCCTCGTCTTCCGACATCCCCTCGACCGGCTTGAGCATGAAATAGGCCTTGAGCCGGAAGGCGTGGCGGGCCGCGAGCGCCGCCGCGGCCTCGAACGCCCGGAGCGTCAAGCCTTTCCGGAAGACCGCGTTGCGGACGCGGTCGTCGAAGGCCTCGAACCCGACCGCCAGCTCGATGGCCGCGCCGGGCCGACCCTCCCGCAGGATGGAAGCGAGCAGGTCGAACTCGAAAGCGTCGAGGTACTCGGCGCGGCTTTCCAGGGTGAGGACCTGGAGCTTCGGGCAGCGCGCGGCCAATTCCCGGACGCAGCCGGCCAAGGCCTCCGTGGGGAACGTGCGCTCGTCGAGCACCGACCCGTTGTTGGAGAGCGTGACCCGGCCCAGCCCCGCGGCCTGCTCGGGAGAGAGGACCGACGCGAAGACGAAGTCGAGCTGGCGCCGGATATCGCCGGCCGATACCGCCACTCGGCTTCCCAAGGACGGGAGGTTGCAGCCCGTGCAGACGGACCAAAGGCAGGCCTGGGTATAGAGGACGAGGAAGAAGGCGTTCCCCTCCGGCGTCTCCTGGAACCACCAGTCGGCGGGCCTCGCGGGGTCGTGCGCTTCGTTGAAGCCGTACGTCTTGCCCACGCGGCGCGTCGCGTCGACAAGCCGGTCGGAGTCCGATGGCTTCATGGCAGGATGATGTGATATTCGCCGCCCAATTGCAAAGCGCGACGACGGCCTCCGCCAGGACGGCCTTTCGGCCCAGACGCGGCTGGGTCGCAAGTCCCAGCCTTCCGCGGGCTTGCGGAGGCGCGCTGGGAGCATGCTCCCGGCGCTCGCGGCGTTCTTGGCGTGGCAGGCGTGGGCGCAGGAGTTCCCCGACCCGTCCCTCTTCGAGCGGCTGGGCGGCGTGCGCGAGAGCGCCTTGGCCTACGTGCGCAAGGTGGCGGCGCGGCCCTCCAGGCGCGCGACGGGCATCCGGGTCCAGGGGAGGCTGCCGCGCTTCGAGGCGGACCCCGCGCGCCACCATCGCCGGGCGCCGGGCGAGCCCGCGTGGGTCGAGGGCCCGCTCGACCGCCCCAGCGTCTATCTCGGCGCGAGCGGGCCGGGGCTCGAGATCGACGCCGGGCTCTGCTGGGACCACGTCTACCTCCCGGGGCGGAGCGGCTTCGCTTTCCGTCCGTTCTGGCGCGTCGACGACGAGCGCGGCAACCGCTGGGAGAACCCGAGGAAGGGCTCTCGGGAGAACGTCTACTTCGAACCCGGCGAGGCGGTGACCATGACCTTCCAGCGGGCGGGCCCGGGCCGGTTCCGCCTCGACATCCGCGCGGAGGCGGAGCCCTCCCGGCACTTCACGGTCTTCATCGCCGCGCGAGCCCCGACGGGCGCGCTGTCGTTTAAGCGCGTCAACGCGATCGACCAGCGCGGCAACGAAGGCCGCGACGCGGCGGCCACGCGCGCCTCGGCCTCCGGCGCGCGCTGGGACTCGACGACCCTCCTCGGCCCGCAGGGAGTCTACGGCCCCCAGACCGCGATCGCACCCGCCGAGTCGTTCGACATCGCCGCGCAAGTGAAGTAAGTTAAGTGGGGACTGTCCCCACTTAACTTACTTCACTTTGTTGTAGAATCGGCGCGATGGCGCAGCGTCAGGCGCGTAGAGCCGGGCTGGACCCGCTGGCCCCCGACACCCCCGCGATCGCGAGCGATTTCGACGGCTCGTCGCGCGAGGCGGGAGAGAACCGGGCCTACCACGAAGGCCTGCTGAAGGACCTCCGCGAGAAGCTCGACCGGGTCCGCCGCGGCGGCCCGCCCGCGTCGGTCGAGCTCCACCGCAAGCGCGGCAAGCTGACCGCGCGCGAACGGATCGCCAAGCTCATCGACCCCGACGGGGCGTGGATCGAGCTTTCCGCGCTGGCCGCGCTCGGGATGTACGAAGACGAGGTCCCCTCGGCGGGGATCGTCGCCGGCGTCGGCAAGGTCGCCGGCCGCTGGTGCCTGATCGCGGCCAACGACGCGACCGTCAAGGGCGGCACCTACTACCCCGAGACGATCAAGAAGCACCTGCGCGCGCAGGAGATCGCGCTCGAGAACCGGCTGCCGGCCCTCTACCTCGTGGACTCGGGCGGCGTGTTCCTTCCGAAGCAGGCCGAGGTCTTCCCGGACAAGGAGCATTTCGGGCGGATCTTCTACAACCAGGCCGTCATGTCGTCGATGGGCATCCCGCAGATCTCGGCCGTCATGGGCATGTGCACGGCCGGCGGCGCGTACGTGCCGGCGATGTCGGACGAGGCGATCATCGTCCGCGGCACGGGCACGATCTACCTGGGCGGGCCGCCGCTCGTCAAAGCCGCCACCGGCGAGGAGTCGACCGAGGACGAGCTCGGCGGCGGCGAGATGCACTCGACGGTCTCGGGCGTCACCGACTATCTCGCCGACTCCGACGAGCACGCGCTCGCGCAGCTGCGGGCGATCGTCGACAACCTCGGCCTCCCCCGCGAGCCGGCCCCGCCGTCCTGCGAGGAGCCCCGCTACCCGGCCTCCGACCTGTTCGGCCTCGTGCACCGCGACCTGCGGCGGCCGACGGACGTCAAAGAGGTCCTCGCGCGGCTGGTGGACGGCTCGCGCTTCCACGAGTTCAAGGCGAACTACGGGCGCTCGCTCGTGTGCGGGTTCGCGCGCTGGATGGGCCGGCCGGTCGGCATCCTCGGCAACCAAGGCATCCTCTTCTCCGAGTCGGCGCTCAAGGGCGCGCACTTCATCGAGCTCTGCGGCCAGCGCGGGTTGCCGATCGTCTTCCTGCAGAACATCACCGGATTCATGGTCGGCAAGCAGTTCGAGCAGGGCGGCATCGTGAAAAACGGCGCCAAGCTCGTGCAGGCGGTGTCGACGGTGCCGGTGCCGAAGATCACGGTCATGACCGGCTCGTCCAACGGCGCCGGCAACTACGCGATGTGCGGCCGCGCCTACGGGGCCCGCGTCCTCTTCACCTGGCCGAACGCCCGCGTCTCCGTCATGGGCGGCGAGCAGGCGGCCGGCGTCATGGCGATGATCAAACAGGCGAAGGTGAAGCTCTCTCCGGAAGAGGTCGAGGCGATCAAGAAGCCGGTCCGCGCCCAGTACGAGAGGGAAGGCCACCCGTACTACGGCACGGCGCGGCTCTGGGACGACGGGATCCTCGAGCCCGGCGACACGCGCCGCGTCGTCGGCTGGTGCCTCGAGATCGCCGCCCATCATCCGGCCGGAGACGTCCGCCACCCCGTCTTCCGGATGTAGCCCGGTGATCCTCGCCAAGCGCGACGGCGACGTCCTCCGCGTCACCCTCAACCGTCCCGAGGTCCGCAACGCCTTCGACGAGGACGTCATCGCCGCCGCCACGCAGGTGTTTCGCGCGGCGGCGAAGACGGCGGGGCTGCGGGCGATCGTGCTCAAGGGCGCCGGGAAGGACTTCTGCGCCGGGGCCGACGTCCGCTGGATGCGCCGCGCCGCGGGCTACACGCCGGCCCGCAACAAGCAGGACGCGCTGCGTCTCGTCGAGATGTGCCGCGCGATCGACTCCGCGCCGATGCCGGTCCTGGCGGGCGTCCAGGGCTCCTGCTTCGGCGGCGGGCTCGGCGTGATCGCGGCCTGCGACATCGTCGTCGCCGCCGAGGACTCGGTGATGTCCTTCTCCGAGTGCCGCCTCGGGATCGTGCCGGCGGTGGTCTCCTCCTTCGTCCTGCCCAAGATCGGCGCCTCGCAGGCCCGTCGCTACTTCCTGACGGCCGAGACCTTCGGCGCGCACGACGCGCGGCGCATCGGCCTGGCGCACGAGGTGGCCCCGGCCGCCGAGCTCGACGCCAAGCTGGACGGGCTGGTCGCCTGGATCCTGCGCGCCGGCCCCAACGCGGTGCGCGAGGCCAAGGCGCTCATCCGCCGCGTCGCGCCGCTGCCGCTCGAGAAGCGGATCGCGGTCACCATCGAGACCCTGGCCCGGGTCCGCGCCTCCGACGAAGGGAAGGCGGGGCTCTCGGCCTTCCTCGAGAAGAGGCCCGCGCCGTGGCTCAAGTAAGGCTCGTCGAGGTCGGGCCGCGCGACGGCCTGCAGAACGAGAAGGCGGTCGTCATCCCCCTCGCCGCCAAGGTCGAGTTCATCGAGGCGCTCGCGGCGGCGGGCCTCCGCGAGATCGAGGCCGGCGCGTTCGTGCACCCCGCCAAGGTCCCGCAGATGGCCGACTCCGACGCGGTGTTCGAGACGATGAAGCGCCGGGCGGGCGTGGTCTACTCGGCCCTCGTGCCGAACGAGGCCGGGCTCGAGCGGGCTCTGCGGGCGAGGGCCGACAAGGTCGCGGTGTTCACCGCCGCTTCCGAAACGTTCAACCGGAAGAACATCAACGCCGGGATCCAAGAGTCCCTCGACCGGTTCAAGCCGGTGGTCGCGAGGGCCGCGGAGGCGAAGCTCCCCGTGAGGGGCTACGTCTCCACCGCGTTCTGGTGCCCCTACGAAGGCAAGGTCGCGCCCAATCAAGCCGTGGACGTCTGCCTGCGGCTGCGCGACCTCGGCGTGCGGGAGCTGTCCGTGGGGGATACCATCGGCAAGGCCTCTCCCAACGACGTCCGCGCGCTGCTCGAGCCGCTGCTCAAGCGCGTCGAGGCCGCGGACGTCTTCCTCCACTTCCACGACACCTACGGCATGGCCGTCGCGAACGCCCTCACCGCCTACTCCGAGTTCGACATCACCGGCTTCGACGCGTCGGCCGGCGGGCTCGGCGGCTGCCCGTACGCGCCCGGCGCGTCCGGGAACGTCGCCACCGAGGACCTGCTCTACGCCCTCAAGGCCGAGGGCGCGGAGGTCCCCGCGGAGCCGCTGGAGGTCGCGCGGGCGGCAGCCGCGCTCGAGCGGCACCTCGGCCGGCCGCTCGCCTCCCGGCTCTCCTGCATGGCGCGCGCATGAAAGCCCTGCTGCTCCTCGCCGCCACGCTCGCCGCCGCGGGGACGAAGCAGTTCGGCCCTTTCGGCCCGGGCGAGGCCGGCCGCTGCGGCCGCCGTCCCAACTGCGTGTCGACCCTCGACGACCGCAAGCGCCGGCGCATGGAGCCCTGGGCGTACGAAGGCTCCCGCGAGGACGCTCAGAGGCGGCTCGAGCAGGCGGTCCAGGGCGAGCTCGCCGACGCCCGTCCTGGGTACCTCCACGCCGAGTTCCGCTCCAAGCTCTGGAAGTTCGTCGACGACGTCGAGTTCTGGCTGCCCGAGCACGAGCGCGTGATCCACTTCCGCTCCGCCTCCCGCACGGGCTGGTCGGACTTCGGGGCGAACCGCCGGCGCATGCAACGGCTCGCCGAGCGCTTCGCCGGGAAGGCCCCATGAACGTCCTCGTCCTCAACTGCGGCTCGTCCTCGGTGAGGTTCCAGGTCATCGAGACCGACCTCGAGCGGATCGCCCAGGACCGCGACCGCTGCCTGGCGCGCGGCTACATCGAGAGGATCGGCAGCCTCGCCCTCGTGACGCTCGAGGCGACCGGCCGGCCGAAACGCATCGAGACCTACCCCCTGCGCGACCACCGGGCGGCGCTGGACCAGGTGCTGCGCTGGATCGTCGCGTCCGACTCCGGCATCGACGGCATCGGCGCGCTCTCCGACATCCAGGCGGTCGGCCACCGCGTCGTGCACGGCGGAGAGCGCTTCACGCGCTCCGTCAAGATCGACGCGGCCGTGCTGGACGGGATCGAGGACACGATCGAGCTCGCCCCGCTCCACAACCCGGCGAACCTGAAAGGCATCCTCGCCGCCCGCGAGCTGCTCGGCCCCGCCGTCCCCCAGGTGGCGGTCTTCGACACCGCGTTCCACGCGACGATGCCGGAGACGGCCTACCTGTACGCCCTCCCGTACTCGCTCTACCGGCGCCACCGTCTGCGCCGCTACGGCTTCCACGGGACCTCGCACCGCTACGTCTCGTACCGCTACCGGAAGCTGCGGAAGCTCACGCGGGAGAAGGTCAACCTCATCACGCTCCACCTCGGCAACGGCTGCTCGGCCTGCGCGATCAAGGGCGGAGACTCGATGAACACGTCGATGGGCCTCACGCCGCTCGAGGGCCTCGTGATGGGCACCCGGGCCGGAGACATCGACGCCGCGATCATCCCTTACCTGCACCAGAAGGAGGGCCTCTCCGTCGACGAGATCGACACGCTCCTAAACAAGGAGTCCGGGCTCCTCGGCCTCTCGGGCCTCACCAACGACATGCGCGAGCTGCTGGACGAGGAGCGCGAGAAGGGCGACCGCCGCGCGCGGCTCGCCGTGGACATATTCTGCGCCCGGGCGCGCAAGTACGTCGGCGCCTATCTCGCCGAGCTGGGCGGGGCCGACGCCCTCGCGTTCGCGGGCGGCATCGGCGAGAACTCGCCCGCCGTGCGCGAGCGCATCACCCGGGGCCTCGAGTGGATGGGGTTGACGCTCGACCCCCGCCGCAACGCCGCGATGGTGGGCGGCAAAGAGGGCGAGATCTCGAAGGCGGGATCGAGGCTGAAGGCCTACGTCATCCCGACCAACGAGGAACTGCTGATCGCCCGGGACACGGTCCGCACCGTCCTCGGCGCTCCGGCCCCCGCCCGCAAAGCCCGCGCGCGCGCGGCGAAGTGACCGCGCTCCTCCTACTGCTCGCCGCCGCCGCGGCCGCCGAGACCGGCCCCGAGGTCCTGCGCCGGGCGCCCGGCGCCCGTCCCCACGCCCTCGGCGGCGCCTTCGTCGCCGTCGCCGACGACGCGCACGCGGTCGCCTGGAACCCGGCCGGGCTCGGGCTGATCCGCCGCGAGTCCGCCTTCGTGTCGCGCTACGGCTTCACCGGGACCGACGTCGAGTCCGCCGGCTGGGCGCGCCCCTACGGCACCGGCGGCGTCGGCGCGAGGCTCGACGTGGCCCACGGGTCGCGGTCCGCGGCGAAGGCCGGGGCCGTCGGCTCGACGCGCCTGACGCCGCGGGTGCACGGCGGACTGGGCTTGTCCTGGGCCCGCGCCTCGGAGGCGGGGCGGAGCGCCGACGCGCTGCTCCTCGATCCGGGACTGCTCGTCGCGGGAATCCCCGGCGTCCTGGTCGGGCTCTCCGCCCAGAACGTCGGCCTCGGAGGCCTGGCGGGCCCTTTGCCCGAGAATATCCGGCTCGGGACGGCCGTCCGTTTCGCCTACACGCCGCTGCGCCGCCTGCGTGGGCTGACCGCCGGGCTCGAGATCGACTACGCCCGCCACCGGAGGCTCGGCGCGTTCTCGCTCGGCGGGGAGTATCGCTGGCGCGACTGGGCGGCGCGGCTCGGGCTCTCGGCGGGGCCTCCCGAGCTGACCGGCGGCAAGACGATCGCGCTCGGCTTCGGCTGGCGAAAGTGGGGCGTCGGCGTCGACTACACGTTCGCTCCCGCGCGGAGCCACGGCGACCACCACCGCCTCGGACTCACCTACGAATGGGGCTGGCGCGACGAGCGGCCCGTGGCCGACTACCTCCTCGAGCTGACCTCCGAGGAGGCCGCCGAGGCCGAGCCCGTACCGAAAGGCGTGCATCTCGTCGAGCGCCGGTTCGAGCGGGCCGAGCGGCACCTGCGCGAAGGCCATCCGAAGCTGGCCAGCCGGGAGCTCGACAGGGTCCGCGAGCTCTTAGACGACTCCGACCCCCGGGCGCTCCGCTACTTCGAGGCGCAGGGCCGCGCCCTCCTCGCGCTGTCCGAGTGGGCCCCGGCCCGCGCGGTCTACGTCGAAGGCATCCGCGTGGCGCGCAAGCTCGGCATCCAGGGCGAGATCGTCGCGCATCTCTACGGCGGGCTCGGCGAGGCGCTCGCCGGAGAAGGCCGGAGGGCGGAGGCGATCCGGTTCCTCGAGGCGGCCCTCAAGGAAGGCCCGGCGCCCGAGCGCCGCGGCCCGATCGAGGACCGGCTGCTGCGCCTCAAGTACGTGCCCTAAGGCCTCGCTCGATAGAGGCGAGCGGTCGCGCACTCGGCGTGGTCGGAGGACAGACCCGACACGCGCCGACAACCTGGGCCCTCGGCCACATACGCCCCTAAGCCCCTCGCCCAATCGGGCGGTCCGCGCGGCGCGCAGTGCGCCAGAGCAGCGCGGCGGGGATCCCCCCTGCCGCCGACAAGAGCGGCCACCAGTGGGAGACGTCCCCGAAGCTCGCGGCGATCGGCAACAGCGCCCACTGCAGCAGGGCCGCTCCGATGGAGGCCAGCATCAGGCTCTTGCCGACCTCGGCCACCCAGTCGGGACTCTCGAAGACCTCGAGCAGCGCGAACAGGCCCAAGAGCGCGCTCATCGAGAAGACCACGAGGGCACCGACCACGCCGTTCGCGATCAGGGTCATCGCCGCGAGCACCGAGAACGCCGCGACGAACAAGGCTTTCCCGGGAGAGAGACCGGGGCTCCGCCCGTGCGTGAGCGCGAGCGCCGCGACCGCGGGGAGCGCGGTCAAGCGCCACGAGGCGTCCACGGAGAAGCCCAGAAGCGGCGCTCCGGCGCCTAATAGGCCGGCGACCGAGGCGACCAGGGCTCCGTAGGCCGCGACCTTCGCGACGCGCCGGGCGAAGGAGACGGACCTCGGCTGCCCGTCGAGCATCAGGATGAGGGAGAACGTGAAGACGGCGGCGCCCAGCGAGAGCAGGACGACCGGGCCTCCGGCCGCGAACCCGAGGCCGGCCAGCGCGCCGAACCCGAGCTCGGCGGCTTCGCGCCTCGCGGAAGGGAGAGGGGCGGGCACTGCCGCCGCCTTCTCGTCGGCCGCGTGCTCGCGAACGACGTGGCGCCGCAGGCGGAAATCGTGTTTCGTTCCGACGGAGGAGTAGAACTCGAGGCCGTGGTCCTCGGCCATGCGCCCGAGCGCACGCGTCGTCTTGTCCAAAGCGGCCCGGACCCGCTCCTGCCTCAGCTCGCGCAAGCGCTCGCGGGCCTTGCGGACGAAATCGAGGTGCCCTTGCGGGAGCGCGGTGTGAAGCGACTCGGCCAAGAACGCCAGGTCCATGTCCAAATAGTCGGACAGGTGGCTGGAGGGGTCCGTGGCCAGGCCTCGCGCTTCCATCGCGGTCTCGTAAGCGAGCGCCTGGAGCGCCACGGCCGGCTTGGTCATCGGATCGGCGCCCTGGAGCCAGGCGGCGAGCGCCGGTTTCGAGAAGAGCTTCGGCTGAAGCAACGCCAGCGACTGGACCGTCTTGGCGGCGAGCTGCGGTCCGCTGAGCGCCGGCGCGCCTCCCAGCGCAAGGGAGTCGCGCAGCGGGGCCGTCCAGCCGGCGATCGAAGCCCCGGCGACGCCGCCGACGGCGGCCGCGCCGCCGACCGGCGCCGCGACCTGGAATTGCGCCCGGGCCCCCGTAGGAAACGAGAGCCAAACGATTAGGGCGACGGCGGCGGACCTGGTCATGTCTTCTCCCAGGGGCGCCGGGCACCCGTGGTCGGAGGATAGGTCCGGGACACGCCGACAACATGGGCCCTTGGGCCCAGACACCTCTGGGCCCCCCACCTAGACCGGGCGGATCGCGTCGCCGACGCGGAGGGTGCCCGACTCGACGATCCGGGCGCGCAGGCCTCCGCGGTTGGCGAGCGCGTCTTTCGCGCCGGCGACGCCGGAGAGCTGCTCCATGTGTCCGCAGGGATCGCAGAGCTCGACGCCCTCCAGCAGGACCTCGCCCACGCGGAAGCGGCGGCCGACGAGGTGGTTGAGGGGCACCCCAACGGTGAGCAGGTTGCGCCGCGTGTCGCGGGGCTCGATCGCGAGCTTCTTGTCGCGGGCGCAGGCCTCGATCGCCTCGGCTTCGATCAGCGTGACCTCGCGCCCCGGGTGGTGCTTCTTGCTGTAGGTGCCCGCGCGAGCGCGGTAGCGGTCGCCCTCGAGACCCTCGCCGGCGACGGCGCGGACCTCGGGGACGGCCGCGGGCCGCTCGGCCTTCTTGGCGGCGATGTGGATGGCCGCGAGGCGTCCGTCGAACATGGTAGGATTCTACCAAGTGGCGAAAGCGGCTGCCCTCCTATTGATCGTGGCGCTGGGCGACTCGACGACGGCCGGCACGCCGTATTTCCGTTCGCCGGTCGAGGCGCCCCCCTCGGGCTCGGGCGACCCGGCCGGGAGTTGGACGTACTGGCTGGGGCGAGCCAAGCCGTCGTGGCGGGTCCTCAATGCCGGCGTCAACGGCGAGCGCACGGACCAGATCGCGGCCCGCCTCGAGCGCGACGCGCTCGCGCACGGCCCGCGCTACGTGGTCGTGCTGGGCGGCGTCAACGACGCCTTCCAGGGCGCCGGGCCCGCCGCGCCGCGCGAGGCGCTCACCGAGATCTACCGGAGGGTCCGAGGGGCGGGCGCGATCCCCGTCGCGGCCACGGTGCTGCCGTTCGACCGCGCCGCGCCCGAGCAGGCGGCGGCGATCCGCGAGCTGAACGCCTGGATCCGGGCGGAGGCCAAGCGGCTGAAGCTCCCGCTCGCCGACACGGCGGCGGCGGCCCGGCACCCGCGCGAGCCGGGCCGCCTGCGGGGCTCGCCGGACGGGCTGCACCCGGACATCCGCACGGCCCGCCGCGTCGCCGACGCCGTGCGCCGGGCGATCGAGAAAGCCGAGGAGGACTGATGCTGAGAGTCTACGAATACGAGAAGTGCTCCACGTGCCGAAAGGCCCTGAAGTTCCTCGACGCGCGCGGCGTGCGCTATGAGCGCGTGCCGATCGTCGAAAGGCCCCCGAAGCCGGCCGAGCTCAAGGAGATGCTGCGGCGCGTGGGCGAGCTCCGGCGGCTGTTCAACACATCGGGCGAACTCTACCGCGAGCTCAAGCTGAGCGAGAGGCTGCCTCGGCTCAGCGAGGCGGAGGCGCTCGACCTGCTCGCGCGCCACGGAAAGCTCGTCAAGCGGCCGTTCGCGTTGGGTCCCAGGGTGGCACTCGTCGGCTTCGACGAGGCGGAGTGGAAAGCGGCCTTTACGTAGAGCGCGGGGCGGCGCACGTGACGACGGTCCCGGCGGGCTTCCCCCGCCGGATCTCGAGGGAAGCGCCCATCATGCGGGCGCGATACTGCATGATCCCCAGCCCGAGCCCCGCCTTGCGCCGCTTCGGCGCGGCGATGCCGATGCCGTCGTCCGAAACCGACAAGACGAGCCGGTCGTCGGCTACGCGCAGCGCGACCTCGACCCGGCGCGCCTTGCCGTGCCGGGCCGCGTTGTGGACGGCCTCCTGGGCGATGCGGTACAGGTGCACCCCCGCCAGCTCGTCCGCCGGCTCCGCGCCTCGCTCGCAGCGCGCCTCGCGGACCGCCTCGGTGGAGTAGGCGGCGATCTTGCGGGCGTCCTCCGTCTCTGCCGCCCCGCGCGCCGAAAGCCGGCCCTCGAGGACCTGCGCGAGGAGCGCGATCCCCGTGAGCTTCTGGCCCAGGCTGTCGTGGAGATCCTGCGCGATCCGCCGCTGCTCGCGCGCTCCGGCCTCCAGGACCTCGCGCTCCATCCGCTTGCGCTCGGTGACGTCGCGGGTCACGCACGCGAAGCCCCGGAGCCCCGCGCCATCGTCGCGGAGGGCGGTGATCACGATGTTCCCCCAAAAGGACGACTCGTCGCGGCGGACGAGCCAGCACTCGGACTCGGCCCGACCGTCCTCGACGGCCGCCCGCAGCAGCGACTCCGCCTCGCCTGGGTCCTTTCTCGGACAAAGGAGCGTCAGCGGCTTGCCGATCGCCCCCTCCGCCTGATGGCCGAAGATCCGCGCCGCGCCTTCGTTCCAGCTCACCACGCGTCCCTCGGGATCGAGCATGCAGATCGCGTAGTCTTCGACGCCGGCGACCAGCACCCTCAGGACCTCCTCGCGGCTCTTCAACGCCTCTTGCGCCCGCTCGCGCTCGATCGCGCGGGCCAGCTGAGCGGCGACGAACGGGAGCACCTCGAGCAGCTCGGCATCCTCGGGGCACGGGTGGTCGGCGAAGAACTCCAGGATCACCGCGGCCCGCTCTCCGATGAGGACCGGAAAGGCGAACCCGGCGCCGATGCCGCACTTCCGCGCGGCCTCGCGCCGAGGCAGGTCGGGCGCCCCGGCGAGGTCCTTGGCCCACACCACGCGGCCGGTCTTCCAGGCCATGCCCGGCAAGCCCTTGCCGCGCCGGACCAACAGGCGGCTGCTCGCCTCCCGGAACGCGTTGAGGCGCTGCGGCTTCACCAGCAGCCAATTCCCCGACTCGGCCAGGCGGGACCCCTCGGAGATGCGCCACGCATGCCCGGCCGGCCAGCCCAGGAAGGCGCAGATCGCCTCGAGCACGCCTTGGATCGCGTCTCCGGAGTCGCGCGCCAGGTTCGCCGCCGTCGAGACGGAACGCATGAGCTGCACGAGGCCCTCTCTCCGGCGGCGGACGTCCTCCGCCCGGATGCGCTCCGTGACGTCCCGGAAGCTCCAGACGCGGCCGACCGGGGTCTTGTCGTCGAGGAACTGCGGCCGCGAGTAACGCTCGAAGGTCCGCCCGTCTTTAAACTCGATGGTGTCGATGCTGTCGATTCCCGGCTGCACGTACAGCTCGCGCACCCGCTTGAGGAACCCTTGCGGGTCCTTGAGCTGGTCCAGGACGTGCGCCAGGGCGGCGTTGTCGTCGTGGCGCTCGAGGACCTCGTGCGGGATCTTCCACATCTCCGCGAAACGGCGGTTGTGGGTCACGATCCGGCCCTCCAGGTCGACGACCAGGAGGCCGTCGGCCGTCGACTCGACCGTCGAACGCAAGGTCGAGACGGCGCGCCGGAGCTGGCGGGTGAAGAGGTCCTCGGTCTCCTGGAGCTTCTCGTAGACCCGCTTGCGCGCCGTGATGTCGCGGGCGACGGCGGTCACCAACGGGACGCCGGCCTCGTCGCGGATCAAGGCGAGATGCGTCTCGTAGAACGCGAAGCCCTCGGCCGAGGCCCCCTGGGTCTGGAAGAGCCGCGGCTCGCCCGTTCGCAGCACCCGCTCGAAGTTCCGCCGGTAGGCGTCCCGGGAGTCCGGCGCGAGGAAATCATAGACCGGCTTGCCGATGACATCGGACTCCTTGAGTTTGGGGAGAAGGCGGTTGACGAACAGAAAACGGCCTTGGGTGTCGAGGATGCAGGCAAAGTCGGGGACGCCGCGCAGGAGGGTCTTCCAGAGCGCGGCGGAGCCGGTGAACGAAGGCAGAGGCCCGATCTTCGGTTTGGTCGGCATCAAAACAAATCCCGCGGCCAGGTAAGCCCGCGGGAAGCGCAAAGTGGTGGACCCGAGGGGAGTCGAACCCCTAATCCCTCCATGCCATGGAGACGTGATCACATTTCACCTCGGGCCCGTGCTGGGTCGGCCGAGCTTAGCTCGGTCGACCATAGGATCATCCTATAAAACCAAAACA
>JACQPK010000488.1 GCA_016207565.1 Elusimicrobiota bacterium
GATTGCTGAAGTACTCTGTCCTTTGCGTACCTTTTCGTGACTTCCTCTGCGTACCTCTGCGTTGCTCCGTCTGAGTTAACTTAGGAGCATTGGGCTTAAGTGACTGGCATTGGGGCTAGCGCTAACGGCTCGCCGGCCCGCGGCGGCCGTCCAGGTGGTTCGGCAGATTCGCCGCCACGACCGCCACCCCCACGGCCTCGAGCCACCCCACGGCGGCGATCAGCTCCCAGCCCGAGAGGGCCCAAGCGCCGACGTGCCAAACCCCGAGATCCGTCCCGAAGAGCGAGGTCTGGCCTCCGCTTCCCCCATGGGCGGGAGAGCCGAAGGCGAGGGCGCACTGCGCGAAGATCGCCCATGCCCAGCTCGCCAGCATCACCTTCACGAAGGCGACCTTGACCGGGTTCGGCGGGGCGCCGGCCTCCGCTTCCGCGCGGGGATGGTCGCAGCCGGCGGTGCAGCGCACGAGCCCTCCGCCGGAGAGCCAGGACGAGGCTACGACGAGCCCCCCGCAGCGCAGCGGCGCCGCCTTCGGGATCGCGAACCGGTCGAGGAGGCCCACGCGCCCAGGATACGCCCGGAGCCGAACCCGGTCAAGAGCTACCGTCGGCTGAGGCGTCGCAGGAGCTCGAGCGCCATCCCGGCGTCGGCGGCCGTGAGGTTGGAGCGGAACACCGCGGCCTTGAGACGCCGTGTCCGCGTCCCCTCCGGCCAGCCGGCGGCCTTCGCCAAAGACTCGACGAGCCCCCAGAGGCGGGACTTCAGGGCCGCGTCGGCGGCGGCGGGGCCTTCGACCGGGGCGGCGCGGAGGCCGGCCCGGCTCCACTCGTACGCGACCACCCCGACGGAGGCGGCGAGGTTCATGGAAGGCTGCCGGACGGACGTGGGCACGCGCAAGACCGCCGAGGCGAAGGCCAGGTCCTCGGCGGTGAGGCCTGTCTTCTCCGGCCCGAATAAGACGGCGACCTCGCCGGAGGGCCACCGCGCCTCCGGAAGGTCGATCACCGGAACCTCGGCCCGCCGCGCCTTCAGCGCGGACGTCGCCCAGACCGTCCGGCAGCCGGCGACGGCCTCCTCGATCGCGGCCGCCTCCGTCGCGGCGCGCAGCAACCCCTCGGCTCCGACCGCGCTCTTGGCCTCCCGCCAGACCGGCGGGTGCGGCGCCACGACGCGCAGGTCCGTCAGTCCGAAGTTCGCCATGGCGCGAGCCGCGGCCCCGATGTTGTTGGGATCGCGGGGCCGCACGAGGATGATCCTGAGCCTTGCCGGTCTCATGGATGGGGATTATACTACGGGGAGCATGAAAGACGGCCGCTGGCTGGAGCCGCGCTACACCGATCGGACGGTGTTCGAAAAGGACTTTCCCGTGATCGATCTCAACGGCCTGGACGTCTACTGTCCCGGCTGCCGCAAGGTCGTGCGCCTGCTCCGGAAGTCGCCGAACACCAAGATCGGGGCCTGGTGCAAGGGGTGCAGCCGGGCCGTCACGGCATGACGTCGCCGGTCGACATCACCCACCAGTTCGTGATCGTCGCCCGCCTGGGCGACGTGTGCCGCTTCAGCGGGGCCGTCTCGCGCTACGAGTCCGACCCCTGGTTTTACATGCGCACGAAGCTGCGCGAGATCGAGGCCCCGCTGCAAGCGCTCAAGCAGCAGCAGCTGGCGTCGGCGAGGGGCCGCTTCCTCAAGGAACTGGCCGCGGGAACTCCGAGCGACGCCGCGCTGGCCGACTTCCGCGCCGTGCTCGACCGCTACCTCGGCCCCGGGGACTACGCGGACGTCGCCATCCACCTGGACCCGCGGGACCTCGCTCTCCCGAGCTCCCGAGCGCTCCTCACCGACGCGCTCAACCAGGCGAAGCCTCACAACCTCTTCCAGGACCCGAAGCCGCACGAGCGCCTCATCGCCGAGCTGTGGTCGCGGCTGGGACTCGACCGCCTGGAGGCCGCGCTCACGCGCAAGCCGAAGACCGCCCGCCGCAAGGCGATGGTCCTGCGCCGCCTGCGGCGGAACGTGGCCGAGTATTGCAGCGTCCTCCATGTCCCGACGCACGCGGAGGACACGTTCAGCCCCTTCATGCTGCACCGGGTGGAGGCGCTCGCGGTGGCTTGCCTGCGCCTCCTCGACCGCTGCCGATAGTGGTATAATGCTCGCAATGGAAACCCTCACCGAATCTCCCGTCGAGGAAGCCCCGCTCGACACCGAGCTCGACAAAACCGAGGAGCTCGAGGAACGCGACCCCGCCAAGCTCAAGCAGCGCAAGCCCCCGGAATCGGGGCTGTGCCGCCGCTGCGGCGGGAACAAGCCGGTGAACCAGCTCATGCTCTGCTATCCCTGCTGGGTGAAGAGCGTGCTGGAAGAGAAAGGCGGCTGGCGCGAGGGGATGCCCCATCCGGATTGGTGCTCCTGCACCGGCCTCACGGAGCATGCCCGCCGCTCCGACGGCAACTAGACCCTAGTTGGGAACGATCTTTTTCCGCCAGCGCAGCAGGCCGTGGCGCTGGGCAGGCTACGCCCTGGCGTTCGTTTCGATCGCCGGGGCGTTGGCTTACGCGGGCCTGCGCGCGCTCGGCTGGTGGGTCGATTTCTCCGACGAGCCCTTCAAGGCCGACGCGCTGGTCGTGCTGGCGGGCGGCTACTCCCGGCCCTTTCACGGCGCCGACCTCTTCAAGCAAGGGCTCGCGCCCGAGGTCTGGCTGTGCCGCCCGAAGGCGCCGCCGGCCGAGGACCTGATCCGCAAGGCCGGCCTGCCGTTCCCGCGGGAGGAAGACGTGAATCGCGACATCCTCCTCAAGGCCGGAGTTCCCGCCGCGAAGGTGCGCTTCTACGGCCGCGAGGTGATGAGCACGGCGGACGAGGCCCTTTCGTTCGCCTCCGAGTTCGACGCGCGCGGCAAGAAGGTCCTCATCGTGACCTCACGCTTCCACGCCCGCCGCGCGAAGATGATCTTCCGCCGCCACCTCGAGGGCGCCGAGGTCCGCGTGACCGCGACGGGCTACGAGCCGATGCCCGCGCGCTGGTGGAGGGACAAGTTCATGGCCCAGTTCGTCGTCTTGGAGGCCCTGAAGACGCTGTACTACCTGCTGGGCGGGCGCTTCCTCGGCGCTACGCGCGTGGCTTGAAGACGCGCTGCCGGTAGTAGGCCAGCTCCGCGATCGATTCGCGGACGTCGTCGAGCGCGAGGTGGGTGTGGGTCTTCGAGTTGGCGCGCACGTCGTCGGGGTACCAGCGCGCGACGAGCTCCTTCACCGAGGAGACGTCCACCATCCGGTAATGCAGGTAGCCGTTGATCCGCGGCATGTAGCGCACGAGGAAACGCCGGTCCTGGTGGATGGAGTTGCCGCAGAGCGGCGCCACCTTCTCCGGGCAGAACTTCTGGATCGCCTGCAGCGTGATGTCCTCCGCCTCCGCCATGGAGACCTTCGATTCCCGGACGCGCGCGGTGAGCCCGGAGGCGCCGTGATGGTCCACGCACCACGGATCCATGCGGACGAGGACCTCCTCGGGCTGGTGGATCGCCATGACCGGGGCCTCGCATAGGATGTTGAGGTCCGAGTCGGTGACGATCGTCGCGATCTCCAAGATGGTGTCCCGGTCCGGGTCGAGCCCGGTCATCTCGAGGTCCATCCACACCAGGTTCCGGGGATCGCGCATCGCGACTTATTCTAACAGCTTCCCGGCGGTCCCGCTAGGGAATTCCCCGACCAGGAAGGCACGGAGCGCCTCCGCGCACGCGTGCGGAGCGTCGAGGATCACGTGGTGAAAGGCCCTCGGGACCTCGAGGCTCGCCGCGCTCGGGAGCGCTCGGAGGAACCGGTCGAACTGCGCCCGAGGCATGGTCGTCGAGCGTTCGCCGCGCAAGACGAAGACGGGAGCCGCCAGCCGCTCGAGCAGGGGCCAAATCTCCCGGTAGCGCAGCGTGAAGGCCCGCCAATCGAAGCGCCAGGTCCACTTCCCGTCCTCGCGGCGGCGGATGCAGCGGCGCCCGAACTCGCGGACTTGGTCGACGGAGAGCAGCGTGCCCGGCGGCTGGAACCGGAACCGTTCCAGGATCACGTCTACGGACTCGAAGACCGGCGGCATGCGGGTGCGGAAACGCGCGAAGCGGTCGAGCTGCCCCGGCAGGACCTCGCACAGGAAATCGAGAACGGCGAGGCGCTCGAGGCCGGTCGGCCGGCGCGCGGCGTACTCCAAGGCGACGCGCGCCCCGAACGAGTGCGCGGCGATCGCCAGCCGCTCGAGCCCGAGCGCCCCCCGGGCGGCGGCGATGTCCTCGGCGAAGGCCTCGATCTCGTAGGCGGCGACGTCTTCGGTCCAGCCGCTCTCCCCATGGCCCCGGAGGTCGAGGGCGATCGGCCTCAGCCCGGGAAGCCGAGGCGCGACCCCGTCCCACCAGTGCGTGTTGCCGCTCATCCCGTGGATCAGCAGCACGGGAAGGCCCTCCCCTCCCCAGTCCCGGCACGACAGCCGGCAGGCGGGTCCATCGAAGGTGATCGTCTGGGGGGCCGCCCGGCTTACCGGCATCGGAAATCCACTATAAAACACAAAACCCACCTCGCGGTGGGTCTGGTCTGTCTATTTCTCGTCGACAGTTCGAAAACGTCGGCGTTAACGACATTCTAGCATGAACGTTGCGCGCGTGTCAAGCAAAATCAGCGAAGGCCGCCGTAGCCGACCGGCTGAAGCCTCCGCCGGACCGTCGCCTTGCGGGGAGCCGGCACCGGGCCCTGCGGCACGGCGCTCCGCCGTGGGGCGGGAGCCGGATCGATCAACGTGACGGCCGGCGCCCCGAGCCTCTTCTTCCCGAGCTTGCCCGCTTCTCGGCAGAAGCCGGGATAGCTCCGGCGGGCCTGGCGGATGTACTCCGCGGAGTAGTTCACGAGCGGGCTCCCGCAGTTGGCCGCCGCGGCACCCGAGCCGGCCAGCACCAGCACGCCCGCAAGGACCGTCGTTATCGATCGATTCATGCCGTCCCCCCTCTCAAAGGTAGGATGGCCGATTCCGGCGCCCCCCTTCCACAAGATCGTCTCTATGGACTTTTCTGTCGGGATTTCCGTCTCTTTTTTGGCTCCGGGGACGCGCCTGAAGAACTCCCATAACCGGCGGCGGGTTCGCGGCGGCCGGTGACGGTCACGGCGGCGAGCGCCTCCCCCCGGAAAGCCTCGTCGCAAGCCCCGGCGCCGTAGAGGGTGAACACGTAGCGGTTTCCCGGCACGATCCAACCGACCTCCTGCCGCCCGCGGAGGCCGCAAGCGAGCGGGCGCTCCGGCCCCCGATTCGCCGAGAACGTCACGTGCGCCGTGGCCGACGAGGTCGCGGCGGTCCAGTCCAGGCGCGCGCGGCAGAATTGCTTCCCGGCCGGCACCGTACAGGGGTTGGGGGCCGCCTCGAGCCGGGACTTGGGCGCCGCCGCGGCCGTGGAGACCGTCACGGCCGGCTGGGCCCCGGCGCCGAGCGCCAGCGCGGCGAGCAGCGCGGCGATCATCGCTCCCGCCTCCACGTCAGAGAGGCCGTCTGCCAGCGGCCCCGCACGGCGAAGCGACGGGTCCAAAACGTCACGCGATCCCCGGACAGGCGGTACGAGCGCAGTTGCGCGGTGCCGACCCAGTTGGGAAACAGGCTCAGGTCGACCCGGTGGACCACGCGGTCCTTGGCCAGGTCGCAGCGGCCGCTGTAGGCCAAAAATCCCGCGGCCGCGGCGGCGCGCTCGGAGGACGTCGCCTCGAAGACTTGGCCGGACGCCGACCGCTTCCGCTCGGCGGTCATGAGCATGACCATCATGAACCCATCCGGGGTGTACACCAGCCGCCCGCGAGGCCGCGGGCCGAACGGCTGCCAGCGGGTGCCGTCCTCGAGCGCGTGCTCGCAGCGCACGAGCCGCCACGTGCCGACGAGGGGATGCCTCACGCCCGGGATTCTATGAAATTGCTATAACTCGGGCGCCATGTGGGACCTCTGCATCCTGGGCGGCGCCCGAACGCCGTTCACGGTGTGGGCCGGCGGGAAGCGCCCGGACGGGGCTCCCGGCGGCGCGCTCAAGGAGGTCGACGTGTTCGACCTGGGCGCGATCGCGCTCCGAGGCGCGATCGAGCGCTCGGGCGTCCTGCCCGCGGAGGTGAACGCGGTCGCGTTCAGCAACGTGTACCCGACGAACCCGCAGACGGTCTACGGCGCGCGCTACGTCGGTCTCCAGGCCGGCCTCCCCGACTCCGTCCCGTGCCTGACGCCGAACATGGCGTGCGGCTCCGGCCTCTACGCGCTCGTGGCCGCCGCCCGCGAGCTCGAGCACGGCGCCGACATCGTCGTCGCCGGCGGCACGGAGAACATCAGCCAGATCCGGAAGGATTTCCTCCTTCGCTCCTTCCAGGACACCGCCGCCGGAGGCGCGATCGGGAAAGCGATCGAGGCGCTCGCCGGCCACCATGGGATCGGCCGGGAGGCGCAGGACCAGTGGGCGGCGGTCAGCCACCGCCGCGCCGCCGAGGCGGCCCGGGCGGGACGAGCCGCGGAGGAGATCGTCCCCGCCGCGGCCGCGGCCGCCGACGACGCCGTCCGGCCGGGCCCGGACGCCGCCGAGTTCAAGGACGCCAAGCCGACCTTCGGCGACGCGGGGACCGTCACGCGCGCGAACACCCACGCGATCGTCGACGGCGCCGCCGCGCTCGTGCTCGCGACGCCCGCGGCCGCCGCGAAGCGCGGCCGCAAGCCGCTCGGCCGCTTGCGATCCTCCGCCTACGCCGGCGTGCCCGCTTCGAAGATGGGCTGGGCCTCCGTCCCGGCGATCCGGCGGCTGCTCGGGCAGGCCGGGCTCGAGGCCAAGGACATCGACCTTTTCGAGATCAACGAGACCTTCGCCGCTCAGCTCCTGCTCGACCGAGCGGAGCTCGGCCTCGACGCCGGGCGGGTGAACGTCAACGGCGGGGCGGTGGCCCTCGGCCACCCGTTCGCCGCCACCGGCTGCCGGCAGGTGCTCAGCCTGCTCTTGGAGCTCCGGCGCCGCGGCGGCCGCTACGGCGTGGCGTCGATCTGCGTGGGCGGCGGGCAGGGGATCGCGGTACTGGTGGAGGCGGAACGCTGATGGCCTGGAACGTGTACGAACTCGTCAACGAGGACCGGCGCGAGGTGTTCGTCGGCGTGACGGACAAAGACGTCGGCGCGGAGCTCGAGCTGGACCGCGCGGTCCCGCCGGCGCCGATCCGGCACTGGGACTTCAAGAGCGAGCGCATCCGGGCGAACCGGTACAAGATCGGCCTGACCCGGTTCGACGCGCGGGAAGCGGTGCGCGACTACGAGGCGAAGGCCGGCTGGGTGCTCCGCCGCGGGCTCTAGGCAACGCACAACGCGACACGGTGCCTGGCACCGTGTCGCGTTATTTGCGGTTGCCGCAGATGCCTTGGATGAGGTGCTCGGCCTGCATCGAGATCCAGGCCGCGAAGGCGTCCACGGTCACGATCGCGTTCGGGACGGCGTCCCCGTCCAGCGCCCGATCCTGGGCGAGACGCTTGCAGAGATGCAGCAGGACGGTGCGCAGCGTCTCCATCGCGGTCTCCAGCTCCTTCCGGCACTCCTCGACCGCGCCTCGATGGCGCTTCAGCAGGCCCGCGACGAGGTGCTTGCCGAGCTCCTCGTTGGTGGCGAACGGCTGCAGCCCGGCCAATAACGGCTTGTAGCGCATCCCGACCGGGCAGCCGCTGGCGAAGACCGCGAGCTGCACGAACACGGCCCCGACCTTCTGCAGCGGCCAGGTCACGCGGAACGTCCGCTCGTCTCCGTCGACCGCGGACGCCTGGACCTCCTCGTAGGAGATCCGTCCCGCCAGCTTGTCCAGCGTCTGCTCCAGGGAAAGCGCGGCGGGACAGAAGCGGTCGGGGGCGGCCAGCGGGCAGCCCGGGCACTTGTGGTGCTCCAGCAAGGTCCACGGCGCCGGCTGGGCCCGCTTCGTCGGCCGGTGCGTGCCGCTGCGGCTGCGCTCGATGAAAAAGGCCTCGCGGGCCCCGTCCGGGAAACGGATGACGAGCTCCTGATACCACGAAGCCCGAGGCGCCGGTGTGTCCATGCTAGAGTACCCTCCGGCCGCTTCGCGGCCGGGTGCCGCCATGAGCTTATCATGGACGCCCCGCGGTAACAAGGCGACAACGAGCGGTCAGAGCTTGACGGCCTGGATGCTCGCGGACACGACGTAGTCCTCGACCTTGCGGCCGGGGGCCCAGTCCTTGATGAAGGACCGGCTCTCTTCCTTGGGGGCGATCCGGATGTCGGTGAACCCGGCGCCTTTGAGCCACCGCTCCAGCTCGTCGGCGGCCGCCGCGCCGGAGATGCAGCCGCTCAGGAGCTTGAGGTCTTCGCGCATCTCCGCCGGCAGGGCGGCGCTCGCGACTACATCCGAGACGGCTAGGCGCCCTCCGCGCTTGAGCACGCGGAACGCCTCGCGGAAGACCTGCGGCTTGTCGGGCGAGAGGTTGATGACGCAGTTGGAGATGATCGCGTCGACCGTCGCGTCCGCGACGGGAAGATGCTCGATCTCGCCCAGGCGGAAATCCACGTTCGCGAACCCGGCCTTGGCCGCGTTCGCGCGAGCCTTCGACACCATCGCGGGGGTCATATCCACGCCGATCACCCGGCCCTGGGGGCCGACGCGGCGGGCGGCGAGGAACGCGTCGAAGCCGCCTCCCGCGCCGAGGTCGAGGACCGTCTCGCCCGCCTCGAGCGCCGCGATCGCCTGGGGGTTGCCGCAGCCGAGCCCCATGTTCGCGCCCTCCGGGACGGCCGCGAGCTCCTCCGGGGAGTAGCCGAACTTCAGCGAGACCTCGGGGCCGGAGTCGCAGCAGCCCGTGGCGCTCGGCTCGCAGCAGCCGGACATGCCGCCGGCGCGCGCGACCTCCGTGTAGTCCTTGCGGACCGCGTCGCGGACGGCGTCTTCGGCGAGTTCTTTGTTCATGCCCACATCCTATAAAAAAAACCTTGGCCCCCGGACTCCCTCGGCCCCGCGGGGGCCTCGGGCGTCTACATCCACTCCCAGGCGGAGCGGTAGCGGCCGCGCTTCTCGGCGTACTCGAGGAAGGCGGAGTAGAAGGGATGGCGGCCGATCGTCGCGGAGTCGCCGAGCACGATCAGCAGGCGACGCGCGCGCGTGAGCGCGACGTTCATGCGGCGCGTGTCGCCGAGGAAGCCGATCTCCCCCTTCTCGTTGGAGCGCACGAGCGAGACGATCACGGCCTCCTTCTCGCGGCCCTGGAAGCCGTCGACCGAGCCGACCTCGACTCCCGACGCGCGCATCATCCCCTTGAGCCGCCGCGCCTGAGCGACGTACGGGGTGATCAGCGCGAGCTCTCGGGGCCTCAGGCCGGAGGCCAGGAGCGCCTCGGCGAGCGTCACCGCGAGCTCCGCCTCCTTGGCGTTCTCGCGGCTCTCGAGCATCTCGTTCCACGCCTCCTCGAAGCCCGCCCCGGCGGTGTCGACGTAGGTGAGCGGAGCGTCGGTGAGGTCCGTGATCCGGACCTCCGGCAACTGGCAGGCGAGATGCGAGCTCACGGACTCGTGCGCGATCAGCCGCCCGTCGTAGAACCGCTCCGACGAGAACCCCATCAGCGTCCGGTGCATGCGGTACTGCACGCGCAGGAGCGTCTGCGCCGAATCGGGGAGCGCCTTCTGCAACTCCTCGAAGAGCGTGACCGCCAGCCCTTCCTTCGCCGCGAGCGGGGAGTAGAGCGTGGGCGGCAGCTGCATCGGATCGCCCGCGAACACGGCCTTGTCCGCGACGGCGAGCGGGACCCACGACAGCGGCTCGGTCGCCTGCGACGCCTCGTCGAGGACGGCCACGTCGAAGCGCCCGCGCAGGCTCTTCGGGAGCCCGGCGTGCGTGGCGAGCACGACCTGCGCTCCCGCCAGTATCCGCCGCGAGAGGTCGTTCTCGAGATCCCTCGTCTGCTTCCACAGGCGCCGGATCTCCGCCTGGCGGGCGTGCTCCTCCTCCCTCGTCCCGCGGCGCCGCTGCGACTGCCGCGCGAGGCTTTCGCGCCAGGACTTGAGCTCCGCGATCTCCTTTTGCTCCGGGTGGTCGGCAACCTGCGCGGACAGCGTCGCGTGGCGCAGCGCCTCGAGCGTGCGCGCCGGGTGCCCGAGCCGGACGACCCGCAGGCCCGTCGCGACCAGCTTCTCCAGTATGTTGTCGACCGCGATGTTCGAGGGCGCCGTGGCCAGGACCCGGCGCCCTCGGTTGACCTCCTGACGGATGATCTCGGCCAGCACGGTGGTCTTTCCCGTGCCGGGCGGGCCGTGCACCACCGCGAACCGCGGCGCGGCGAGGGCGCGGCGCACCGCCTGAGCCTGGAACTCGTTGAGTCCCGCGTCGAAGAGCGTCGGCTCCGGCAACGGCTCGGCGCCGGGCGGGCGCGCGAGGCCGAGGCGGATGTCCCTCAGCTCCGCCAAGGTCCCGGCGCGGGCGTCGCGCACCAGCGCGAGCGCGCGCTTCATGCGCTGGAACGTGGCGTCGGAGCCGAGGAGATCGAGCCGGCACTTTCCGGCGGGCAGGGGATCGGGCGCGGGCCGGTTGAGCGCGACCGAGACGCGGTAGTCCTCGACCTCGTAGAGGACGCCGTCGACCGAGTCCTTCTCGGCCGCGCCGGGGAAATGAAGGAGGACGTTGTCGCCCCGGTCCATGGCGTGAAAAGGCGAGAGCTCCTCCGCGCCCTGCGCCCGGGAGAGGACGAGCAGCGGATGGCCCCCGACCCCGACGTCCTCCCGCTCCACGACGAGCCGGGTGACGGTCTTGCCGAGCGCCTCCCGCATCGCGGGCGGCAGGCGCTCGAGGTTCTTCCGGTTCTCCTCCTTCTCGGCCTCGCGCTCGATCTCGAGCAGACGCTCGAGGCGATCGAAGTGTTCGCGGGCCGCCGTCACGCGTATAGTATACTCCGCGTCATGGCCGTCTGGCGCGCGCTGTTTAGGCGCAAGCCCGCCCCGCACCAGGAGAGCTACTGCGACGCGCCGGACGAGTACACCCCGGGCAACCTCTGCAAGCTCCTCGTGGACGGCAAGCAGGCCTACCCGGAGATGTGCGAGGCGATCGCCAAGGCCAAGCACACCGTTCACCTCGAGAGCTACATCCTCCGCTCCGACAAGACCGGCTGGAAGTTCGCGAAGCTGATGGCCGAGCGCGCCCGGGCCGCGGTCCAAGTGCGGATCATCTTCGACGCGGTCGGCTCGTTGGACCTGTCGGCGGACTACATCCAGTACCTGCGCAACCACGGGGTCCAGTTCCTCGAGTATCACCCGGTCGCGCCCTGGCGCCCGCGATGGGCCTGGGGACGGCGCGACCACCGCAAGATCCTGGTCGTCGACGGCAAGATCGGGTTCACCGGCGGCCTCAACATCGCCGACGACTACGCCGACCCGACCGACGGCGGCGGCGGCTGGCGGGACACCGCCGTGCGGATCGAGGGGCCCGCGGCCTACGAGCTGGACCACCTCTTCCGCGCGGTGTGGTACCGCGAGACGGGGCGGTGGTTCGGGCTCCCCGGCCATCCGGAGCACGGGGCCGGCGAGAGCCTGGTGCGCGTCTCCGCCAACCAAGAGTTCCTGCACCGCCACCGCATCCGCAAGGCCTACCTGCACGCCCTGCGGCGGGCACGCGACCGCGTCTGCATCGCCAACGCCTACTACGTCCCGGACCGGGTGACCCGCCGCGCGCTCTATTCCGCCGCGCGGCGGGGGGTCGACGTCCGCGTCCTCGTCCAAGGCGAGTCCGACGTGCCCGCGGTCGCCTGGGCCGGGCGCTACCTCTTCGAGGAGCACCTGCGCCACGGCGTGAAGCTCTACATCTGGCCGGGGCCCGTGCTCCACGCCAAGACCGTGGCCATCGACGGGGTCTGGAGCGCCGCCGGCTCCTACAACATGGACCACCTCTCGTGGCTGCGCAACCTCGAGGTCAACCTCCACATCCTCGACGAGAAGTTCACGCGCGGCCTCGAGGACCAGTTCGAGCGCGACGTCGGCCAGTCGCAGCCGGTCTCTCTGACCGAGTGGCGCCTGAGGCCTTTCCAGGACAAGGTCCTCGAGCGGGCGTTCTACCTGCTCCGCTACTGGCTCTGAAAGGGGACAGTCCCTTTGTCAACATTCGTGTCAACATTCTCCCAAATGGGCTGCCGCGATGAGAATGTTGACGGGAATGTTGACAAAGGGACTGTCCCCTTTTAATTTTGTAAGGTACGCCCTCGATGAAGTTCTTCGTGCTCCGGCACGGCAAGAGCCCCTCCGCCGCCGAGGCGGGCGTCCGCCACGACGCGGAGCGGCCCCTCGGCGAGCAGGGCCGCGAGGACGTCCGCGCCGCCTCCCGCGAGATCCTCGCCAAGGGCGGCGCGCCCGCGCTCATCCTGCACAGCCCGCTGCGGCGGGCGGTCCAGACCGCCGCGGAGGCGGCCGGGATCCTCAAGCCGGCCGGGGGCGTGCGGGCCTTCGAGCCTCTCGCCAACCAGATGACGGGCGAGGCGCTGTTCGACCACCTGCTCCGCGAGTGCGGCGACCAGGAGTTCCTCGCCGTCGGCCACCAGCCCCAGCTCGGCGAGATGATCGCCTACGTGACGGGGCAGGTCGTGGAGCTCCGGCCCGGAGGGCTCGTCGCCCTCTCGACCGACGACAAAGGGAAGGCCGTGCTGCTGTGGTCCAAAAACCCGTAGCCCGTCTCCTCCTGTCGCTCGCCTGCCTCGCCGCCGCCGTCCCCGCGCGCGCCGTGTTCATCCGCAGCGAGATGGACGTGATCGAGGCGGAGCCGCTGTTCGACTCCGAGTACTTCGTCGACCTGCTCGCCTTCTCGCCCCCCCTGGAGTGGGAGTGGGACTGGGACGCGGCGCTCTCCACGCGCCCCACGGCGGCCTACCGGATCAACGGCGCGAGCCTCGACTGCTGCAGCCTGCTCCTCGAGCAGGAGGCGTCGCTGCGGCGGCGCGTCGCCGACTGGCTCGATTTCCGCTACGACCTCCGCCAGCGCGGCGACAAGGACCTCGACGACTTCCACCAGTGGCTCGCCTTCGAGGCCGGGCCCTGGGCGGGGCTCTCCTTCGGGGCCTTCGGCGAGCCGACCTTCGCCAAGCAGGACGCGGACATCGGCGGGCTGATCCGCTGGCGCCCGGTCGACGTGCTCATGGTCTACGGCTCGCGGAACGCCGTGGACTGGAACTTCAACTCGCGAGGCTTCGGCAACGAATCGTACCAGGCGAAGCCCACCACCTACGAGGCCGGCATCGAGGCGTGGACCCCCGTCGGGCTGCTGCGGCCCCGCGTGGAGGTCGACGCCCCGCTGCGCCGCGCCGATCCGACCGTCGCCCGCGTTTACCACTATCGCCGCACGAGCGCGCAGCTCCGCTGGGACCTGCCCGCGGGCGAGCGGCGGCGGGGATTTTCGCTCCGCTACCGCTACGAGCTCAAGCAGGAGGGCGCCCGCTTCGACCCGGCCGCCGCGGGAAGCTCCCTCGCGCACGCGCGCGTCGCCCACGACGTCCGGCTCGCGGGGCTCGTCCCGGCGGGCTCCCGCGGCTCCTTGGAGGCGGGGGCCGAGGGCCTTTGGCGCGCGGCCCACAGCGCGACCCCGGGCGCGGCCGAGCCGACGGCGAGGTTCTGGCGCTGGGAGGTGCACCCCTACGCGCGCTACCGGCTCAAGACGTCGGAGAAGCTCGTGTGGGAGGCCGCCACCTTCCTGAGCTACGGCGAGCTCCGCCGCACCTACGGATCGGCTCCGTCGCTCTACGCCAATCCCGTGGAGGCCAAGCTCGGGCTGGGCGTCGACTTCCTCTACTCCGCCAACGGGCGCGTCGGCCTCAATACGAACTTCGATCTCGACGACGCGACGCGCCACGCATGGGACGGCGGCAACGTCCGCGCGCAGCTGTTCTTCTAGCTTTACGCCGGCGCGGGGCCGCGGTGGACGAACAGCGTGCCCGCGCCCGGCCGGCCGTGCTCCGGGGGCGGAGGCGACAGCAGGTAGCGGGAGTGGCGCAGGTGCTCGGCGGCCTGCCGGCGCGCGTTGTAGACGCTGTTGAACTTCCAGAGCATCCGCACGAAGTTCGTCTGTCCCCGGGAGGCGAGCCGCAGCGCCAGGCTCATCGTCTTGCGGATCGCCGCAAATCCCAGGTGCTTGCGGTTGAGCACCTGCTGCGTGTCCACCAGCTGCTCGTAGAACCGGTCCAGCGGCAGCCGCGTCGGCAAGACCGCGTGCTGCACGTCGAAGAGCCGGTAGTCCCGCGTGGTGAGCCGGCGCCGCTCGGTGTGCCAAGTCTCGGTCCCGGGGTACGGCGTATTGACGGTCAGGTGCACGATCTCCGGGACCGAGGCGGCCCACTCGCGGATCACGCGAAAGCGCGCCTCGTCCCAGTCAGGGTCGGCGATGAGGTTGACCGCGGTGGTGATCCCGAGCTTGCGCGCGAGCTCCAGGGCCTCGAAGTTGCGTCCGGGGCTGACGCGCTTGCGGTGGAGCCTGAGTCCCTCCTCGTCGATCGCCTCGAGCCCCAGGAACATGTAGCGCAGGCCGAGCCGCTTCCAGCGCGCGAACACTTCCGGGTTCTTCAGCAGGACGTCGGCCCGAGTCTCGAGGTAGTACTCCTTGCGGATGCCGCGGCGCTCCACCTCGTCCGCCAGCGCCATCCCGTGCTCGGGGAAGATGAATGAGACGTCGTCGACGATGAAGACGTTCGGCTCCCGGATCGACGCGAGCTCCTCGCCTGCCGCCTGCGCGTCGCGGCGCCGGTAGCTCCGCCCGTAGAACGTCCACGCGCTGCAGAAGACGCAGTCCCACGGGCAGCCGCGCGCGAACTCGATCGAGGCGCACGGGTCCAGCGCGCCGATGAAGTACTTCCGGCGCCGGCGCGAGAGATCGCGCGCCGGCGGCACCCCGTCGATCGAGTCGAGCAGCTTGGGCGGCGGCCCCGCGCCTTCCCGCGTGACCGCGCCGGGCACCAGCCGAAGCGCGTGAGGCCGCATGGTCGCCGCCTCGAGCAGAGCCGCGATCATCCCTTCCCCGTCGCCCCGCAGCACGCAGTCCAGGTCGCCGTTGCCGTGCTCGAGCAGCTCCGCGGCGACGAACGAGGCGCTGTGCCCTCCGGCGAAGAGGAACGCCCGGGGCAGCAACCCCCGCGTCTGCTCCGCGAGCTCCAGCACCTCCGGCACGTTCGCCAGATAGTTCAGCGAGTAACCGACGGCGTCCGGCCTAAAGCTCCCGAGCGCCGAGTAGTAGTGCCGGCGGCCATACACCTGGAGGTCCAGCAGCCGGACCTCGTGTCCGGCCTGCCTAGCGGCCTCCGCGACGATCTCGAGCCCCAAGGGCTCGAGGCGAAGGTATATCTCCGAGTACATCAACGGGCTCGGGTGGACGAGCAGGACTCTCATGAGGCCCGAGTATACTCCCCGGCCTCCGCCGGACCCGTGCAGTCCCGGCGTCGAAGCGTTGACGGTCAGCGGGAGGCGGCGCCGGGCCAGACGTAGAGCATCCCGTACACGACGACCCCGGTGACGGAGACGTAGAGCCAGACGGGCAGCACGACGCGGCCCAAGCGGGCGTGGCGCGAGAAGTCGCCGCCCGGCCACTGCCGCCACGACAGCCAGAGCAGCCGCAGCGCCAGCGGCGGAACGAAGACGGCGAGGCTCGTATGCGTCAGGAGGATCGCGAGATAGAACGGACGCCCGGGGCCGGCGTAGCGCACCGAGCCGGCGTGGTAGTGGTAGTAGAGATACGACGCCAGGAAGACGGCCGAGCAGCCTAGGGCACCCGCCATCAGACGAAGGTGCAGCGCCAAGCGGCGCCGTTTGACGGCCCACCAGCCGGCCGCGAGCAGCGCCGCGCTCGAGGCGTTGAGCGCGGCGTTCAACGTCGGCAGATCGGACACGGCGAGCATCCCCCGATCATAGGACATTCCCCGGTCCGGCCGCCAAACGCTATAATGCGCCATGGTCGAAGAGCGCCGCGACGAAGAGTCGCAGGCACCCACGGCGGGCCTGCCGCACACGGTCCTGTATCCGCTCCTCGGTTCTCTCGTCGGGCTCGGCTCGCCCGTGGGCGCCCTCGTCGTCCGCTGGCTGCTGGCCCGGCCCGACTCGCTCTGGCTGTGGCTCGCGCGAGAGCTCTCGGAGGAGAAGGTCTTCTACTGGTACATGGGCCTGGGCACCGTGCTGTCCTTCGCCGCCTTCGGCTGGGCCGTCGGCCGCCGCAGCGAGCGGCAGCGCGCGCGCAACGCGGCGCTGCGGGCCCGCATCCGGGAGCTCCACCTCACCTCGATCACGGACGGCCTCACGGGGGCTTACTCGCACGCCTACCTGCAGGAGGCGCTTCAGGTCGAGCTCGAGTCCTCCCGCGCGGACGGCCGATCCGTGTCGATCCTGATGCTCGACCTCGACGACTTCAAGAAGATCAACGACACGCATGGGCACCTCTTCGGCGACCAGGTCCTGCGCGAGGTGACCGAGACGATCGCCGCGAACATCCGCCAGGCCGACGTGCTCGGCCGCTACGGCGGAGAGGAGTTCGTCGTCATCATGCCGGGCGCCGACGCGGCGACCGCTCTCCGGGTCGCCGAGCGCGTCCGCCTCGCGGTCTCCCGCTCGCCGGTCTCGCCGCCGCATTCCCAGCCCGTGCCCGTGCGCGTCAGCATCGGCTTCGCCACCTCGGCGGGAAGGGACATCGCCGCGCGCAGCCTCCTCCACGAGGCCGACGAGAACCTCTACCGGGCCAAGAATGCCGGGAAGAACCGCACGGTGGGCGCGGGCGCCGAGACGGCCGTCAGCTAGTCGGCGCGCAGGAGCGCCGCGCAGATCTCGATCTGGACGAAGCGGCTCGGCTCCGACGCGAGCCGCTCGATGAGCTTGTGGTCCTGCCCGCCGCGCAGCGAGCGCACCGCCAGGGCGCGGACCACCCAGTCCGGGTCCTCGAGCCAGGGCACGGCGGGGATGCGGCCGTGCGCGAGATAGAGGGCCAGCGCGTCGCTCGCGTCGGGCTGGAGCCTGCTGAAGGGATCGCCGAGCCGGCTCACCGCCCCCCACTTCCGGCACGCCTCGATGGCGCCCAGGCGCACCGCCGGCTCCTTGCTCGCGAGGCCGTCCTCCAAGAGAACGCGGTCCTTGGCGTCGCCCGAGTACGCCGCGGCGAGCATCGCCGCCGCCCGGATCGCCGGGTCGGCGGCGTTGCGGGCGACCTGCAGGACGCGCTCCCGGAGGATCAGATCCGACGTTCCCGCCAGCCCTTCGGTCAGGAGGAGGCCGACCCGGCGGTAGCGCGTCTTGAGCTCGAGCCCCGCCGGAGAGACGAGCGCGGCGAGCGCGGCGAACGAAGGGTCCCGGAGATCCTCGGGAGAGGGCCCGGTCTCCGCCTTACGCTCGAGGAGCCCTAGCAGCGTCGCGTTGATGCGGCCGTCGATGAGCGCGGTCTCGGGTATCTTGAGCCGCGGCGCGGTCACGACCAAGGCGTCGAGGTCGGACTCGTCGGGCGCCGGGGCGGCGCCCGAGCCTCCGCCGAAGAGCTGCCGCTGCTGCCGGGGGAACAGGCGAAGCGCGCCGATCGCGATCTCCGCCGTCACGAAGTCGTTGGCCTGCTCGCGCATCATCCGATCGAGCAGCAGCTGGTAGTCCTCCGGCGTGCCGAGCAGGCCGAGAGCGCGCGCCGCCATCGCGCGCGCGACCCAATCGCCGCCGTCGAGCTGCTTGAGCAGCTCGCCGCGGCCCTCGGCGCGCCCGCGCGTGAGCAGCGCCTGGGCGGCGTAGACCCGCGCGAGGTGAGAGCGCCCCTCGTTCATCACGCGGACGAGCAGGTCCCCCGCCTCGGGGCGCTCCCAGATCTCCAGGGCTTCGGCGAGGGCGAAATGGAGCACCGGGTCGACGCCGACGAGCGCCTCCTCGAACACGGCGCGGTCCTCTGAGCGGCCGCGCGCCGCCAGGGCCCGGAGCGCCGCCGAGCGGACCTCCGCGTGCCGCGACCAGCGCGCCGCCTCGACGATCCGGTTGTCGAGCATCGCGTCCTCGCCCGTCGCGAGCGCCTCCGCCAGCGGCGCGCCGGCGTGCGTGTAGCGGTTCCAGAGCCGGATGCCGGCCGGCGTCCCCATCGCGGCGAGACGGGCCAGCGCCGGGCTGTGCTCCTCGGCTCCCGCCCACCTCGCGCCGTCCGTCTCGCCGAGGAGGCGCAGCACCGCCGAGAGGACGAGCGGATCATGGGCCTTCGGTTTCGGGCGCTCCGGAGCCCGCGGCGGCGGCGGCGGCAGCGCCGGCTCCGGCGGCCGCGTGTCGAGCCCGCCGCAACCGGAGAAGAGAACGCACGCCAGGAGCACGCGGCGCATCAGTCTCTCGCCACCGAAAACTGGCACGTCTTGCGGAAGACGCACGACGGGCAAAACGACGTGTCGGGCGGCAAGAGCTTGCCCGCCGCCATGAGATCGGCGGCGCGCCCAAGCAAGGCCTGGAGCTCACCCTCGCCGGACGCGTCGTACTCCCGCGTCTTCCGGTGGCCCGTGGCGACGTAGTACAGCGTAAGCAGCGCCGGATCGAAGCCGAGCGCCTCCTTGCAGCCTAGGCCGTAGATCCGGAGCTGCAGATCCTGGAAGAAGGAGCTCTCGCCGGCCTCCCCCTCCGCGCCCGTCTTATAGTCGATCACCTCGAAGCGGCCGTCGGGATGCTCGTCCACCCGGTCGATCATCCCCCGGACGGTGTGCGGGCCGAGTGGGAAGATGAACTCGCGCTCCATGTAGGCCGCGCGCGTGCGGCGGCCCTCCTCGTCCTTCCAATACCGGCGGAGCATCCCCTCCCCCTTCTTGTACCACTGCTCCTTGAGCCTGGGGTCGTCGAAGCCCGCGTGGTGGAAGTGGCGCTCGTAGAGCTCCAACAGGCGCCCGAGGTCCGGCGCCTCCTCGCGGTGGAAGGCCTCGAGGGCCTTGTGGATCGTCATCCCGAGGGCGGAGGCCGGCGTGAAGGGCTGGCGCCGGCCGTCGACGAAACGGAGCTTGTACTCCCAAGGGCACTCGAGGTAGGCGCGCAGCCGCGAGAAGTTGATCTCGAAGGACCGCGGCCGCTTCTGGGCCGGCGGCGCCGGGTGGGCGGCGAGCCAGGCCGGCAGGTTCATTCCTCTTTGGCGGCGTCGGGGTCGGTCTCGGGGTCGGAGGAGAACGGAGAACGCGTCTCGCCGGCGTGGCGGACGAAGTCCAGGTGCGTGTCGCCGTAGCGCGCGCGGCGGAACAGCTCGTAGCCCGCGGGAGCCGAGGCCGGCTCCTTCTTGTGGTGCTGGAGGATCAGCCAGCCGTTGGGGGCGAGGAGCCTCGAGGCCGCGAGGTTGTCGAGCACCGGCTGGCTGAAGCGGAGCGGCCGCTTCTGTTCGTCGACGTACGGAGGGCCGGCGAAGATAAGGTCGAACTGCTCCACGCCCGCGCGGTAGTTCACCCACGACAACGGCGAGAGGACGTTGCCTCGGTGCGCCTTCGCCTTGTCCTTGAAGCCGGCGCGCTCGATGTTCCTCTGGATGACCTTCACGCACCGGTCGTCCATGTCCACGAAGAACACCTGCGAGGCGCCCCGGGACAGCGCCTCCATCCCGACCGCCCCGGTGCCGGCGAACAGGTCGAGGAACCGAGAGCCGAAGATCCGGGGCCGGAGGATATCGAACAGCGACTGCTTGATCCGCGACGAGATGGGCCGGACGGGCAGATCCTTCGAAACACTCAGGAGCTTGCGCCCGCGCGCGGACCCGGCGATAATTCTCACAGAGGGATATTATAGAATAGCGCACGCGCATGGGTATCGAAATCCTGATCGTCGATGACGATCCGATCGGCGGCTCCCTGACGAACACGCTCCTCCAGGAGGCCGGCTACGACACGCAGCTCATCACGGACTCCAAGCTGGCCATGGACACCGTGAAGAACGAGCGGCCCGGCCTAGTCGTCTTGGACATCCTCATGCCGGGGATCGACG
Source organism: Elusimicrobiota bacterium (assembly GCA_016207565.1). Lineage (GTDB taxonomy): Bacteria > Elusimicrobiota > Elusimicrobia > UBA1565 > JACRDR01 > JACRDR01. The sequence continues at coordinate 19,927 of JACQPK010000488.1, forward strand.
GCCTGACCCTCTGCCACATGATCAAGCAGGACCCGGGCATCCGGGACACGAAGATCATCATGGTCTCGGCCAAGACCTTCCAGGCCGAGAAGCAGCGCGCGCTGCGCTACGGCGCCAACCTGTTCATCGAGAAGCCCTACAACATCGAGACGTTCGCCCACCAGGTGACCGAGGTCGTCGGCCCACCTAGGGGCGGCTCCGCGAGCGTGAAGCCGGTCGAGACGGCGCTCAACATCCAGATCTGGGGCTCCCGCTCGTCGGGAGGCCAAGGGCTGAAGACGCCCTGCGTCTCGGTCGAGACCCCGAAGCACCTCTTCATATTTGACGCGGGGACGGGGATCCTCGACGCGGGCTCCGAGATCACGCGGGCCGCGCGCCATAAGGACATCTGGGTGCTGCTGTCGCACTACCATCCGGCGCACATCGAGGCGCTCGGCCGCTTCGCCCCCTCCCGCCAGGGCGGCGTCCAGCTGCGGATCGGCGGACCCACCGATCCCGACAAGTCGCTCTCCGACGCGGTCCGGGACGCGTTCGAAGCCTCCTTCGACGCGCTCCCGCAGCCCGTCGCGGCGCAGATCCAACTCTACGAGCTGCAGGAGGGGCACTACGATCTCCTCCCCGAGGTGAAGCTCTCGGCGTTCTACGCGAACCACCCCAGCACGACGCTCGGCTTCGTGCTCGACGCGGAGGGCCGCCGCGTCGTGTACTGCCCGGACTGCGAGCTCTACGGGGAATCGGCGAGCGCGATGCAGGACTACGACGAGAAGGTCGGGCACCTCTGCCACGGCGCGGACCTCCTGATCCAGGACGCCCGGTGGACGGACGCCGACTACGACGCGCACAAGAACGAGGGCCACTCCAGCGCCTCGAGCGCGATCGACTTCGCGGTGCGCCACGAGGTCGGCCACCTCCTCCTCTTCCACCAGGACGCCTCCTACTCCGACCCGGCCCTGGAGCAGATGGAGGCCGCGGCCCGCGAGACGCTCAAGAGCCGCGGCTCGCGCCTCGACTGCAGGATCGCCCGGCCGGGCCTGAAGCTCTCCGTCTAGTCTCATCTGGTGCGTCGCACGATTTGAGACTGTCTGAGCCCTAGAAAAGCGCGGGCAGCAGGCTCGCGCGGCGGTCCGTCCAGGGGCGCGCCCTCGGGCCCGCGAGGAGATCCTCCCAGCCGGCTCCCCGCAGCCCGTCGAGCGAGCGGGGATCGGCCGCAAGCGCCACCCAGGTCGACGCGTCCACGGTGCGTTCGTCCGGCGGAATCTGGGACGCCTCGAGCCTCCGCGTCGCGCCCGCCCAGCCGAGCTCCGCGCCCAGGCCGGCCAGCATCGGGCGGAGGTCGATGAGCCGGCTCGAGACGTGGATGAGGAGCACCCCCCCCGCCCCGAGTCTCCGGCCGTAGAGCTCGACGGCCTCGCGAGTCGCGAGATGCGTGGGCACCGCGCCGCTGTGGAAGGCGTCGATCACCAGGAGGTCGAAGGGGGCGCCGCCTTCCGCCAGCTCTACCCGCGCGTCTCCCACGCGGATGTCGAGGCCGGGCTCGCTCCGTGAGACGTAGCTGAAGTGCCGGGTCGCGATCGAGACGACCTCGGGGTCGAGCTCGAAGAAGACCCAGCGCTGGCCCGGCCTCCGGTAGACCGCCATCGTCCCGACGCCCAGCCCGACGACGCCGACGCGGCGAGGCTCCAGCACGCGGAACGTGTCGCCCAGCGGCCCTCGGTCCGAGAAGTACGAGACGGGCCGGCGCGCGCGGGCCGCGTCCAGGAACTGGACGCCGTGGCGCGTCGTGCCGTGGTAGAAGGCCCGGGCGCCGCCGCCCTCGGTCACCGTGTAGATGCCGTAGAACGTCCGCCGCGCGTCCACGACCCGCTCGGACGGCGGGAGCGTCCACAGCCGCGCGCCGACGGCGAAGGCGGCCAAAGCGCCGCCCGCGCCCGCGGCGAGCCGGCGCCCGCCGGCCGCGGCCGTCTTGGCCGCGACGGCCGCGAGCGCCGCCGCGACCAGCCACTCGAGCGTGAGGACGCCGGAGTTGGGGGCGATGAGGGGCAGGAGCCAGGAGGCCGCCGCGCTCCCGGCCCACGCGCCGGCGGCGACCCACGCGTAGAAGGCGGGCGCGCCGTCCGGGTCCGGCGGCTTGGCCGCGGCGAGGGCGCGGTGGCACGCCAGCCCCAGGAAGCACAGCGCGCCGAGGTCGAGACCGACCCGGCCCAGGGTAAGGACAGCGCGGGGCGCGTGCGCGGCCCACGCGGCGCCCGACAGCGCCGCGAGAGCCGCCGCGCCGAACGCGGCGGCCCACGCCAGCGCGAGCGCCCCCGAGAGCGCCGCGGCCCGCCCGAGGTCCGGCCCCGAGCCGCGGAACGCGAGCACGATCGTGAGGAGATAGAGCCCTAGCGGCGCCGCCCACAGCAGCGGCCCCGACGCGAGATCGAGGCCCAGCGCGTTGGTGGCGGCCACAAGGCCCGCGGAGGGAGCCGCCGCGGCGGCCGCCCAGGCCCAGCCGCGGCCGGGCTCGGACGGCGGGGCAGCCGCCGTCCGCTCGCGCGAGGCTCCCGGGCGGCAAGACGCGAGCAGCCCGAACTCCAGGAGGTACAACCCCCACCACAGGTGCCGCTGCCGGTCGAGGGGGACCCACGGCTCGAGGACGAGCGGGAAGAGCCCGAGCGCCGCCAGCGCTCCGGCGTTGGAGGCGGCGTAGAGGCCGCGGGCCTCGGCGGCGCCCGCCCAGTCGTCGAGCACGGCGGTGGTCGCGGCCAGCGCGAAGAGAGCCGGCCCGGCGGCCAAGACCAGGGCGAGGGCCAGATCGACCCCGGGAGACCCGGCGACCCGGGTGTCCCTGGGCGCGATCGCGCCGAAGGCGCCGGCCGCGACGAAGGCGAGGTGGACCCCGTAGCGCGCCCGCCCCCCCCGGCGCGCGAGGACGGCGTAGAGCGCCGCCGCGAGGACGAGGCCCTGGAACACCGCGACCGAGGTCGTCCAGACGTAGGCCCCCCCTCCGTAGCGCGGGAGGAGCTCCTTGACGAGCACGAGCTCGAGGTGGAAGACGAGGAAGGAGGCCAAGCACGCCGCCGCGCGATGGCGCGGCGCAACGGACGTCACGCGGTGACGGGCAGCAGCGCGCGCACCACGTCGAGGTTCTCCCGGTCGGCGCCGTAGGGCGTCTCGAGGATGCCGAGCGCCTCGGCGAACTCGGAGCGGGCGAGGAGAGCCTTCAGCCCTTCGAGGCCCAGATATCCTCGGCCCCAGTGCCAGTGGTGCTCGCGGTGAGACCCCAGGACGGCGCGCGAGTCGTTGAGGTGGAAGGCCTTGACCCGGTCGGCACCCAGCAGGCGGTTCACGCGGGCCGTGAAGCGCCAGACCGCCACGGACGTCGACAGGTCGTAGCCCTGCGCCCACGCGTGCGCCGTGTCGAGGCAGAAGCCGACGGGCACGCGGCGGCGGTCGAGCATGGCCCCGAGCTCGGCCAGATCCTCCAGCGGCCCCCCCAGACGGCGCCCCCCGCCGGGCACGTTCTCGAGCACGACCGGTACCGTCGAGCCGCCCGCGGCCAGCGAGCGGAGCACGCCCTCGGCGACGCGGGCCAGCCCCTTCTCCCGGTCCTCGCCGACGGCGTACGCGCCCGCGTGGAGGATCAACCCTTCGGCCCCCAGCGCGGCCGCGAGCTCGAGCTCGCGCCGGAGGAGGGAGACCGAATGGCCGTGCCGCTCGGCGTCGCGCGAGCCGAGGAACGGGACGTAGCGGGTATGCGCGATCACGCGCAGCCCGTGGGCGCGGGCCCCCTCGCGGAAGCCGGAGAGCTCCTCGGGCGAGGGCTCGTGATGCCGGCGGTAGCCGAAGATCTGCAGCGCCCGGCAGCCCAGAGCGCGCGCCGTCTCGAGGGCGGCCGGGTAGCCTGCGCGGATCGAGGCGTGGATGCCGAGGGTCACGAGAGCCGAGTGAGCCAGGCGACGAGCTTGGCCTTCAGCTCGGTATAGGGGAACCACCAAGGCTCGGGCGCGTTGGCCGGCCACTCGTGCGCGAGCACCGACTGCGATTGGCAGAACATCCGCAGCCCGTCGTCGGAGTGGCGACGGCCCACGCCCGACTGCTTGAAGCCGCCGAACGGAAGCGAGCACACCGCGTAATGGCCCATGAGGTCGTTGACGCCGATGAGCCCCGCCTCGAGGTGCGCGGCGAGGGTCTCGGCCCGGACGAGGTCGCGGCTGAAGATCGACGCGGCGAGGCCGAGCTCGCTGTCGTTGGCGAGACGGACGGCCTCCTCGGGCGCTCGCACCGACATGATCGGGAGCACCGGGCCGAAGGTCTCCTCGCGCATGACGCGCATCTCCTGCTTCGCGTCCAAGACGAGCGCGGGCGAGATGACGAGGCGCTCGGGGTCGACGAGCTCGCCGCCGATCACGCGGGCGCCCTTCGCCTTGGCGTCGTCGATGAGGGCGAGCACGGTCTCGAGCTGGCGCGGATAGATCAGGCGGCCCAGGTCGACGTCGTAGCCGGGCTCGAGCCCTTGCCGGAGCATCGCCACCTCGCCGGCGACCCGCTCGGTGAACGCCTCGTAGATCTCAGCCTCGACGTAGACCCGCTCCACGCCGACGCACGTCTGCCCCGAGTTCGCGAAGCGGCCCCAGACCGCCGCCTTCGCGGCGCGGTCGAGCGGGGCGTCTTTCAGCACGATCATCGGGTGTTTGCCCCCCAGCTCGAGGACGCACGGGATGAGGCGCTCGGCCGCGGCCTGCGCGACCAGCCGGCCGGTCTTCGTCGAGCCGGTGAAGAGGATCATGTCGGACTGCCGGATCACCTCCGAGCCGACGGTCCCGTCGCCGGGCGCGACGGACAAGAGGCCCTCGGGGAAGAGCCCCGTCGCCTTGAAGACCCCTTCGATGAAGAGGGCGGTATCGGTCGTCCACTCCGACGGCTTGAGCAGGACGGCGTTCCCGGCGATGAGCGCCGCGATCGCGTCGCCGAGCGGGATGAGGAGCGGGTAGTTCCACGGCGTGATCAGGCCGACGACGCCGCGAGGGACGTAGCGGACGTAGGCCTTCTTGTTCATCATGATCCACGGCCGGGACGCGGCCTGGTCCTTCAGGATGCGGTGGGCGTTCCGGGTGAAGTACTTGAGGATGAGCTCGACGCCGCACAGCTCCATGACCTCGATCTCGGTCGCGGGCTTCCCGGTCTCCCGCTGGACCACGGCGACCAAGCGGTCCTTCGAGGCCTGGAGCTCGCGCCAGAACCCGCGCACGCGCTCGACGCGCTGCGTCAGCGTGTAGCGGCGCCAGAGCTTCTGCGCGTCCCGCGCGAGCCCCGCCTTCTCGCGAACGCTCTCGAGCGGGAGGTTCTTGGCCGGCGGCGGGAGCCTGGATCCGATCCGCGCCGCGCCTTCGGCCGGAGCCGCGCCGTTCACGCCTTCGGCTTGGCCTTGCGGGCGGCCGCCTTGTCGAGGAGCGTCTTCTTGAGGAGCGGCTGCATCTCGAGCAGCTTCTGGAAGGACTGCGACGGAATCATGAGGACCTCGGTTGGGGCCTCCGTCGCCTTCACGGTCGCGTCCATCGCGGAGTTGTCGAGGAGGGAGATCTCGCCGAAGAAGTCTCCGGCTTTCAGCTCGACGGAGAAGGGCCCCTCCTTCGTCTTCCCGGTCGCCAGCACCGCGCCCTTCTTGATGATGTAGAAGCCGCTCGAGATCTCTCCCTTCAGCATCACGACCTGGCCCCCCTCGTAGCTGGCGCGTTCGATGTCGGGCGTGACGCGGCGGAGCTGGTCCTCGTTGAAGAACGACAGCACGTCGACCTGCGTCTTGAGGAAAATGGTGTCGCCGAATCCGGACATAGAGCCTCCGTGCCTACGGATTATACCTATAAAGGAACGGTCAGCGACGGGAGGCGGCGGCCCCGATCTGGGCCAGCGGGATGCCCGCCAGGTGGACCCTGCCGATCGCGTCGGCCACCTTGCCGTCCTTCATGAAGGCGGCGGCGGACCGCGAGACGTCGGTCGAGGCCATCATGTCGCGGATGAAACCCTGGAAGTCGGCGCGGGCGGCGAAGGCGCCCAAGAGCGTCAGGAACTCGGGCGAGCGAACGGCGCCCAGCAAGAAGGCCGCCGCGTCGCGGTCTTGATGGTAGCGGTGGTTGAGCCGGCGGAGCTCCTTGTGCTTGACGAACTCCTCCGTCCAGGCCTTCGCCAGCGCGACATACGCCGGCCGGCGCTTGAGCCGCCGGTAGAACTCGGTCGCGGCGGGCAGGCGCGCGCGCGCCTGCGGATCGATGGAAGCGGCGGACGGGGCCGAGGCGGCCGCGCGGACGACACGGCCGGCGGCCGGAGGCACGTAGAGCGAGGCGGAGGCTCCGGGCAACGGAGCCGAGCGCGCGACCGAGCGGACGGCGGAGCGGAGGTCGGTCTCCCCGCCGAAGGAGGTCTCCGGCGCGAGCGCGGCGATGTCGGCCTCAGGACTGACGGGGTCGCTCGGAGGAGGCAGGATCAAGAGCGGCCGCCCTTCCTCGGCGATCGTCTGCTCGATCTCGGGCCGCTGCTGCCAGCGCTGCCACACGAGCAACGCGAAGCCGGCGTTGACGAACACGAACGCCATCACCACGAGCCGTCCCGTGCCGCCGTCGCTCGCTCGCTCCGGCGTGTCGTCGTCGATCATGGCTGGCACACGTTCGACCGGCAGATATCGGTCCCGCAGCAGGTGACGCCGCCCCCGCAGGCCTGCCCGCGGCTCGCGCACAGCCCGTCCGAGCAGACCCGGTTGTTGGGCGCGACCTCGGTGCAGCTCAGCGCGCCGCAGCACGAGACGCCGGGGCCGCAGCGCTGGCCCTTGCCCTGGCAGGTGACCCTCGCGTCGCAGATCCCGTTTAGGCACGAGAGCGCGCCGCAGCACTGGCTGCTGTTCGTGCAGCTCCCTCCGAGTTGGCGGCAGGCCCCGCCGCCGCCCCCGTCGGGCTCCGGGGTGTCCTGCTCGCAGGCCGAGAACAGCACGAACGAGCCCAGGAGGGCCAAAAACAGCGTCCTACGCATATGGCGGAGTGTAAAGAGACGGCCTCCGTCGCGCAAGGGCCCTTCTTCCTGAAATTGATAGACTCCCCCTCTGGTGAAGCTCTCCCCGCTGGCGGCGGCCGTCGCGGCCTGCGCCCTCGCCTTCCCGGTCTCGATCGCCGCCGGCAACATCGCCCTCGGCCTCCTGGGCGCCGCGCTCGCCCACCGGGCCCTCTCCGAGCACCGCCGGGTCTGGGCCGCGTGGCGGGCCGAGCCGGCGGTCTGGGTGCTCCTCGCCTACGCCGCGGCGGGGCTGGTCAGCGCAGGGCTCTGCGACAGTCCGGCCGAGGCGGCCCGCTCCGCCTGGAAGGACTGGCACCGGCCGCTGGCCCAGCTCCTCTTCGTCGGCGCGATCTCGCTCGAGCCGGCCGCGCCCGTCTTCGAGGCCTTCGCCCTCTCCTTCGCGTCGCTGGCGCTGTGGGGCTGCTCCCAGTCGATCCTCCAATCCGGGAGCGGGGCGCTGACGCGAGCTCACGGGTTCGTCCATCCGGTCGTGTTCGGCGAGATGATGGCGCTGGCGGCCCTCGGCGGACTCTGCGTGACGCTGCGGCCGGGAGAGCGCCACGCCGGCAGCCCCGGGCGGACGTGGGGATTTACCGCGTTGGCCCTCCTGGCGCTCCTCCTGAGCCAAACGCGGATGGCGGTGCTGGCCGCCGCCGCCGGATTCGCGCTCGTGGCGGTCCTGGAGCCGAAGGCGAGGCGCTGGTCCCTCCCCGCGGGAGGGCTCTTCGTCGCGGTCGCGGCCCTCTGGGAGCTGACCGCGCCCGAGGGACGCGCGATCCGCTCCTTCCTGGGCTTCGGCGACAACCCCCGCGGCTTCGGCCGCGAGCGCTGGAGCCTGTGGGGAGCCGCCTGGCGGATGTTCCGCGACCACCCCGCCACGGGCGTCGGCCCCGGCGGGTACCGGCGGTTCTTCCCCGCCTACCACCCGGGCTCGCTCGACAACGAGGCCCAGTGGGGGTCCGCGCACAACCAGTACCTCCACGTCCTGGCCGAGCGGGGCGCCCTGGGCGCGACGGCGCTCGCCGCCCTCTACGGCACGCTCTGGGTCCGGGCCGTGTGGGTCGCCCGCCGGCGCTCGGACGCCCGGTCCCTGTGGGCCGCGTCGGCCGCGACCGCGCTGCTCCTCATGAGCCTCACCGAGACGGCCTTCCAAAGCGAGCAGTTCGCCTCCATCTTCCTCCTGGTCTGGGCCTGGGGCGTGGCCCCGCCCGGAGGCGTGGAACATCCGGAAAAAGCCGGTGTCTGAAGGCTTGCGTTCGTAACAGCCCCCTGTTAACGTTACTGCCAGCGCCTGGAGGACACCCCATGCCGAGATGGAAGACGGACGAGAAGTGGCTCAAGTCGCTGAAGCCGGTGGCCGGGATCGCCTCGACCGATTACGAGTACGCCGGCGACCGCAACGCCCTCAACGCGCTGCGCTCCCTCCCCGGGGCCAGTTGGATCTTCAAGAAGTGGCTCGAGTTCTGGCTCGAGTTCGACCGCATCCGCTATCTGGGCTCGGCGGTGAAGGTCTCCGATAAGCAGTTCCCCGAGGTCCACGCCCTCCATACGAAGGCGGCCGAGATCCTGGGCATCACCGCCCCGCCGCTGTTCATCATCGAGGCTCCCTACATCAACGCCTACACGCTGGGCACCGACGACGGGCGCTCCTTCGTCCTCGTGACCCGCGCGCTCCTGGACGTCGCGAGCGACCGGGAGCTCATGTTCATCATCGGCCACGAGCTTGGCCACGTGAAGTCGCAGCACGTGCTCTACGGGACGATGGCCATCTTCCTCGCGAACGCGGGGCTCTTCGCCGGCGCGGCCTTCCCGGGCATCCAGCTCCTCGCCTTGCCGATCCGCGTGGCCCTCAACGCCTGGTTCCGCCGCTCCGAGATCACCTGCGACCGCGCGGGCCTGATCTGCGCCCAGGACCTCGGCGCGGCGCAGAAGGCGCTCCTCCTCACGGGCTGCGGCTCACGCGAGCTGGCCGACCGCATCGACCTCGACGAGTTCGCCAAGCAAGGCGACGAGGCCTCGGCGAGCTACGGGAAGTGGGGCGAGCTCTGGACGAGCCACCCCTACCTGCCGAAGCGCATCCGCGCGTGCGAGCTGTTCGCGCAGGGCCATTTCTACCTCCGGCAGGTCATGAAGGACAAGTCGAGCCGCTTCCTCGACAACCAGGACCTAGACCGCGCGGTCGGGGAGGTCTTGGGCGACGATCAGCCCGAGATCGAGAAGGTCGCAGAGAGCTCCGACGAGGACCGCCTCAAGGTCGCGCTCGCGCTCGCGGGGGCCTGGGCCGACGGCGACATGACCGGCCCCCGGCGCCGAGAGGTCGAGCGCCTTCTCGAGAGATCCGGCGGCTCGGCCGACGGCGCGCGAAGCCTCGAGGGCTTCCTCACGAAGCCGATCCCGAAGGCCAGGGTGCTGCGCGAGATCCGTCACTTCACCGGCCAGCGGCTGCGCGGCCTTCCGTACGCCTTCTCGATGTTCTTCGTCGACCCGAGGCGGGTCACCTTCTTGGAGGCCCGCTGGCTCGTGGAGCTCGGCGAGGCCTGCGGCCTGACCCGCGAGGAGGCCGAGGCCGTCGTGTACGACGCCTCCAAGCGCAAGGCGATCTTCAAGACGCGCTGCGGGACCGACATCTGCGCCCGCTGCGGCCGGCTCTTCAAGAGCACGGTCTCCGCCTGCCCCGCCTGCGAGGCCTCCGCCGCGGTGATCGACGAGCCGGACGGACGGAAGTTCAGGACGGTCGCGGAGCGCCTCGAGGGCGTGGGCGACGTCGCGAGCAAGGGCATCGCCGCCGCCGGCAGCGCCCTGTGGGGCCTCGCCCAGTCCGCCGCGAACGCGGCGGCCGCGCTCAGCCAGAAGGGTGAAGACGACGAGCCCCCGGCGGAGCCGCCCAAGAAGTCCCACCGGCCCCGGCGGAAGCCGCCCGGGGCCTAGGGCTCATCTAGGCCGTCGGACCCGTGCCGCGGCGCGTACTACGCGCCACACTCGGGTGATGGCATCCCGGCTCGCGCTCGCGCTGCTCTTGTCCGCCGCGCCCGTCCGGGCCGCCGTCATCGCGTCCCTCCCGGCCTCGAGCCTCGCCGCGCCCGTCGTGGGCCCCGCGGCGGGCGGCTGGGCGAGCGCTTTCGACGCCTTCGCGCAGTGGGGCAAGACGCCGGCGGGACGGTCGGTCATCGTCGCCGCCGATCCGGCCCTCGTCGCGCTCGTCGGCATCCACCCCGAGGCCCGCGCCATCGCGGTCGGCCCGCTCTCGGAGCGCCTGCCCGCCCAATGGGCGGGCCTGATCGCGGGAATCTCGGGGCTGCCCAAGGAGGAGCAGCTCGCGGCCGCCCAGGCCGTCTCCCAGGCCCGCTCCGAAGCCGCGCCGGAGGCCGAGCCGAAGGTCGTCATGGCCTGGGAGCTCGCCAAGGCGCGGGCCGTCGCGGCGGACATGGGGGAGTTCCGCGCCTTCACGGAGCAGCTCAAGGGGCTCGCGGTCTACGGGCCCCAGGCGCGCGCCGCCTACAAGGCCTCCAAACGCGTCTTCATCGAGCGGGCGATGCGCAACGCGCGGCGCGTCGCGCGCGAGCTCGAGCCGATCGACTGGGACTCCGGCCTCTACGGCTCGGCCCCGGCCGACGCCCCGTCGCAACCGCCGACCCTGGAGGCCGCCCGGCTCCTGTCCACGCGCGCGCTTCCCCCCGCCTCGTTCTACGACCCCGCGCACTGGCGCCCCGCCTCCGTGCCCGACCGGCGCTACGCGCGCCGGCTGGACGCGGCCTCCACGCTGCTCGGGATGGAGGACCGCCAGAACTCGCCCGAGCTCGCGCGCATCCATCAGGCCCGCATGCGCCTCCTCGACACGCTCCGCGCCAAGGACGCCTCGGTCTACGCGCATCTCATGCGCGTCGGCCTGATGGCGGGCCTGATCGCCTGGCGAATGGGGTTCTCGATGGACTACGCGCAGCGGGTCGCCTGGGGAGCGCGCGCGCACGACATCGGCAAGCGCGACGACGAGATCCTGGCCGTGGTCAACAAGCCCGGCAGGCTCACGCCCGAGGAACGCAAGATCATGGAGCGCCACACGCTCGAAGGCGACCGCATCCTCCGCGAGGAGGCCGACCCGGAGCTCGACTCGCTCAGCCGCCGCGTCGGCCGCCGGGCGGCCGTCGCGCACCACGAGACCCTGGACGGCCGGGGCTACCCCCACGGGCTCAAGGAAGGCGAGATCCCGATGGAGGCGCGCATCACGGCGGTCGTGGACTTCTTCGACGCGCTGATGGAGAACCGTCCCTACCGGCCGGGGATGACCGTCGAGAAGGCCCTGGCGATCATGGAGCCCAATCGGGACAAGTTCGATCCCTCCGTCTGGCGCGCCTTCCGCGAGGTCGTGGATCCCGCGCCGCCCGCTCCGCGCTGACCCCTGGGCAAGCGCCCGGAGGTTTCGTATGCTCGCGGGCATGCCGCGCCGCGCCGCCGCGGGGGTGGCCCTCCTTAGCTTCTCGGTCCTGCTGCTCGAGCTCGCGCTGACCCGGCTGTTCTCCGCGATCCTCTTCTACCACTTCGCCTTCCTCGCGATCTCGATCGCGCTGCTGGGGCTCGGCGCCGGCGGGCTCTTCGCCCAGCTCGGCCGCGCGACGCTCGCCTCGCGGCCGCTCCCGCGGCTGGGAGGCGCCGCGGGAGCGGCGGGCGCCGTCCTCGTCGCGGCGATGCTGTGGGTGATCCTCCGTGTCCCCGTGACCCTTCAGGTCACGTGGGGCTCTTTCCTGCGCCTCTCGGTCATTTACCTCGCCGCCGCCGCGCCCTTCTTCCTCGCCGGCCTCGTCCTTTCGGTGGCGTTCGCTCGGGCCGGCGGGACGGTCCACCGGCTCTACGCCGCGGACCTCGCGGGCGGCGCCGCCGCCTGCCTCGCGGCGATCCCGCTGCTCGACGTCCTCGGGGCGCCGAACGTCGTCCTGCTGGCCGGCGCCGGGCTCGCCCTCTCGGCCGTCGCATGGTCGCAAGAGCCGGGGGGCCGCCGGCTCGGCCTCGCGCTCGCCGCCGCGTCCCTGGGGCTGATCGCCGCCAACGGGACCGGAGCGGTGTTCGATGTGGTCTACGCCAAGGGCCGCCGGGCGCCGCCGTCCGAGTTCAAGCGCTGGAACGCGCTGTCGCGCGTCGAGGTCGTCCGCTGGCCGGACGGCGCGCGCGCGGCGATCATCGACGGCGACGCCGCGACCGGAATCATGAGCGCCGACCCGAGAGCCTTCTCGGGCAGCGCGCTGCAGCGCAAGATGATGGTCGACGTCTCCGCCCTGCCGAACGCCCTCCGCCCGCGAGGCGAGATCGCGATCATCGGTCCCGGAGGAGGCGCGGAGGTGCTGCGAGCGGTCGGCGCCGGGAGCCCGCGCGTGGTCGGGATCGAGATCAATCCGCTCATCGCGACCACGGTGATGCGCGAGCGCTACGCCGAATATTCCCGGGGGCTCTACACGCTGCCGCAGGTCGACATCCACGTCGCCGACGGCCGGGCGTTCCTGCGCTCCTCGGGCCGGCGTTTCGACGTGATCCAGATGACGCTCGTCGACACGTGGGCCGCGACGTCGGCGGGCGCGTTCGCGTTGAGCGAGAACAACCTCTACACCGTCGAGGCCTTCCGGGAGTACCTCGAGCGCCTCGCCCCGGACGGGCTCCTCGCGGTGACGCGGTGGGAGTTCGAGCGCCCGCGCGAGGCGCTGCGCGTCGTCTCGGTGGCGCTCGAGGCGCTTCGGTCCGGCGGCGCCGCCGAGCCGTCGCGGCACCTCGCGGTGGTCTCGCAGGGGCCGCTGAGCAACAGCGGCGTCGCGGTGACCGTGCTCGTGAAGCGGACGCCCTTCACGCCCGCCGATTCGGCGGGCGTGAAGGGCTTCCTCCGCGCCGCGGGCCGCGAGATCGCCGCGCTCGACTGGCGGCCCGGCCCGCCGCCCGGAGCGCCGGTCGCGCTCCATCTGCCCGGCGGCGTCGAGCGCCCCGCTCCCGGCTCCGAGCCTTTCGCCGCGCTCCTGACCGCGCGCGATCCCGAGTCGTTCGCCCGCGGCTACGAGTTCGACGTCTCCCCGGTCACCGACGACGCGCCGTTCTTCTTCTTCACGCTGAAGCTCGACCAGCTCGCCGACGCCGCGC
>JACQPK010000489.1 GCA_016207565.1 Elusimicrobiota bacterium
CACCTGACCTGCATCGCCCACACGCGCGCGGAGGTCGACGCGATCCTCGACCGCGTCGAGCGGCTGGGGATCCGGAACATCGTCGCCCTCCGGGGCGACCCGCCCAAGGACCGCACGGTGCCGCCGCTGGAGGAGCGGGACTTCCGCTACGCGGCCGATCTCGTGGCGCATATCCGAAGGCGGGACGGCTACGCCCTGGCGGTGGCGGGCTACCCCGAGAAGCACCCCGAGGCGTCCACCGCCGAGTCCGACCTCGAGAACCTCACGGCGAAGGTCCGGGCGGGGGGAGACTGGGTGATCACCCAGCTCTTCTTCGACAACCAGCGCTACTTCGAATTCGTCCGCCGGGCCCGGGCCGCGGGGATCACGTGCCCGATCGTGCCGGGCATCATGCCCGTCACCAGCTTCGCCCAGACCCAGAAGTTCACCGCGATGTGCGGGGCGACGATCCCGCCGGCGATGATGAAGGAGCTCGAGCCGATCCAAAACGACAAGGAGGCGGTCGTGCGCTACGGGATCGAGTACGCCACGCGCCAATGCCGCGAGCTCCTGGCCGGGGGAGCGCCCGGCGTTCACTTCTATACGCTGAACCGGTCGCGGTCGACCGCGACGATCCTCTCCCGCCTTCTCCGCTAGGAAAAGGCTTGGGATTTCCGTCCGAATCGGCGGCGCTGGGAGCCGCCTGCAAGAATCTTGAACCCAGGGGCGGCTTTCTATAAAATGGCGCCGCGTGGGATTATCGGCCCTGGCGGCGCTCGTCCTTGCGTCTGGCGCCGGGGCCCAAACGCCCGAGCTCGCCTCCTCCTCGGAGACGTTCGTCTCGCCTTCGACCGCGACCTACGCCCGGACCGAAGGCACGATCGACCGGGTCTACGTCTTCCGGACCAACGTCTTCGACCCCAACGTCCGCGGCGAGGACTGGTGGCCGTTTCGGATCGCCAACCGGATCCACGTCATGACCCGCGAGCACGTGGTCCGGCGAGAGCTCCTCGTCGGCCCCGACGACCGCTGGGACCCCATCGAGGCGTTGGAGTCCGAGCGGAACCTGCGCTCCTCGGGCTTCATCCGCAAGGCCGAGATCCGGCCCATGCCGAAGCCGGGCGGGAAGCTCGACCTCGGCGTCGAGACGCAGGATTCTTGGACGCTGCAGCCGCAGGTGAGCGTCGGGACCGAGGGAGGGGACCGGTATTTCCTCTGGGGCGTCGAGGAGAACAACCTGCTCGGGCTCGGCAAGGCGGTGAGCCTGTTCCACGGGCAGTTCGGCTCGCAGAAGCGCAACGAGGCGCGCTACCGGGACCCCCGGCTGGCGGGCTCCCGCCACCGGCTCACGGGTCTCTACGCCCAGACCGACAAAGGCGACGAGATCGGCGCGCTCATCGACCGGCCGTTCTTCTCGCTGCGGACGCCCTGGGCGATGAGCCTCCTGTGGACGCGGATCATCCAGCAGGACACGCTGTACGCGGACGCGCTTGAGACCTCGAAGTTCCTGCAGCACTACGCCTCCGTGCAGGCGTCCGTCGGCGCCCGGTTGGACACCGACGACGACCCGGTGCAGCGCGTCGGCTTCGGTACGCACTACGAGCGGAGCCGGTTCGAGCGCACGGTCGACACGCAGCCGGGGACGCTCCCCGGAGACCGCACGCTGAGCGGTCCCACCCTCGGGTACAGCCTGATCCAGCCGCGCTTCGTCAAGGAGACCTACATCGACAAGATGCAGCGCGTCGAGGACTTCAACCTCGGCAACGAGCTCTCGATCTGGGGCGGGCCGATGCTCGACTCGTGGGGCTCCGACCGCGACCGCTGGATCCTGCGCGTCCAGGACCAGCAGGGCTACCACGTCGGCGAAGGACGCTTTTTCCTCGGCCAGGCGGGGGTGGCCGGCCGGGTCGCCGGAGGGCGCCTCGAGAACTCGCTGGCCTACGGCAGCCTGAACGCGTTCTGGAAGATGTTCTGGCCGTTCCCCCAGACCTGGGTCGTGCACGCCGAAGCCAACGCGGGCCACCGCTTAGACGGCGAGCACCAGCTCGTCCTCGGCGGCAACACCGGGCTACGGGGCTACAAGAACAACAGCTTCACGGGGCTCAAGTCGGCGCTCGTCAACGTCGAGAACCGCGTCTTCTCCACCCGCGAGTACTTCCACCTCGTGCACGTCGGCGCCGTCGCGTTCTTCGAGACCGGCGCGATCGCCGGCGACGGCTGGGGCTTCCGGGACAGCCGCTTCAAGTCGGACGTCGGTTTCGGGCTCCGCTTCGCGCCGTCGAGATCGGCGACGGGCTCGGTGCTGCGGGTGGACGCGGCGTACGCCCTCAACGATGGGCCGGGCGCCAGCCGCTGGGTGGTCTCGATCCGGGGCGGCCAAGCCTTCCAGATCTTCAACAGCACGAACCGCAACGTGCTGCGCTCGCCCTCGGCCAATCTCGGCGAGGAATCCGCGGGCTCCCGGCTCCGCCGGCAATGATGCAACGCGGTGCCTGGCACCACGTCGTGTTTTGTAGAATCGGCGGATGATCCGGCTGCTCATGCTCGTATGGCTCGCGGCGCGCGCCCAGGACACGGCGACGGAGCCGGCGCCCTCTCCCACGCCGTCGCCGGACGCCGAGGCGCCGGCCTCCCCGGCGCCGGAGCCGGAGCCCGTGGACACGGGCCCGATGACCTTAGGGGTCGCTCGAACCAACTTCGCCACCGTCGTCGAGAGCTACATCCTGCAGAACCAGCTCGACGAAGCGATGCCGCTCAAGGACAAGACCGGCAAGCGCTGGAGGCTGCGGCTCGAGCGCATCGAGTCGGAGAAGGTCCGCGAGCTCGCGCCCAACCGGTTCGTCGGCTGCGCGTTCATGCGCGACGGCCGCCACCGGCTCGACGTCGATTTCACCGTGGACCTCTCCGGGCCGCGCTGGAGGGTGAAGGCCGTCAACATCCACAAGGTCGACGGGAAGCCGCGGTTCAAGTACAAGGGCGCGGAGAGGGTGCCGCTATGAGGCTCGTGAAGTGGCTCGGCGCGGGCTTCGTCGTGCTCGCGGCGGCGGGCGCCGGGCTCTTCCTGTACGTCAAGCGCGCGTACCCGCCCGAGCGGCTGCGCGCCCTGGCCGTCGCCAAGATCGAGCCCGCGCTCGGACGCAAGCTCAGGCTCGCCAAGATCGACCTCTCGCTGCGAGGCATCGAGATCGAGGGGCTCGAGGTCTCCGAGGCGCCGGATTTCTCCGCGGGAACGTTCTTCAAAGC
>JACQPK010000059.1 GCA_016207565.1 Elusimicrobiota bacterium
ACGGGCTCGAGGTCTGCCGCGTGCTCAAGGAGGACAAGCCGACGCGAAAAATCCCCGTGGTGATGCTCACCGCGTTGGACACGCTGGCCGACGTCGAAAAGGCGGTCGCTTGCGGCGCGGACGACTATCTCACCAAGCCGCTCGACACTGAACGCCTGTTGGAGAAGCTCAAGAAGTTCGTTTGACCCCGACGCCGAGCTCGATCCGGAAGCGCTCCTTCATCGCGCAAGTCGGGATCCGGTGCAGGACCGGCTGAGCCAGGACCGAAGGGTCCTTCACGCGGATTTCGGCGACGGCTCCCAGGGTCATCTCCCACCTCCGCTTCCAGTTTACACCGCGACGGTTAATCCGGCGTGTTCCCCGGGTTAACCTATGGTAACGATCCCGGATTCTTCGGCTGGCCGTATCGCTGCGTCCGAAGAATCCGGGACAAATCATCGTGCTGAATCTTTCAGACGTGAGCGAAAACGATCAACTGAAAGATTCAGGGTAATGTATAATCGCGGCCAATATGGGACTTTCGACCCTCTTGGCGCTATGCCTATCGGCACCGGTCTCGGCGGGCGATGTCGGGACGACGGTGAAGGCCTTCGGCGAGCCGCTGGCCGGCTCGCCGCAGCCGGACGCGGCGGGCTCGCGACAGCTTGAGGAGAGCGACTGGATCGCCGAGCCCTTCGACGCGGTCCTGCTCCAAGGCGAAGGCGCCGAGCCGGCGTCCCAGTTCCAGGTGGCCCGCGCCGACGCGGCCGGGAACTGGAGCCCGTGGATCGACGCGCGGCCCAAGCGCTTCCCGGGGCGGCGGTTCTGGGCCAAGGCCGTGTTCCCGGACGCCCGGCCGGGGCGGCTCCGTGTCCGCGTGAACGGCCCCGCCTCCATGGTCCGCTTCTTCGCGATCGAGACGTTCCGCTCAGCCGAGCGGGAGGACCCGTCCATCGCGCGGCCTCGCAACATGACGCCGCCGCCCCCGGAGCTCACGGCCCCCGAGCCCGAGCTCTACGACCGCGCGGCCTGGGGGGCGAAACCCCCGCGGGAGGAGTACTCGATCCACGTCCCCGAGAAATTCACGCAGCACCATACCGCCGGGAAATATACGAGCACCCTCCAGGAGTCGCTGGCCGAGATACGATTTATCCAGGACTTCCACCAGACCGGCCGGGGCTGGTCGGACGTCGGCTATCACTACCTCGTCGACGGGGCGGGCCGAATCTTCCGCGGACGCCCCATCGACGCCCGGGGGGCGCACGTGCGGGGGTTCAACGAAGGCAACATCGGGATCTCTCTCTTGGGCAATTACCATCCGCCTTACGACGACGCGATGACCCCGGCGCAGCGGGAGGCCGTCCGGCGGCTGGGGGCGTGGCTCCGGGACCGCTACGGCATCCAGCCTTCCGTGCTTCGCGGCCACCGCGACTACAATCCGCGCACCGACTGTCCGGGGGACCTGACCTACGCGCTCCTGCCCGAGCTGCGGCGAGCGATCGAAGCCACGCCGGGGCCCATCATGGCGGCGCTGCGGAGGCTGAGGCTCGAGCGGCTCCCCGGTATCTTCAGCGAGCCAGCCAGATAGCGAGGATGCCGGCGCCGGCGAGAAGCCGGTAGATCACGAAGGGCGCCACGCCCCAGCGCGCGAGCGCGCCTAGGAGCGCCTTGATCGCGAGCGCCCCGGCGAGCGTGGACGCGGCGAGGCCGATCCAGAACGGCGGCCCCAAGAGCGATGGGTGCAGCTTGTGGATGCCGTGGAGCGCCGCCCCGAAGGTGATCGGCACCGCCAGCAAGAACGAGAACTTGGCCGCGGCCTCGTAGGTCAGGCCGAGGGCCAGCGCCGCGGTGATCGTGATGCCCGAGCGCGAGACTCCCGGGACGAGCGCGAGCGTCTGGGCGCAGCCGATCAGCATCGCGGTCTTGAAGTCGACTTGCGGGAGGTCGACGTGACGGCGGCCGACCCTCGCGGCCAAACCGAGCAGGAGCCCGAACACGATGAGCGACGTCGCGGGCACCGGAGGAAAGCGGCCGAGCGTCTCCAGGCGGTCGGCGAGGAGGAGGCCGGCGACCGCGGCCGGCGCCGTCGCGGCCGCGAGCGTGAGGAGCCGCCGCCCGCCCTCCGAGCGCGGGTCTCGCGCCGCCTCCGAGAAGAGCTGGGCCCAGTCGCGCCGGTAGTAGCCGAAGGCCGCGAGCAGCGTGCCCAGGTGGAGCGAGGCGTCGAAGGCCAGCCCGCCGTCGGGCCAGCCGAAGACCCAGGGGAAGAGGGCGAGATGCGCGGAGCTCGAGATCGGGAGGAATTCCGCCAGGCCCTGGACGAGCCCGAGCGTCGCCGACTGGCCCGGCGTCACTCGACGCTGAGCCCGCTGTCCAACGACGGGGCGTCCTCGTCCTTGGACCGCAGAGAATGCGTCGCCGGCAAGAGGACGAGGTCGCGCCGCGTCTTCCCCTTCACGCGTCCCGTCCAGGGCTTGTGCCGAGGCACGAGGCGCACGAGGGCCTTGCGTTCTTGGAGGTCGAGCTCCTTGTAGGGGGGGCTGATCTCGTCGAAATACTTCTTGCTGTCGTAATCCGGGTGGGACACGGCCAGTTGGTAGGCGCCCGCCTCCAGGGCGGGCACCTTGATGCGGTAGCGGCCGTGCTCGTCGGTCTGGACGGTGAACGGCCTGCCGTCCTGCGACTCGAGCTTCACCTCGGCCGCAAATACCGGGCGGAGCGTCAGCATGTCGTAGATGCGCCCTTCGAACGTCCATGTTTCTTTGGGGAGCACCGGAGTGTCGGGCGGCGTGTCGACCGGAGCGACGACGGCCGTCGGCATCGGGGTCGGCGTCCCCTGCGGCTGATGCTTCTGTTTCCACTCCACGCGGCCGGGCTCGTGGGTTCCGTCGGTCGGCGGGGTGACGGGCGGAAGCGGCTCGAACCCCGGCTCCGGCGTGCCTTTGCTGAGCATGCCGTAGAAGGCGTCCAACGAGAGATAGCCCGTCTGCCAGCCGACGCCGACGACGATCAGGAGGATGAAGTAGATGAAATTCTTGCCTCCGCCGCGGGAAGGCGGCGGGGGGGCCTCCCACTCGATCTCGCCGGGCTTGCCCGCGGACGGAGCCATCGACGGCGTCGGAGCGGCCGCGGGAGGCGGCGCCGAGGCGCCGGGCAGCGGGAACGCGAGGGGGTCGGCGAAAGGGTTGGCGGACGGGACGGGCGGCGGGGCCTCGAGGTTGCGATTGAGGCCCTCGAGGTTGAGCGGGTCCGGATTGACGCCCGCCGGCGCGGGCGTCGGCGCGCTGCTGCCCGAGCCCATCGTCGGAGGCATGATCCCGGGGAAGCCGGGGGGCGCTAGCCCCGGAGGCGCGGCCGCGGGCGGCGGAGCCGAAGCGGGTGGTGGAGCGGACACGGGCGGAGGCTGCACCTGCGGCATCGGGGGCGGAGCGCCGAACGGGGGCGCCTGCGGCGAGGGGGGGGGCGCCATCGGCCCCGGCGAAGGCGCGAGCTTCATCGGCGCCGGGGTGGGCGTCATCCCGAAGGTGGGAATCGGCGGCAGTCCCGGGGCGGACGCGGCCGGCGCGCCGCCTCCGAGCGGCGCCTGGCAGAACGGGCACTGAGCGGCCTGATCGTCGGGAAGGACGAACTGGCACTTCGGACAGTTCATAGGCGGACCCGTGTGCCTCCCCGTTCACGAGTGACGATGAATGCCCCGAGCGCCTCGGGGTACGCGTTCCCGGCCCGCAGGAAGCCGTCGTTGTGCCCGCCGCTCAGCTCGACGAGCGCCTTGGGCTGCGGCGCCGCCTCGAAGAGCCGGCGGCCCATCGCGAAGGGGATGATCTCGTCTTGGGGGCTGTGCAGGACCAGGACGGGCGAACGGACCTGTCCGATCTTCGCGAGGTTGTCGAAACGGTCGTTGACCATGCGATCGACGGGCAAGAACGGGAAGACCAGGCGTCCCATGTCCGCCGTCGACGTGAAGGCGCTCTCGATCACGAGCGAGCGCGCGGCGTGGCGCCGGGCGAGTTCGACCGCGACGCCGCAGCCGAGCGACTCGCCGTAGAGGATGATGTCGCCCGGAGAGAGGCCGCGCTCGGCCGTGAGATGGCGGAAGGCCGCCTCCCCGTCGCGGTAGAGGCCCTGCTCCGTCGGGCGGCCGTCGCTGAGCCCGTAGCCCCGGTAGTCGAACAGCAGCACCGAGAGGCCGAGCCCGTGGAGGATGCGGGCCTTCTCCACGCGGTGGCTGACGTTGCCGGCGTTGCCGTGCGCCAAGAGGACGGCGGGCGCGCCCGGCTCGCCCGGAATCCACCAGCCGTGCAGGCGGACGCCGTCGGAGGCTTCGAAGCGTACGGTCTCGAACCCGAGCCCGACGCTGCCCGGATGCGCGTCGAGCCGGCGCTCCGGGATGTAGAGCTGTACGCGCTCGAACCAGCGGAGGCCGAGCCAAAAAAGCGCCGTCCCCAGCGCTAAATAGACCCAAACGGGCGCGGTGGCCACTTTCGCCAGTATAGCCAGCCCATTTGTACGTGTCAACGGCTGGACTGTCCCTCAGGGACAGCAGGTCAGCGAAAGTCAGTCTCGTCGAGCCAGGGAACTTTTTTGGCCCCGCATTCGTATATGTGGGTGAGGTACTATGGAAACCGGACTCGCCTACCACTCCGACGCCAACGTTGAGCTAGCGCTGAAGCAAGCCGTATTGAACGAGGCGGCAAGCATCGTCCAGGTGCTGCGCTGTCTGATCGAGTTCGATCAACGCGACCTCGTAAGCGAAACGCCGTATCCGTCCCTTTATCATTACTGCACGACGGAACTTGGGTACTCTCCGGAGGCGGCGTACAAGCGAATCCGGGTGGCGCGGAAAGCCGTCGAGTTTCCGGACCTCCTCCGGCTGCTCGAGGAGAACAAGGCCGACCTCGCTCGGCTCGTTGCCGTCAGCGCGCACCTGACGCACGAAAACGAGAGCGACCTGCTGAGGCGCGCATGCGAGATGAAGCGAGAACAATTGGAGTTCTACGTCGCCGGTTTGGCCCCCAAGCCGGCCACGCGCGATCTGATCCGCCCGCTTACGGCGGCCCCGCCGCAATTGGCGCTTCCGGCGCCGCCCGTTTCGGCTCCGGAGCCGGCCGCGGAGGCTCTCCCTCCGCCCGTTCCGCAGCCGGCCGCGGCAGTGGAGCCGCTCAGCGAGAAGCTGGCGCGCATCTTCTTCACGGCCGACCAGCAGACCGTGGAAGACCTCGAGCGCCTCTGCAGGCTTCGCCGCTGCCGCCGCGGTAACTCCGGTATCGTGATCGCAGAAGCCCTCCGGCGGATGCGGGAGGACATCGACCCCGACCTTCGCCTCGTTTCGAAACGGCCCCGGGCGTCCCGCCCGGCGACTCCCGGTTCCCGCTACATACCGCAGCACGTGAAAGACGCGGTCTGGCGGCGCGACGAAGGGCAATGCGCGTTCCGCGACAAGAAGGGCCGGCGCTGCTGCGCTAGAGAGAACCTCCAATTCGACCACATTCGCCCCTTCGCGGACGGTGGCGTCTCCGACGACCCGGACAACATCCGGCTGCTCTGCCCGCTGCACAACCTGGCAGAGGCTCGACGCCGGTTCGGCGACGGCTGGATCGACCGCGCGATCGAGGCACGGCGGCAAAAAAGCGACAATGACGGGGGTGGAGACCCCTCGGTTCCTGGTTGACGCCATGCTCGGGCGCCTCGCCCGGTGGCTGCGCCTCCTCGGCTACGACACCGTATTCGAGGCGGCCCCGGCGCGGCCCGACGAGGCCATGGCGGAGCAGGCCCAACGCGAAGGGCGCGTGTTGGTCACTCGCGACCGGAGGATCCCTCCCAGAAACGGCCTGACGCTGGTCGTCTTGCGCGAGACGGGCGGCGAGGCTCAACTGATCGAGACGCTGAAGGCCTAGGGGCTGAAGACGGACCGCGAGCGCTGGTTCTCCCGGTGCACCGTCTGCAACCTCCCGCTGGAGCCGGTGGCGCGCGAGGAGGCGCTGGCCGAGGCGCCGCCGAAGGTGAGGGCTCTCGAGACCGACTTCCTCCGCTGTCGCGCGTGCGGGAAGCTGTACTGGATGGGCACGCACACGGCCGCTACCCTGCGTCGGCTGGCCGAGTTAGGGCTGTGACGATCCCTATATAAAGGAAGCACACGAAGGCCTGGGCGAGGCTCAACGTCCGCAGCAGTCGCCACAGGTTCCTCCACGGGTCCAAGACGAGCGCGAGCGTCCCCTCGGGACGCAGGATGGGGCGTTCGGCGACGCGCGTCGCGGCGAAGCCGCCGTGGGCGAGCCGGTCGAGCACGGCCCGCTCGAGCCGCTCGGCGTCGAGCCCTCGCGCCCCGTCGACGGTGACGAGCGTCGCGGCGCAGGCGGAGCGGCTCCAGCCGTGGTTGTCGGAGACTCCGGCCAAAAATAGGTTCCTCGCCCGGCAGAGCTCGACGACTCGGGCCCGCCCGCTCGGCGGCAGCAGCTCGGCCTTCGGGGAGCCGTTGGCGATCTCGAGGCCGGCCGCGCCCGCGTCGGCGAGCGCCGGGAGCTCGTCGCGATGGTGCCGCCAATACTCGGGCAGGCTCAGCACGGCGAGCGCGCCCCAGCGCGCGCGCGACTCGCGGAGGAAACGGACGAGCCCGTCGGGGCCCTCGTAGCCTCTCGGGTCGATCGGCTCTCGGTTGCCGAGCACGACGACGTGCGCGCCGTGCAGGCTGAGCTCGGTGCCGCGCAGCGCGGCGAGCCCGCCTTGGCGCCACGAGAGGAGCGTCGCGTCGAAGCCGATGCGGGCCCCGTCGAAAACGTTGTGGTCGGTGATGAACGCGGCGTCGTAGCCGAGCTCGCGGTGCCAGGCCATGTTCCGCTCGGGGGTGAACGACCTCACGCCGTCCCAGGAATACCGCGTGTGGGAGTGGAGGTCGACCACGAGGTCTCTCGAGCCGTTCCCCGGCGCCGGCGCGAACCGGGCGACGGGGCGCGGGGCGAGCACGGTCCACGCGGCGAAGGCGAGCACCCCGCCGACGTGGGTCGCGAAGCCGCGGGCCTCGCGCGCCGGGCCGCGCCACGGCGTCGCGCGCAGCGGGCGAAGGAGCGCCCAGGCCGCGACGAACCAGCCCAAAAACGACACGAGCTGATGGACGCTGAAGCAGCTCACCCAGTCGGCGGTCGCCGAGACCGGCGTGGTCAGGAGATGCGCGAGGCTGGGGACGAGGGTCTTGCCTTCGAGCGGGAGGCCGGTCGCGGCGTCACGGAGCGGTGGGATGCGCAAGAACTGCGCGAGCAGGACGGCGAGGGAAGCCGCGATCGCCCAGGCCGGAGGCCTAGACCGTCGCAAGAGAGGCGAGGCGCTCCTCGAACTTACCCTTTACGCCGGAGCCCTCTTCCTTGAGGAGGAAGTACTTGCTCGCCTTGGCGGAGACGATGACGAGGCAGTTCGCCGGGACGCCGGCGCGGCGGTAGGCCTCGAGCTTGTGGTGGCCGTCGAGCATGAAACCGCCGAAGAACGAGTGCAGGTTCTTGGTCTGGCCCGAGGACACGGACTCGGGGATCGCGCGCTGGAGCAGACCGAACAGCAGGATGCGCGGGCGGTCTCCGTTTGTGATCATCTGCTGGTAGAGCTTGACGTACTCGTCGCGCAGCG